>CALCNV010000146.1 GCA_937897645.1 uncultured Lysobacteraceae bacterium
GGCGTACCGGCGGCAAGGTTGCCTTGCAGGGCAATCTTGATCCCGCGGTGTTGTACGGTTCACCGGACGCCATCCGTACGCAGGTAGGCAACGTACTTGCGAGTTACGGCAATGGCTCCGGTCACGTATTCAACCTGGGCCACGGCATGTCGCCGGACATGAACCCGGAGCACGTCGGCGTGCTGGTGGATGCGGTGCATGCCCAATCCGCCCGCGCCGGCGGCTGAAACCTTCCAGATCACAGGAGCCACGCATGGAATGCCGCTTCCCGGCCACCCTCATCGTCCGCGCTTTGTTGCTGGCGACCGCGGCCACACCTGCATGGTCGGCATCGCCAGGAGACGGCCCGGTATTGCAACTGGCGGGCAATGATTTCCCCGAGCTGGCCGTGCATGTTCCGCGCCATGACGCGTACGGCCACCAAGCGGCATTGGACTGTGACCAGATCCGCGCCAAGCGCATCGATGAACTTGATCCCCTGTGGAAGCGCGCCGTGGATCGCATTCACCTGGATTGCGATGACCTGAGTCTTGAAGTCGAAGGCTTCGATACGGTCGCGACGGTCATCACTGCTTACCTCAAACCCGGCGCCGTGCAATTCGCGGGCGTGCCAGTCGCAGAAGTGCGGATGATGGATTCGGACCAATGGGGTGATCGCCAGTACCTGCTGGACCGGCCTTACGCAGAGGTCGTGGATGCCGTGCAACGGCATGTCGAATCGCGTTGCCGGATGCGCCAGGATGATCCGTCACTTCTGGCATCGAGCGACTGTGCGCTGGTACGCGAAGCCGAGGGCCTGTACCTGGACACCAGCGAAGTCGGCGGCATCTGGCTGCACCCGGATCAGGACGACACACGCAGGACGGTGTACGCGGAAGCCTGGTCGGATTAGCGGGCTGTGAGCGGGGTGGCCGCACAGGGCCGGCGATGGCAACCACTCACGTAACCCCTGCTCTACTGGGCCTGAGTGGAACCGATGGACTGCTGCGTTCAACCGGTGCTGCGCGGAACTCCAAACGCAATTCGCGCATGCCCTCGGGTACGGAGGGATTCATGTTCTCCGGTGCCACGCAGCCAGGCAACAAGCGCTGCGTCATGCCCATCACGGTGGCCTGCAGCAGGATGGCTTGCGGAGATGCGACGTCAAGCGCTTCAACCCGATCCTGGTAAGCCACGGCATGGATTGTGCCGTCGTGGCTGATGGTCGCCAACCGTCCTGGTGAATCCGTCGCCAAGGGCGCTGGGCGCGCGATGATCGGTGGCGCCATCCAGCAATCTCCGCTGCTGCGCACAGTGGCGCTGCGAACGACTTCGCGCATCAGCTTCTCGAGCTGCTTCTTTACGTCGCGTTGAGAGAGCGCGCTTTCCTCGGCGCTGTACCTGCCCTTGATGTAATAGAGATCCTTGATCACCATCACCATGGAAGAACTGTAGGCCTTGCCCTCACGTACCAAGCGCAAGGACGTCGAGCCCGCTGCGACCTCCTGCTTCGATTTTCCGCTACCCACCACGAAGGAAAGGGCGTCCACTGGAGCAATGTCTACCTCGCTGTAACTGCCCTGCTTGCCTGTGGAGGAACGGATTCCCTCAAGCGTGCTGTCCACGTCCTGCATCAGTCTCGATTCTGGAAGCACCCCTGCTGGATAGAAATAGAGATCGATCCAGCGATCCTTTTCGCTGACGTGTGCGTAACGCACTGATGCACCCAAGTATTGATCGTCGTAGAGATGTTCATCTCGCGCTTCCCAGTCACCGATGCGCAAAGGGTAGATCACCCGCGTTTCCTTTATGAATCCCCCGAGGAAAGGAGTTGTCGGTACCTCGGCAGCAGCGGTGATCGTAGATAAGTCACCTGCCAGTGACACCGGCATTGTCGTAGCCGCCAACACTCCGGCGAGAAAAGCAGCGGCATTCCCAACCTTGATCGCCATCAACAAATCCCCGTTTGCGTTTGCGGATACAACTCTCAAAAACTTACCGCTAGTGGACCAACCGTGCAGCAGCGCGCGCCATCGCGCTGGCCAGCAATTCCCCTGTCACCGGCTTGCGCAGGAAGCCATCGAAACCCGCATCGAACGCCAGCGTCTCCGCCTCGGCATCGGCACGCGCGGTGACCGCCAGCAGCGGCGCAGTGAATCCCTGCGCGCGCAACTGCCGCGCCAGGGCAAGGCCATCCAGCCCGGGAAGATCGAGGTCCAGCAGCGCGATGTCGTGGCGCGAAGTAGCCACTTGCGTCAACGCCGCCAGGCCATGGGCCGCATGGCTGACGTGGTGGCCGCGCGCGCGCAGCAAGCCACTGATGACATCGGCCACCGTGGCATCGTCTTCGACCAGCAGGATATGCAGCGGTCCGCTTGGCATTGCATCGGCATCGACCACGCCCGTTGACGGCTTTGAAGGTACGGCCGTCGCCTCTTCAAGCGGCAGGTCGACGATGAAGCGCGTGCCCACGCCCTGCGTGCTCTCGACCGCGATGCGTCCGCCCATCGCCAGCGCCAGTTCCTGGCAGATCGCCAGGCCGAGGCCGCTGCCGCCATAACGTGCGGCCGTGCGTGCGCCTTCGGCCTGTTCGAAGCGCTGGAACAGGCGCGTCTGCTGTTCTTCATTGATGCCGGGCCCGGTGTCGGCGATCTCGAAGCGCACGCCCTGTGGCAGCGAAGGCGAAACCCGCAGCGTCACGCCGCCCTTTTCGGTGAACTTGATCGCGTTGCCCAGCAGGTTGAGCAGGACCTGCCGAACGCGCACCGGGTCACCTTGCAAAGCGCGCGGCGTGCCCGCTGCGATATCGTCGGAAAAGCCAAGCCCGCGCTGTTCCGCCATCGGCGCGGTCAAGCCGACCACTTCGTCGATCAGTGCACGCAAATCGAAATCCTGCTGCTGCAGCTCCAGCTTGCCGGCTTCGATGCGCGCGATGTCCAGCGCATCGTTGACCAGTCGCAACAGGTGTGAGCCCGCATTCTGGATCGCATGCGTGTAGCCGCGCTGCTTCTCGTCCAATGGCGTGCCCAGCAGCAATTCACTCATGCCCAGCACGCCGGTCATGGGCGTGCGCACTTCGTGGCCCAGCGTGGCCAGGAAACGCGTCTTGGCCAGCGATGCCTGTTCCGCGATCTCGCGCTTGTGCTCGGCCAGTTGCCAGGCATTGCGGCGGCGCAGGCGCCGCCGGTACAGCGCACCCAGTCCCGCCACCAGCAACACCCCCAGCAGCATGAACAGGATCACTCCCCATGCGCTGCGCCACCAGGGTGGCAACACCTTGAAGCGCAGCGTGCGCAGGTTGGATGCATTGCCCAACGCATCGTAGCCCTGCATCTGCAGCAGATAGTCGCCTGCGGGGAGCGAGGAAAACGCACGTTCACCGCTGGCGCCCTGGTCGACCCAGTCATGGTCAAAACCCACCAGGCGCGATCGGTAGCGGTTGGCCAACGGATCTTCGAACGACAGCAGGCGCGCACTGATCTGCAATTCATGGTCGCCAGGTTGCAATTCGAAGCCGCCTTCGCCTGGCAACATGACCTGCATCTCCTCGCGACCGACCTGGATGCTGTCCAGCACCAGGTTGGGCACCCGCGGCTCGGCATCCTTGAAGTGCGTGTCCAGCAGCATCACCGAGCCATCGACGGTGGTACCCACCAGCACGCCGTCATGGGTGAGCAGCAGGGCGCTGTCGTTGAATTCCTGGCTGAGCAGGCCGTCGCGCACGCCGAAGTTGCGTACCTGGCCGCTGTCCGGGTTGATGCGGAACAGACCACGCCGCGTACCCAGCCACAAGTGCTTGCTGGCATCGACTTGCAGGCCGGTGGATTCCACTGCCGGCACACCCTCGGCGACGGACAGGCGTTGCGTGCGCGTCCAACCCTTAGCGCCTTTCGTCCAACGCTCCAGTCCGGAAAGGCGATGCAACCAAAAGGTTTGCGCATCCTGAAACGCAAGCGAGAAAACACGTCCCGTTTCCGCACTTGCGATCGAAACGAACGTGCGCGCCCCTGCATCCCAACGCAGTACGCCTTCCGCGCCCGCCAACCACAGTGCTCCGTCCGGACCCAGGCGTATCACTTCGGTATCCGTCGCGGTAAGGCCATGGCCTGATTCGGCGGTAATGTTGTCCAGTACCTTGCCGCTGACGCCATCGCGACGCTGCAGGCCGCCACCCATGCTCGACAGCCAGACATCGCCGTTGGGCATTTCCAGCAGCCAGTCGATGGGCAGGGCATTGGGAGGCGTCGCATCCACCGGGTCATCACCCGACCATTGCTTGAACACATGGCTGGCAAGGTCGAGGCGCATGAGCGCGCCGCGGCTGGAGAACCACAACTGCCGGCGCCGATCCTCCATCACGACGCCCAGTTTCAGGGTCTTGAGCGCCTCCCCATGCAAGGCAAGTGGCGTTATCTCACCCGTGGCGGTGTCGAGCCGTTCGATCACACCCTTGCTGCTGGTCAACCACACGCCACCCGCGCTTGCAACCGCAATGCCACGGTGCAGGCCCTCGCTCAATCCTTCCGCTTGCGACAGCGTGGCGATGCGACGCCAATCGGAGCGCAAGTACCCGAGGCCGCGCGACGGTACTGGCACCCACATGCCGGCATCAGGCTGGCGCAACAAAGTCTGCAACACGCGACTGGCACCCCCACCCTGCATGTCCAGGGTCACCGGCACCGGCGCGCTGTCGCCCTGCGTGCGCCAGAGTCCACCCTGGCCACCCAGCCAGTATTGGCCGTCCTCGCTGTTGACCATGGCGATGACGCCATTGGGGCGCGCGAACATCGGCGACCACGCAGGCACCTGCCAGTCATCGGCGGGCGTGCGCACGAACACGCCATCAGCCGTACCCACCCAGAGTTGCCCGGCATCCGCCGTCAACGAATAGATGACGGGTTGCACCGGTTCCGTCGTGGGTATGTTGATCCGCTTGAAGCCATTGCCGTCGTGAACCGCCAATCCGCTCAAGGTGCCTATCCACAAGCGACCCTTGGCATCGAAGGCCAGCGACAGGATGTCGTCCGAGGGCAGGCTGGCGACATCCGTCTCGCTGGCGGCGTAGTGGCTCAGTGTTCCATCCGCATCCAGGCGATTGAGCCCGCCGCCATAGCTGCCGAACCAGAGCGTATCGCCACGACTGGTGATGGCGAACACATCGTCGCTCAGCATCTGCGGATGCGTGGCCTTGCGGTAATGGCGGAATCCGGTGCGCCGGGTGTCCAGCATGCTCAGGCCACCGCCCTCGGTGGCCACCCAGATGCGATCCTGCGCATCGATATGCAGGGCCTGCACGATATTGCCCGGCAGCGAGGATGCATCGTCGGGATCATGCCGCCAGGTGCGGAATCCGACGCCGTCATAGCGCGCCAGTCCGTCCCAGTTGGCCACCCACAGGTAGCCTTCGCGGTCGCGGGCCAGCACGGGGATGGTGGTATTGGGCAAGCCGTCCGCAGGCCCGAGCATGCGGAAACGCGGGATTTCGGGGACCGCCGCGTGGGCAGTACCGCATACCAGGGCCAAGGCCAGCATCCACGCGCGCATACTCATTCCCTACCCCCACCGGCCTGCATCCCTGTTCCCGCATCGTCGCAACGGACCGTTGCATGTGCAAGCGGGGTATCTTCAGCAGCGCCCACCTAGAATCACCGCCTCATGAAGCCAAGACCTACCCTTCGCGCTGCCGCACAGCTGTCGCTGCTGCACGGCCTGCTGGCCACGGCCAGCGCCTGGGCGGCACCTGCGGCGTATGAACTGGACCCCGTGCACACCCGCGTCGTGTTTGCCGTGGAGCACGCTGGCTTTTCGCAGGCCATTGGCACGGTCTCCGGCAGCACAGGACGGCTGGTGTTCGACCCCGATGACTGGAGCGCGTCGCAGCTGGAAGTAAGCGTGCCGCTGCAGCGCGTCGACCTGGGCGACCAGAAATGGAACGATTCCGTCCTGGCCGGCAACCTGCTGGATGTCGCCACCTTCCCCACGGCCACCTTTGTTTCCACGCGTGTCGAATCCATCGATGCCCAGCGTGCCGTGGTCCACGGCAACCTGACCCTGCATGGCACGACCCGCGAAGTGAAATTGGACGTCACCTTCAATGCACTGAAGCGCCACCCGCTGCCTCCCTTCCGGCGCACGGCCGGCTTCTCCGCCACCACCATGATCAGCCGCGCGGACTTCGGCATCGATGCGTGGAAATCCGTGATCGGCGACCGCGTGGAATTGCGCATGGAAGTGGAAGCGACGCGTTCACGTCGCGACGACGGCGACGATCCCGACGCCGCATCCCCCGACGCCACCACGCCAGATGCCGCCAAAGAGAGCACCACGCCATGACCCTGAAGAACACCAATGATCGCTGGGGCCCGGTCAGCCAGGCACTGCACTGGCTGATCGTGCTGATGATCCTGGGCCTGGCCATCGTCGGCCTGACCATGGGCGAACTGCCCAAGACACCGAAATATTTCTGGGTGTACACCGCGCACAAATCGATGGGACTTACGGTGCTCGGACTGGTGCTGGTGCGCATCGGCTGGCGGCTGTATGCCGGTGCACCGAAACCAGTGGCTGGCACGCCGACGTGGCAGGAACGCATCGCCACCGTCACCCACTGGATGCTGTACGCACTGATCCTGGCGATGCCGTTGTCGGGCTGGCTGTACGATTCAGCGAGTGGCCTGCGCCCGTTCCGCTGGTTCGGCCTGTTCGACGTACCCAAGCTGACCGCACCGAACGACGCGCTACGCGATGCCTCGCACGCGGCGCATGAATGGTTGTTCTGGGTGTTGGTTGCGCTGGTGGCCCTGCATGCGGCCGCCGCGTTCTACCACCACGTCTTCCTGCGCGATGCCACGCTCACGCGCATGCTGCCGGGAGGCAGGAAAACCGCCGCCGGCAATCCACCTGTCACCCACGCCACCTCCCCCGAGGAAACACCGCATGACCATTGAATTCAACTCGCCCGCCCTGACCGCCGCCGCACTGGTGGCGATGATGGCCACGGCACCCGCCGTCGCCGCCGAGTATGTGCAGGCACCGGGTTCGACCCTGGCCTTCGCGAGCAAATACGACGGCGAAGTCTTCACCGGCAAGTTCGCCAACTTCACTACGACGCTCAGCTTCGACCCGGCCAAGCTCGCCAACTCCAAGCTGGACGTGGTCATTCCGCTGGCCGGCACCAAGACCGGCAATGCCGACCGCGATTCCACCTTGCTGGAAAGTGATTTCTTCAACGTCGGCAAGTTTGCCCAGGCGCGCTATACCGCCACCAAATTCCGCGCGCTGGGCGGCAACCAGTACGCTGCCGACGGCACCCTCAGCCTGCGCGGCGTCAGCAAGCCGGTCACGCTGACCTTCACCTGGACACCCGGCGCGCAGCCCGTGCTCAACGGCAAGGCCACGGTGAAGCGCCTGGACTTCGGCGTGGGCGGCGGTGACTGGGCCGACACCAAGACCTTGCCGAATGAAGTCGCGGTCAGCACCAAGGTCGTGTTCAAGCCCAAGAAATAGCCAGCTTTTGTAGGAGCTGCGCAAGCTGCGAGCTTTTGATCCTGGGCTTGCGGAAGGTATGCGGCCTCAAGACATTCCGGCCGCAGCTTGCGCAGCTCCTACAGCCTGTTGCTTTCAAGAAAGGATTGCAGGCCGGTTGCGTCGAACGGCCAATCCAGTTCGGCCCCGGTGACATCGTTACGCAGCACCGGCACGCGCACGCCATAGCGCTCCTCCAATGCTTCGTTATCGTCGATGAACACACTCTCGAAGTCGGGCACGCGCACCGCCGCCAGCACCTCCAGAGCCTGGTCGCACAGGTGGCAATCATCGCGTTGATAGAGGACTAGTGGCACGTGGATCGGCTCCGGGTGTTGCGGCGCGGGACGTCTATTGCCGGGTCACGGCATAGAATAGCCGCATGGCAGTCAGCACTTTCGACCTTTTCAAGATCGGCATCGGGCCGAGCTCCTCCCACACCGTCGGCCCCATGCGGGCGGCGGCACGCTTCGTCGCGCGCTGGCTGGAGGAGCCTGGCCTGCTGGATACGGTGACGCGCATCCGCGCCGAAGTGTTTGGCTCGCTGGCCCTGACCGGCCGCGGCCACGGCACCGACAAAGCCGTGCTGATGGGCCTGGAAGGACACATTCCCAACCTGATCGACCCGGATGTGATTCCCGCTGCGTTGCTGCGCATCCGTGGCGAAAAGAAGCTGCTGCTTTCAGGTCGCCATGCGGTGGCCTTCGACGAGAAGCGCGACCTGGTGCTGAACAAGCGCCAGAAGCTGCCGTACCACACCAATGGCATGCGCTTCACCGCCTTCGATGCCAATGACGAAATTATCGCCACGCGCGATTACTATTCCGTCGGCGGCGGTTTCGTGGTCAACCAGGACGACGCGGCGGTGGATCGCATCGTGGCGGACGAGACACCGTTGCCCTACCCCTTCCACAGCGGCGACGAACTGCTGGCGCAATCACGCGACAGCGGCTTGAGCATCGCGCAACTGATGTTCGAGAACGAAAAGTCCTGGCGCAGCGAAGACGACGTAAAAGCCGGCCTGCGGGAAATATGGAACGCCATGCAGAACTGCGTGGCGCGCGGCATCCGCGAGGAAGGCACGCTGCCTGGCGGCTTGCACGTATCGCGACGCGCCCCGGCATTGCACCGCGAACTGTCCAGCAAACCCGAAGCGGCTATGCGCGACCCGCTCACCACGTTGGACTGGGTCAACCTGTACGCGCTGGCCGTGAACGAAGAAAACGCCGCCGGTGGGCGCGTGGTGACGGCACCGACCAATGGCGCAGCCGGCATCATCCCCTCGGTATTGCACTACTACGACCGCTTCTGCCCGGGCGCGAACGAGCAAGGCATCTTCGATTTCCTGCTTACCGCGGCGGCGATTGGCATCCTCTACAAGGAAAACGCTTCGATCAGCGGCGCCGAGGTTGGTTGCCAGGGCGAAGTGGGCGTCGCATGCTCGATGGCGGCCGGCGGACTGGTCGCGGCACTGGGCGGGACATCAAGCCAGATCGAGAACGCGGCCGAAATCGGCATGGAGCACAACCTGGGCCTGACCTGCGACCCGATCGGCGGACTGGTGCAGATTCCGTGCATCGAACGCAACGCGATGGGCGCGGTGAAGGCCATCAATGCCAGCCGCATGGCCGCACGCGGCGACGGCAAGCACAAGGTCAGCCTGGACAAGGTCATCAAGACCATGCGCGACACCGGCCGCGACATGCAGGACAAGTACAAGGAAACCAGCCGCGGCGGACTGGCGGTCAACGTCATCGAGTGCTGAGGATTGTCGGATCCTGGTAGGAGCGCCCCATGGGCGCGAGCTCTTCGATCACGATGCGTAGAAGCTCGCGCCCATGGGGCGCTCCTACGACCGTATCAACTGGCGATGCGCAGCACGTCATCCAGCAGCGCCGCCGCAGTCACTTCCGCACCTGCGCCCGGTCCTTGTACCAGTAACGGTTGCTCACGGTAGCGATCACTGAAGATCGCCACGCAGTTATCGGTTCCACCGCCTCCGCACAAGGGATGCTCAAGCGGCAACGCCTGCAGTCCCACGCTGGCGCCGTCAGCATCGAAGCGGCCCAGGAAACGTAGTTTCGCACCGTTCCGATACGCCTCCTTGAAGCGGTTGGCCAACGGCGCATCCAATGTTTCCAGGCCGCCATCCAGCTCGTCCAGCGCAAGGGCTGCGAGTTCCGCAGGCACCAGTGACTCCACGCGCACGGCTTCGGACTGCAACGGCAGTCCAGCCGCACGCGCCAGTATCAGCAGCTTGCGGCGCACGTCTTCACCGGAAAGATCCAGGCGCGGATCGGGTTCCGTATAGCCGGCGTTCCTCGCCTCGCGCACGAAGCGCGAGAACGGGCGCATGCCGTCGTAGTGGTTGAACAGCCATGCCAGCGAGCCCGACAGCACGCCTTCCACGCGATGGATACGGTCGCCGCCAGCCACCAGTTCACGCACGCTGCGCAGCAACGGCAGGCCCGCGCCCACAGTCGCGCTGTCGCCATAACGCGTACCCGATGACGCCGCGCTGCGCACGATTGCCTGCGCGCGATCCAGCGTGCTGCCGCTGCCCAGCTTGTTGGCGGTGACCACATGTACGCCGCGCCCAAGCCAGTCGGCATGCCACTGGGCCACGGTATCGCTGGCGGTCGCATCCACCAGCACGTCACCTCGTTTCAACGCCTCGGTATCCGCCCACGGTGACTGCACGCCCGGTGGCAGTGACGACGCGAGCGCTTCATCCAGCGCTTGTCCTGGCAAACCCTCGCAGGGTTGCAACACGCGCGAGTTGGCGAGCCATGCGAAATCCGGCAACGCCAAGCCTGCGTTCTGCAGGCGCAGGTAGCGCGCGACGAAGGCGGAGCCAACCACGCCCGTTCCCAACAAGGCCAGTTTGCGCGCCGGTACCGAGCGGTGCGCGGTGGCCAGGCGCACCACGCTGCTCATGCGTCGACGAGCACGCGCTGGGATTTGTCGGCGACCGCGCTGGCCACGGCGCGCTCGGCGCGCAGCAATGCCTGCGACAGATCGGCGATGAGGTCATCGGTGGATTCAATGCCGACCGATAGGCGCAGCAACCCGTCGGAAATACCAGCCTTGGCGCGTGCTTCCGGCGTCATCGCCGCATGGGTCATCGTCGCCGGATGCGCGATCAGGCTTTCCACGCCGCCCAGCGACTCGGCCAAGGTGAAGTACTTCAAGCCATCGACGAACGCGCGCACCGCGGCTTCGCCACCGTGCAGTTCCAGGCTTAGCATTGCACCGAAACCCTTCTGCTGGCGTGCAGCGACGGCATGGCCGTGATGCGACGGCAGGCCGGGGAAATAGACCTTGGATACCGCCGCGTGCTGATCGAGCAGCGTCGCGATGGCCAGCGTGTTTTCCTGGTGCACGCGCAGGCGCGCGTCCAGCGTGCGCAAACCGCGCAGGGTCAGGAAGCTGTCGAACGGCGAACCGGTCAAGCCCAAGGCATTGGCCCACCATCCCAGCTTCTCGTGGGTGTCCGCATCGCGCGCGACCACCGCGCCACCGACGACGTCACTGTGGCCATTGATGTACTTGGTGGTGGAATGCAGCACCACGTCGGCACCGAATTCGATCGGCTTCTGCAACGCGGGGGAGAGGAAGGTGTTGTCGACCACGGTGATCGCGCCGGCCTTCTTCGCAGCATCGATGACGAAGCGCAGGTCGGTGATGCGCAGCAGCGGGTTGGACGGCGTTTCGATCAGCACCAGCTTCGGCGATTGCGCCAGCGCATCGGCGAACGAGCGCGGATCGGTGAGGTCGGCGGTGATGAGTTCGAAATGGCCTTTCTTCGCCAATGCATTGAACAGGCGCCAGCTACCGCCGTAGGCATCGTGCGGCACGACGAGGCGATCACCCGGCTCCAGCAGTGCGTTGAGCACCAGCGTGATCGCGGCCATGCCCGTGGACGTGATGACCGCACCGGCACCGCCTTCCAGTTCCGCAAGCGCTTCCGCCAGCAGGTCGCGGGTGGGATTGCCGCTGCGGGTGTAGTCGTACTGGCGCTTGTTGCCGAAGCCGTCGAAGCTGAAATTGGAAGACAGCACGATGGGCGGCGTGACCGCGCCGTAGGCCGTGTCGCGGTCGATGCCGGCGCGCACTGCGGAGGTGGCGGAACTACAAGGGGCGTCGGATGCATGGGTCATAGGAGGGCTCTCAAAAATTGAAGAAAATTCTTTGGCACGGATCAAATCTGATTGAAGCGAATAAAGCTCTTTGCATCTGTACTGCCTTATCCGCTGCTATCCGCGTTGATCCGTGTCCGCAGGCTTTTGTTCCGGTTTACGCAAGGCACCGACGAGGATGGCGTCGATCCTGTCGGTTTCCTTGAGGAAGGCGTCGTGGCCGTACGGCGAACGCAGCACGCGCAGCTGGCCGCGGGTGCCGAGGCCTTCGACCAGTGCCACCGAATCCGCGAGCGGTACCAGGCGGTCACCTTCCACGGCGACGACCACGGTGGGTACGCCGACCTGTGCGGGATCGAGGCGATGCAGGTCGATGGATTCGGACAGGCGCAGGTAGGCGGTGACCGGCGTGCGTGCCACGTACTGCGCGCCGGCCGCATCCAGGTAGTCCTCGGCGGCGCAACGCACGCGACCGTTGATGATTTCGGGCGCGGCATCGAAGCGTTCGCCGAATTCTTCCGGCGTGCGGTAGCTCAGCATCGCGAACTGGCGCGCCAGCGACAGGCCTTGCGCATCGGCGCACTGCAACTGCCCCAGCGCCACGGCCTTGCGCTGCAGTGCGCGCCATGCCGCCGCATACGGATGGGCGCGATGGGCGCCGCTGACGGCGACGAGCTTGTTCAGTCGTGCAGGATGGCGTGCCGCCAGTTGCAGGCCGACCAGCGCGCCATAGGAATAGCCAACGAAGGCGTGCAGTTGTTCGATCTGCAGCGCGTCCAGCAGATGCACGATGGCGTCGGCCTGGTCGGCGGTTTCCAGCGGCACGTCGAGCTTGCCATCGGCACCGACGTAGTCGATGGCCAGCAGGCGGCGGTGCGAAGGGTCGAGCGCGCGGCCGGCTTGTGCCAGTGCGTTGGCCCAGCCGTTTTCCGGGAAGGTTTCGCTGGCCACCACGTGGCGATGTGCGGAGATGCCACCGGCCACCAGCACCACCGGCAGGCCGGCCGCGCCGAGCAGTTCATAGCGCAGGGTCACCGTGCGCACGCCGGCATGGCGCAGGTTCAGCGCGATCTCGATCTCGCCGCGCACCGCAGGCAGCACCTCGGCAGCCGAAGACTGCTCATAGGCAGGCACGGGGGGATGGGCGGGAACGGCATACAGGGCGGTGCTGGCGAAGCTCATGGCGGTATCCAGTAGGGAACTTGGACTACAACCATCGAGCTTCGCGGAGCTCGGCGTTCGCCATGCAGGGTGCATGGAACGAACCATCTTCCGGCAGACGCTAAGGTCCCCGCAGGATTTGGCACCTGGGCAGCGCTTGCGCGCCACCTGGCTGCCCCGGCTTCATTGGGCCTGTCCCTCTGCCGGTCTCGATGGTGAAGCCAGAGTGCCAGCGGTTTTCCGGCATGTCAATCGCTTTATTCGGATAAAGCGATAAATGGATCACGCTACCGGCCTGCCCCTGCCCGCATAGTCGCCCTCTCCACCGGACCCGGGCTGGTCGGCAGCATCAGGCAGGACAAGGGCGCTTACACAGATCAATGCAGATGAAACCATTGGATAAAGCATTCGTAGTTATCCATCTGCCCCGCTTCATCAGTCTTTTTCGCGTTCCCTCATTCGATTTGAGTCAGTGCCCACGCCACTCCCTTTGCCTGACTTCAAGGCGACTCCAATGCCGCTCGCAATCCTCGCGCGACCAAAGGCCGCAACAAGAAGCGCATCGCATCCCGCATAATTGCCTCAATGAAAACGCAATTACTCATCGGTAGCCTGTGCCTGGCCCTGCTCAGCGCCTGTGCCAGCACCCCCCTCCGGCACACGTCCGCGCCGCAGGTGCCCAAGGCCACGACCGCCGTCGACGCCGTCATTGCCGAGGCCTGGGTATCCGCCCCCAACGCTACCGACGAGCTTGATTCACTCGCCGTCTGGCCGACCGAGGACGGCCGCACCTGGCTGATCGCCACCGCCAAGTCCAGCCATACCCTGGTCGTCTTCGACGCCGAAACCGGCGAGCGCCTGCGCAGCGTCGGTGGCCCGGGTACGGGTCCGCTGCAGTTCAACCGCCCCAATGGCATCGCCGTGTTCGGCGACGTGCTGTTCGTGGCCGAACGCGACAACCACCGCGTGCAGGCCTTCATGCTGCCGGACTTCACCCCGCTGGGCATCATCGGCGCCGACGTGCTGCGCGTGCCTTACGGCCTATGGGTGCGCGAAACCAGCCCGGACCAGTTGGAACTGTTCGTCACCGACAGTTTCATGGCCGACTTCAAGACCGGCGAGCTGCCGCCCATGGCCGAACTGGGCCAACGCGTGAAGCGCTTCGGCGTGCAGTTCGACGACGGCGGCGCGCTGCAATCGCGCTACCTGGGCGCCTTCGGCGACACCACCGACGCCGGCGCGCTGCGCATGGTGGAATCCATTGCCGGTGATGCCGCGCACGACCGCCTGCTGATTGCCGACGAAGACCGCCGCGTCGGCTCCACCTTGCGCGACTACACCCTGGAAGGCAGCTACAGCGCGCGCAGCCTGCCGCGTTTCGACGCCGATGCGGAAGGCGTGGCGCTGTGGGCCTGCGATGCCGGCGAGGGCTACTGGATCGCGGTGGACCAGCTGCGCCCTACGGTATTCCGCATGTTCGACCGCACCACGCTGGCACCACTGAAGACATTTTCCGGCAAGGTGGTCGCGAACACCGACGGCCAGGTGCTGTATGCCATGGGTACGCCACGCTTTCCCGCCGGTGCCCTGTTCGCCCTGCACGATGACAAGGCCGTGGCTGCGTTCGACCTGCGTGACCTGATCAAGGCGCTGGGCCTGTCGGATCGCTGCATGCGATGAAGGCAAGCCGTGTCGCCACCGCGGTGGTGCTGCTTGCCGCGATGCTGGCCACGGCGGCAAACGCGGACGCGGCACGGCTGTACAGCTGGAAAGACCGCTACGGCGTGAACCAGTACGGCGACCGACCGCCTGCGGCGGATGAACTGCCGGCCAGCGACGTGATCGTCTCGCGGTTCCGCAATCCACCCGGCGCGCTCGTGCGGCTGCGCCTGCAAGACAAGGCAGGCGGTTACCAGGCATGGGCCGACAACCTGCTGCATGGGCCGGTGCAGGTGATGCTGCGTTTCAAGCATGGCGCACACGTCCGGTCCACGCCGGCCCTGCCCGTGGGCGCTACCCTGCCCGCACGTGGCAGCCTGCAGATGGCCACGCTGAACACCGACCCGATCCATGGCGACAATTTCGAACTCCTGCTGGATGCACTGCCCGGCGATCCCGCGGCAAAGCCACAGGACTACGACTATCGCCTGCCCTTCGAGTACGCACTGGTGCGCGTGGACCAAGGCCCCGGCGGCGACTTCAGCCACAACGACCCACAGAACCGATACGCCGTGGATTTCGCCCTGGCCGAAGGCACGCCAATAGTGGCAGTGCGCGAAGGCGTGGTGATGCAGGTGGAATCGGATTTCGACAAAGCCGGTTTGAACCGGGAGAAATACGGCGGCCGCGCCAACTTCATCCGCATCGTCCACCCCGACGGCAGCATGGCCGTGTACGCACACCTGCAGCCCGAGGGCGTGCAGGTGCGCGCCGGCCAGCGCGTGCGCAAGGGCCAGCGCATCGGACTGTCCGGCAACACCGGCTTCAGCACCGCGCCGCACCTGCATTTCGTGCTGCAGGTGAACGCCGGCATGCGCTTGCAGTCCATCCCGTTCCGCATGTTCGGGCCGCTGGGGGAGTTGAAGTTTCCAACCGTGCGTTGAGCCGCGCCATCCACCAGCGATCCGTCACCAAGCCGTATCAGCACGCATATCTATTTGTAGACATCGCGTCGATTTCCTATGCGCACTACCAGGATGCACACGCGCTGGTCCTGTATGTCGGCAATGATCCGATGATCTCCTACCCTGTACTTCCAGAGTTCGCCGAGCCTGGAACCTTTCAACGCCTCGCCAATGCTGCGTGGGTTGTCGAGCGTGGCGATGCGTTGCTGGAGGAATTTCAATACGCGCTGGCGCGTTTGCGGGTCAAGCTGGGCGATGTTCTTCTGCCCGAGTGCGGATAACTCAATCTGCCAAGCCATGTTGCGTCATCACATCCTTGAGTGACATCGTCTTGCTGCGACCTGCCCTGACTTCGATCAATTCCTTTTCAGCCAGGTAGAGGTCTTCCAGATCATCGAGGTGCTGCATGATGGCCTCTCGCGCATAGTAGGTCTTGGTGCGCCCGGTCGCCTGGGCCAAGGCTTCGAGACGCTGCTCGATTTCGACAGGTAGGCGGATTGCGAGCATGGGCTTACTCCTGGACGTGGGACTGTCGAATGACGGCAGCCTGTTTGATATACATGTATATCATACCCGCGCCGGCTATAATTCGCGCATTCCTACCGACCTACTTGCCCGCGCGGGCATTCTGACCATGTCCGAAGTCTCCACCGAAGCCGCGCGCCGCCGCACCTTCGCCATCATTTCCCACCCCGACGCCGGCAAGACCACGCTGACGGAAAAGCTGCTGCTGTTCGGCGGTGCCATCCAGATGGCCGGCTCGGTCAAGGGCCGCAAGGCGGCTAGGCATGCGACGTCGGACTGGATGGCGCTGGAAAAGGAGCGCGGCATCTCGGTGACCTCATCGGTGATGCAGTTCCCGTACGAAGGCCGCATGGTCAACCTGCTCGATACGCCGGGACACGCCGACTTCGGCGAGGACACCTACCGCGTGTTGACCGCCGTCGACTCCGCACTGATGGTCATAGACGTGGCCAAGGGCGTGGAGGAACGGACCATCAAGCTGATGGAAGTCTGCCGCCTGCGCGACACACCCATCATGACCTTCATCAACAAGCTGGACCGCGAAGGCCGCGACCCCATCGAGTTGCTGGACGAGGTGGAAAGCGTGCTCGGCATCCAGTGTGCGCCGGTCACCTGGCCGATCGGCATGGGCTCGCGCTTGAAGGGCGTCGTACACCTGGTCAGCGGCGAAGTGCACCTGTACGAACAGGGCCGCAATTTCACCCGCCAGGATTCCACCATCTTCCCCTCGCTGGATGACACACGACTGGCGGAGCGCCTGGGCGAAACCCTGCTGGCGGAACTGCGTGACGAACTGGAGCTGGTGCAAGGCGCCTCGCATGCCTTCGACGTGGATGCCTACCGCGCCGGCAAGCAGACGCCGGTGTTCTTCGGCTCGGCGGTCAACAATTTCGGCGTGCAGCCGCTGCTCGATTTCTTCGTCGACCACGCGCCGCCACCGCAACCGCACGAAACCACCACGCGCGTGGTGAATCCGGATGAAAACAAGCTCAGCGGCTTCGTGTTCAAGATCCAGGCCAATATGGATCCGATGCACCGCGATCGCGTGGCCTTCATGCGCGTATGCTCGGGCCGGTTCAGCGCGGGCATGAAGAGTTTCCATGTGCGCACCGGCAAGGAAATGAAACTGGCCAACGCCTTGACCTTCATGGCCAGCGATCGCGAGATCGCGGTGGAAGCCTGGCCGGGTGACGTGATCGGCATCCACAACCACGGCACCATTTCCATCGGCGATACCTTCACCGAAGGCGAGGCGATCAGCTTCACCGGCATACCCAACTTCGCACCAGAACTGTTCCGCCGCGCGCGCCTGCGCGATCCCTTGAAGTTGAAGCAGTTGCAGAAAGGCCTCGCGCAGTTGAGCGAGGAAGGCGCGACCCAGTTCTTCCGCCCGCTGATGAGCAATGACCTGATCCTGGGCGCGGTGGGCACGCTGCAGTTCGACGTGGTGTCGTATCGCCTGAAGGACGAATACAGCGTGGACGCCAGCTTCGAAGCGGTCGGCGTGGTCACGGCGCGCTGGATTCGCTGCGACGACGCGAAGAAGCTGGAAGAGTTCCGCGACAAGAACGCGATGAACCTGGCGCTGGATGCCGCTGGCCACCTGGTCTACCTGGCACCGACGCGGGTCAACCTGCAACTGGCGCAGGAACGTGCGCCCGGCGTGGAATTCCTGGCCACGCGCGAGCACGCGCATGCCGTGGGCCTGGACTGACCGCATGCGTCCGGTGCAAGTGCCGCCGACCACGAGCACCTTCAAACTCATGCTGCTGAGGCTCCTGCGCTCGCCATTGCTGCGCATGGTGTATTTCGCGTTGATGCTGACCGCATTCACCGTTGCCGCGCTGTGGTTGGCGAAGTTCGCCGGCATCCCCGGCAACAGCCTCAAGACCATGCAGGCCAACCTGCCCTTCACCTTGCTGGCGGTACTGCCGTCCGTCTTGGCTTATTGGCTGCTGGTGCGCGTGGTGGAACGTCGTCGCGTCACCGAGCTGGACTGGCGCAAGTTGCCGCACCTGGCGTGGGGCGCGATGGGTGCCCTGCTGTTGTTCATGCTGCTGGCCACGCAACTCTGGATCGCGGGCGCCTACGCCATCACCGGCGTCGGCAATGCACCACTGTGGACCTTGTTCCTGTTGACTGCAGTTGCCCCGGCGATCACCGAGGAAATCATCAGCCGCGGCATCCTGTTCCGCCTCACCGAGGAAGGCCTTGGCACGTGGATCGCGCTGGCGGTGTCGGCGCTGTTCTTCGGCTTCATGCATGCCGGCAATCCCGGCGCGACCGCGTGGAGTTCGATCGCGATCTCCATCGAAGCCGGCCTGCTGTTCGGCCTGCTGTACCACGTGACCCGCTCGCTGTGGTGGTGCATCGGCCTGCACGCGGGCTGGAATTTCGTGCAGGGTGCGGTCTTCGGTATCCCGGTGTCGGGCATCGAGGTGGACGGCGTGTTCGATTCGCAGCTGCAAGGCCCGGACTGGCTGGACGGCGGCGGCTTCGGTGCGGAAGCGTCGGTGTTGACCGTCCTGACTTGCAGCATCATTACCCTGTTGCTGGCGCGGCAGATGCTGCGCGCGGACACGACGGTGGCTCCGTTCTGGAAAGCCACTCCGCGTACAGATGCAGAAATTGCTGCATTGCGGTAGCGTGCAGCCATGAGTGACGACAAAGCCCCCGCTGTCCACGATGCACACCACGTCCGCCATGAGATCGCCAGCGCTCTGACCCACGGCGTGGGTGCGGTGGCGGCGCTGGCAGGCAGCGCGGTGTTGATCACGCTAGCCGCGCTGCATGGCGATGCCTGGCAGCTCGGTGCATCCATCGTCTTCGGGATCACCTTGTTGTTGCTGTACGTGGCTTCGACGCTGTATCACTCCGTCCAGCATCCGGTGGCCAAGGCGCGACTGAAGGTGTTCGACCATTGCGCGATTTATCTTTTGATCGCGGGCACCTACACCCCGTTCACGCTGATTGGCCTGCGTGGCCCGTGGGGCTGGGGTTTGTTCATCGCCATCTGGACGCTTGCGTTCGCCGGGGTGATTTTCAAGCTGTTCTACACCGGACGCTTCAAGCGCTTGTCGACGTTGATCTACATCGCCATGGGCTGGCTGATCATCGTCGCCATCAAGCCCATGTTGACCTCACTGGACGCGTGGACGCTGGGCTGGCTGTTGGCCGGCGGGTTGTTCTACACGCTGGGTACGTATTTCTACCATCGCGAATCGATCCCGTATTCGCACGCCATCTGGCATCTGTTCGTGATCGCGGGCAGCGTGTGCCATTTCGTGGCAGTGACGGCACAGGTGTTGCCGCGCGGCGGATGACGCCCGAGGTGTAGTGGGTCAGCCGGGAATTTCAGGCTCGACCAGGTTGGCGAGCTGGGCCAGCGATTCCTGCCAGCCCAGGTAGCACATCTCAGTGGGGATGACGGCCGGGATGCCGGACTGGGTGATGCTGACATCGGTGCCGCACATCACTTGCTTCAGGACGACGGTGACGGTCATTTCGCCGGGCAGGTTGTGGTCGTCGAATTTGTCGGTGTAGCGAAGCAGTTCATTGGGGACGAGTTCAAGGTATTCGCCGCCGAATGATTCACCTTTTCCTGCCGAGAAATTGGTGAACGACATCCGGAACGTACCGCCGACGCGGGCATCCAGGTGATGCACTTCGCAGGTGAAGCCGTATGGCGGTATCCACTTGGCCAGTGCGGCGGGCTCGAGGAACGCGCGATAGATTTTCTCGGGAGGTGCGCGAAGGACGCGATGCAGGGTGACGGTATTGGCTTGCATGATCAGTGCTCTCCTGACGGAAAGGGAGGGTTGGGGAACGTAAGCGCTATTTCCAAATGCACGATCAAGCATCACCGGCGTGTTCGCCAGGCGCAACCAGCACGCCGTGGTGGTACTGGCAGACGATGCTGCTGTCTGGCGGGAAATTCCGTTCGGCGACCGGGGTGAGTTGGGCCTGGACGCACAACCACTGCGAGCCGCTGCGAAGGTAGGTGTCGGTGTAGCGGGTCATGCCCGTGACCGGCATGCCATTGGCCTGGCGCACCCACTTGGTAGTTGCGCGCACCAGCGCGACGTCGCCGAAGAGTGAGATCAGTTCGTCGCGCATGTCCCAGTAGGTAATGACCTCGGGGTCAAAGCCCGTCGCCCATTCGTGCAAGTAGGACGCCCTGTCCTGCTGCGCGCCGGAGGATCCGATTTCGATGAATTCGGGATGCAGGATCGCAGCGTGACCGGCCACGTCGTTGGTGACGAAGTTGTGGATGAAGCGCTTGTTGAGATCGCGCAGGACCTGTAGATCAATGCTTGCCTGTGACATGGGTTGACCCGCCGGTTTGTTGGGATATGTCCTGGAGTATTCATGCAAGGCGCTTCCGTTGCTCGCTGCATGCCGGGCTACAGGTGCCGCATCATTCCTACTTAGTCCGGGCAAGGCGACAGCCGCACCCGGGGACGTGGAGTTCCTGTGTAAAGCGCCCCGGGTGCGCGCTGCTTACCCGGGCTACGCTGGCTACCAGCGATATGACACACAACTCCCACGCAGAATCCGAGCATGCCTACTAAAAACGCCATGGCAGCCGAAGAAGGTTATTGGCCAGTCCAGTAATACACGCCGATCGCAATGCCGATTGAAACAAGGAAAGGAACTGCGAAGCGCGGCGCACTCAATACATCGAACAGATAGGAAGTATCAAACATGACGGATGTCCTTGTGCCGCCTAACGCCTGAATTAAGCCGACCCACAGCAGATCGGTTCCGAAGCCGATCATACCCAGAACTAAACGAAGTCAGCCAAGCTGATGCGGGTCCGGCTTGAATGAATTGTTAGGCCTCAATGCGCGGTACGACGCGGATGCCAAATAAAACCATCCATCCGGCAACGACGAAGGCATCTCTATCCTGTTTACGTTTTGATCGGTAATAACCAGATCGTGAACGTCACCCACAACAAAGGCCATGTGACTGATGCCATCAGACAGCTCGATGCACGCTACCAATACAACTATCTGTCTACCAACAAGATTAGAAGGCCCGGCAGTGATTGAATAAGTGACAGGTGAGCCAACGAGAAAATAGCCGCAACCAGGCCCCGGCTCAACAGACACTACTTTCCCGGTCACCTGTATATCGCCGCTAGTGGCTTGTGCAAAAGTGCTCCCAGGCGCGATCGCGAGCAGAAGGAGCACAAAGATGATTATTGGCAGTGCGCGAAGTTTCATAGATTGAGGCCTAACGCCTGAGTTAAGCCGACCCGCAGCGGGGCGGCGACTGGGTGCTAGCGTAGCGGATAAGCACCCAAGCGGTGCCACGATGCGGGTTCGGCTTGAACGAATTGTTAGACGTCACGCCAGTGTTACCAGGATGCCTATTGGAACAACAACGACTCCCAGCCAGAACATCACTTTTGAAAAGCTCCTCTCATCCGAGGAACTGCCTCCAGAGGCATAGGCCGCTCGACCCGAATAAGTTGTAATGAAGGCCAAAAGGGTCCACCAAAACAGTAATGTGGGCAGGCCGAGCTCTTTTGCATAGAAGGCAAGAATGCAGGCACCGGTAAGGAGGAGCCATCCTCCGATTGTCCATATGCCGCGCGAGATTCTCATGTGACGCCTAACGCCTGAATTAAGCCGGCCCGCAACGGGGCGGCGACTGAGTGCGAATATAGCCGAAGGCGCGCACTTTGGCGCCGCCCTGATGTGGGCTCGGCTTGAATGAATTGTTAGGCCCTATCCGTGACCTCTTGGGCTCTGCGCCTTACATAGCAGAAGTTGCAGATTAGTTGGATCTGAGTACAGCCGGAGTTGTCATCGGTCCACTCACCGTCACGCATGAACACCTCGTCGCACTCGGCGCACCATGCATCAGGCCAAGGATTATCCGGTGTTGCGTCTCGGGAGTACCAAACTTGCGCTGGGTTCTCCAGCAGGTGGCGGCAAACGAAGGACTCGTAGCCTTCGCCGTCCTCGATGCACTCGACCTTGTCTCGGTCAATCGTCATGGGGCCTAACTAGCAATATACCGCTGCAACTGATCCAACTGCACTTGCTGGTCTTCGATGACCGCCTTCACCAGGTCACCAATCGAAATCACGCCGATGACTTCATTATCTTCCACCACGGGAAGGTGGCGGATGCGATGGTCGGTGACGATCTGCATGCATTGCGCCACGGTCTGGTTGGGGCCAACCGTGACCACGTCAGCGGTCATGATGTCGCGTACCGACGTGTCCGAAGACGACTTGCCGTGCAGCACGATCTTGCGCGCGTAATCGCGCTCCGAGACGATGCCGGCCAAGCGCGCGCCGTCCATCACCAGCACCGCACCCACACCCTTCTCCGCCATCAGGCGGATCGCATCGATCACCGAATCACCCGGCGCAACGGCAAACACTTCAGGCGTCTTGCTTCCCAACAACTGGCGTAGCGTATGCATCGACTTCTCCTTCTGCATCGGGCGGCTGTACCGAGGATACTCCTCCCGCACCCGGTTGCCAGACGTCCACCAGGTATAGCGGGCGCTGCTTGGATTCTTCGTAGAGGCGACCCAGGTATTCACCGATCAGGCCCAGCGCGATCAGCTGCGTGCCGCCCAGGAACAGGATCACCACCATCATCGTCGGCCAGCCCGCCACCGCGTCGCCGTACAGCGCCGCCTTGACGATGATCCACACCGCGAACACGAACGCCACTACCGCCGCCAACAGGCCCAGGTAGGTCGCACCACGCAAAGGTGCAGTGGAAAAACTGGTGATGCCTTCCAGCGCGAAGTTCCACAACTTCCACAGGCCAAACTTGCTCTCGCCCGCCAGGCGAGGCTCACGCCGATAAGGAATGGCGATCTGCTTGAATCCGACCCAGCCAAACAACCCCTTCATGAAGCGGTGGCGCTCACGCAGTTGCCGCAGCGCCGCCAGCGCGCGTGGCGACAGCAGGCGGAAATCACCGGTATCGGCGGGAATAGGCGTCTTCGACAAGCGACCTATCACGCGATAGAAGGCCGCCGCCGTGCTGCGCTTGATCCAGTTTTCTCCCTCGCGCTGGATGCGCGTGCCGTGCACGTCGTCATAGCCTTCGCGCCACTGCGCGACAAACTGCGGAATCAGCTCCGGCGGATCCTGGCCGTCCGCGTCGAGTATCAAAACGGCACCGAATTCCACCTGGTCCAGACCTGCGGTCAACGCCAGTTCCTTGCCGAAGTTGCGCGACAGCCGCAGCAGCGAGACCGACGCATCCTGGCGCGCCAGGCGCTGCATGACCTCCCAGGTGCCGTCGGTGCTGCCGTCGTCCACGTACAGCACTCGGGTTTCCACATTGTCCAGGCGCTTCAGGACCGCCGCGATGCGCGGGTGCAGCTTGGGCAGCGCCAGCGCCTCGTTGCGCGCGGCGATTACTATCGTCAGCCGATCGGGCGGGTTGCGCAGGCTCATTCCAATGTCTCCAGATAGGACGTGCCGCCGATCTGGCGCATCTGCCGCTGGATCCTGGCGGTGCGGCGCTGTACGTAGGGGCCCGGGTTGGCCACGCTGTAGCGACGCGGCGCCGGAAGCACCGCGGCCATGCGCGCGCTTTCGGCAGGCGACAGCTTGCTGGCGTCTTTCTTCCAGTAGCTGCGCGACGCCGCCTGCGCGCCGTAGATGCCGTCGCCGAACTCGGCGATGTTGGCGTAGACCTCGAGGATGCGCGTCTTCGGCCACATCAACTCGATCAGCAGCGTGTACCAGGCTTCAACGCCCTTGCGGAAATAGCCGCCGCCTTGCCACAGGAACAGGTTCTTGGCGACCTGCTGGCTGATGGTGCTGCCGCCACGCACCTTGCGGCCCTTGGCGTTGTTGATGCGGGCTTTCTCTATGGCTTTGTAATCGAAACCGGTGTGGCTGGCGAAGTTCTGGTCTTCCGATGCCACCATCGCCAGCGGCAGGTGCGGGGAAATTTCATCCAGGTCGCGCCAGTTGTAGGCCACGCGGAACGACAGGTCGCCTTCTCCCCAGGCTTCCACTTGCCGTGCGGCCATGAACGCGGACATGGGCGGATCCACGAAACGCAGCACTGCCACCTGCAGCACCGTGGCCGCGGCGAACAACAACGGCAGCGCGAGCAGCCAGTACCGCCAGCGCCTGCGCCGGGGCACCGGGCCAGCGTCGTTCATTCGCCGCACCTTGGCTTGAGCATCTGCCGCATCGCCCCCACTCATTGAAGTCCCGTCTGCCCGCATTCATTACATTATGCCCATGCCCCTTCATCCCGGGCATGGCCACCACCTCCAGGCCCCTCCATGCATAGCCACTCCAACGACCTGCAAACACGCTTCCTCCTGCCCAAGGCCGGGGTACGCGGCGTATGCGTCCGCCTGCAAGACACCTGGCACGACATCCTGGCGCACGCCGAGTACCCGGACAGCGTGCGCGACCTGCTGGGCCAGTCCTGCGCGGCCGCCGCGCTGTTCACCGGGCACGCCAAGGTCAATGGTCGCCTCTCGCTGCAGCTACGCAGCCAGCATGCGCTGCGCACCTTGTTCGCCGAATGCACCGCACAGGACACCCTGCGTGGCATCGCCCAACTGGCGGAGGGTGCGGATGCACCCCGCGACTTGAGCGAGCTGGGCGAAGACGCCGTGCTGGCCATCACCATCGAGAACCCGGGCCTGGATCCGCGTGAACCACAGCGCTACCAGAGCCTGGTGTCGCTGCAAGCCGCGACGCTGTCAGGGGCCTTCGAGGACTATTTCCACCAATCGGAACAATTACCCACCCGCCTGCTGCTGGCCGCCGAGGGCACCCATGCGGTCGGGCTGATGCTGCAGAAACTGCCCGGCGACGAAGGCGACGACGACGGCTGGACCCGAGCCGGCGCCCTGTTCGACACCCTCAAGCCCGATGAATTGCTGGCAACTCCTTCCGAAACCCTGCTGCACCGCCTTTTCCACGAGGAAGACCTGGAGATCCTGGCCGAGCGGCCAATGCGGTTTGCCTGCTCCTGCTCGCGGGAACGGGTGTCGGACATGCTGCGCTCGCTGGGTGCCGACGAAGCCCGGGCCGCGCTGGCCGACGGCCAGGCCGAAGTGCGTTGCGAGTTCTGTGGACAACGCTATATATTTTCACCCAGTGGCATCGAAGACCTTTTTGTCAGCACGCCGGCGGAACTGCAGGCGCCGCAACGACTCCAGTAGGTGTTCGGGGCCCGGGGACTTGTTAAGGAAACATAAACCGAATAGCATCAATGCCCCCTGGGAGGGGAACTCCACCGTGGAGTTGGGAGTCTCTAGCACGTCATGACATTGCGTCTTCTGCGCCTGCCGTTTGCCCTGCTGCTCGCCCTTGGCGTGGCGACGGGCGCGCACGCGCAATCCAAGCCGCAGGCGTCCAAGCGCGATTCCACCGTCCTCCCGGTCTGGAACAACACCAGCGGCAAGGTGGAAGCCGTGCTGCTGCTGGAGCCCACTGGTGAAGCCGCCGCAGGTGCCCGCTGGCGACTTGGCAGCAACACGCTGGGAGCCGCATTCGGCCTTGAAGCTGGCGATTCGCTGGGTTTGGTGTGCAACCGCCAGAACGGCGTCGCCAGCATCGGCAGCCTGATCAGCAATTGCGCGCTGGCCGAACTCACCGACGACAAGGACGGCAGCAGCCAGCGTGTGAGCGCCGGCGCTTCACTTACACGTCCGGGTGGCAAGTTGGGGGTTTCCGCTGGCACCGGTCGCGACAGCCTGCCTGCATGGCTGACTTCCAATGCCAATGCGCGCGTCGAACAGAATGATCTGGCGGTGTTCGGCCAGAAGAACATCGGCCGCGAAGGCTTCGTGCGGATCGGCGGCGCCGTCGCCCGCGCCCGCCTGGTCCCGATTGCCGACGTTCCGGCCATGGCCGACCGCTGGAATACCAAGAGCCTCAGCGTGGGCGGCGGCTTCGGCGCCTTCAGCGCCAATATCGTCGGCCGCGTGGTGGACGCACCCGGCAAATCCCAGTGGGAAGGCCTCGGCCTGGGCCTGACCTGGCGCACCCCCTGGAGCGGCCAGTTGACGGTAGGCGCCGAAAACGTGGTCACACGTGGCAAGAACCCGTTCTCACCGGCCGCTGCGAACGAAGACGAAGGCACCGTGCCTTACGTCCGGTACGAGCAGGACCTCTGACTGCCCGCCAGTCGAATTGCCGGGTGAAGTGACCCCGCGCCGCTGCAAGTTGCCCCGTCCCCATCGTCCCTGCCCAGGGACATTCTTGACGTGCGTCACACTTGCAGGCAATGCGCCGCACGGGCACGTCGAATAACAAGTGTTTAACCAGTTTTAGGCCGATTTACCGGTTTCAATGCAATTTGTTAACGACACTTTAATTATTCCCCGAACCCGGCTACCATCGCGTCACCCCCCCTAGACGTGTAGTTGCCATTCAGGACTATGCAGGGCGGTCAACGTTGGTCCACCCACCAAGATCCACTTGGAGAGAGAGAGAATGAACTGTAAAACCACCAAGCTCCGTGACGCGATCATCACCGCGCTCGCCGTGGGCGCTGCAACCCTGACGGGTACGGGTGCCGCGTTCGCGCAAGAAGCAACCAGCTCCGAACCCGCAACCCTTGACCGCATCACCGTCACCGGTTCGCGCATCAGCCGTGCCGAAGGCGAATCCTCACAGCCGGTCTTCAGCCTCAACCGCGAAGAGATCAAGGCCCAAGGCCTGACCTCCATCGGTGACGTGATCCAGAACCTTGCCGCCAACGGTTCCACGTTGAACAGCACGTACAACAACGGCGGCAACGGTGAAACCCGCGTCAGCCTGCGCAACCTCGGCTCCGCCCGCACCCTGGTGCTGGTCAATGGCCGTCGTTGGGTTGGTGGCACGGGCCTCGGCGGTGCAGTCGACCTCAACACCATCCCGACCGCCGCTGTCGAGCGCATCGAAGTCCTGAAGGCCGGCGCTTCGTCGATCTACGGTTCCGACGCGATCGCGGGCGTGGTCAACATCATCCTGCGTAACGACTACCAGGGCGCGGAAGGCAATGCCTTCATCGGCGCTTACGACAAGGGCGACGGCTTCAAGCAGTCCTACGACCTGACCATCGGCACCAGCGACGAGCGCTTCAGCGCGATGTTCGGCGCCGGCTACGTGAAAGAAGAACCGGTTGGCGCGGGCGACCGCACCATCTCCGAGTTCCCGATCTTCGGCACCGGCCTGTCCTTTGCAAGCTCCACCACCCCGAACGGTCGTTTTGCACTTTGCACCGGCACGGTCAACCCAGTTACTGGCGCATGCTCGGTCGCGGAAACCCGCCCGAACGGCACCGGCGGCCAGTTCACCTACAACCCGGGCCAGACCGGCGCCAACTGGCGCAACTTCACCATTCCGGGTGACTTCTACAACTTCGCCCCCGACAACTACCTGGTCACACCGCAGGAGCGCAAGTCGATCTTCGGCCGCGCCACCCTGAACCTGACCGACAACGTCACCGGCTTCATCCAGGCGGGCTACAACAACCGTCGTTCGGAGCAGTTGCTGGCCGCCATGCCCATCGTGTTGGGTAGCGGCCCGGGTGCCGGCGTGCAGGCGCGTACCATCAGCGTCAGCGAGTTCAGCATCTACAACCCGTTCGGCGAGCCCGTCTCGCGCATCCAGCGTCGCGCCAATGAAACCGGCGGTCGTTCGTTCGTGCAGAACGTGGACACCTTCGGTTTCAGCGGCGGCCTGGAAGGCAGCTTCGAAGCCTGGGACCGTTACTTCACGTGGGATGCGGGCATGGTCTATGCGCGCAACGACCAGAACGACACCACCGTCGGCCTGTTCAACATCCCGGCCCTGCGCGCCGCCCTCGGCCCGTCGATGATTTCCAACGGCACGCCGATCTGCGTCAGCACCCCGGGCAATGCCGCCACCATCATCGCCGGCTGCGTACCGCTCAACATCCTGGGCGCCGAAGGCAGCATGACCCCGGAAATGCTGGCCTACTCCTCGTTCGTCGCGCATGACGAATTTGGTTACAAGCTGAAGCAGTACTACGCCAACGTCACCGGCGAAATCGCCGAACTGCCGGGCGGCATGCTGGCCTTCGCGGCCGGCCTGGAAACCCGCGACGAAAGCGGCTTCGACCAGCCCGACGCGCTGATCAACTCCGGCAACACGACGGGCAACGCCCGCACCGCGACTGCCGGTAGCTACAGCGTCGACGAAGCCTACATCGAGTTGTCGATCCCGCTGTTGAAGGACGTGGCATTCGCCAAGCAGCTTGAGTTCAGCGTCTCCTCGCGTTACTCGGACTACAGCAACTTCGGCGACACCACCAACTCGGCGTTCGGCTTCAAGTGGCGTCCGATCGACGACCTGATGTTCCGCGGCAACTGGGCCGAAGGCTTCCGCGCACCGTCCATCGGTGAACTGTACGCCGGCGTGGCCGACTCGTTCCCGCAGCTGCAAGATCCGTGCTCCACCACCTTTGGTGGCGGCTACAACGGCCTGACCGCCGAACAGCGCGCACGCTGCACCGGTGAAGGCGTGCCGGTCGGTGGTTATGACCAGGGCAATGCGCAGATCCGCATCAGCGTCGGCGGCAACGTCAACCTGGGCCCGGAAAACTCCACCACGCAGACCCTGGGCTTCGTCTACAGCCCGAGCTACCTGGAAGGCTTCGACATCTCCATCGACTGGTGGCAGATCGAGCTGGAGAACACCATCACCTCGTTCAGCGGCCAGTTCATTGTCGACCAGTGCATCCGTGAAGGCATCCAGGCGTTCTGCGACCAGTACAACCGCGGTGCAAACGGCAGCATCGATACCCTGCTGTCCAGCGGCATCAACGTGGGTGCAGCGCTCGTGGAAGGTTGGGACTTGACCGCCAGCTACCGCGCGCCTGAAACCAAGTTCGGCCAGTTCTCGTTCGTGTGGGATACCACCTACACCTCGAAGTATGAAACCGACAACGACGGCGATGGCGACATCGATGCCGATGACGGCGGCAGCGTGGTCGGTGAGTACTTCGACCGCAACAACAACTGGCGCGTGCGCAGCAACCTGATGACCCGTTGGGAAAAGGGTGACATCGGCGCGACCTGGTTCATGCGTTACTACTCGCGCCAGGAAGAAAACTGCCCGTTCTACTACAACGACTACGGCTTCGGTGAGCTCTGCAACGATGCCACCGTCGACGCGAACGGCGTTGTGCAGGCCGGCTCGCAGAACAAGATGGGTGGCGTGACCTACCACGATGCTTCCGTGTACTGGAATGCGCCGTGGAACGCCAAGCTGACCTTGGGTGTGAACAACATCTTCGACAAGCAGCCGCCGATCTCGTTCACCACGTTCGCGAACAGCTTCGACCCGCAGTATGAAATCCCGGGCCAGTTCGTGTACATGCAGTACAGCCAGAAGTTCTGATCGGTTTCGACCTGTCACGCTTCATTGCTACGGCCCCGAAAGGGGCCGTAGTTTTTTGTACCCTTGAACTATGCGGCGCCGCGGTGACACCATGGGCGCATGGAAAAAACATTGCCCAGCCTGCCACCGACCAGCGAGATCGCGCCCGTGTTCGCGGTGCCGTTGGCACAGGCGCAGCACCCGCATGCCACCGCCCTGAACGCGGAACTCAAATCCTTGCTGCTGTCGCGGGAGCGCGAGCCTGGCCACGCCAACCCGCACCCTTCGCTGGCGCAGCAGAAAGGCGTGTTTGAAAGCGACTTCAACCTGTTCGCCTGGCCCGACCCGTGCGTGCAACGGCTGCGAGAATTCTGCTGGACCGAACTGGGCCGCACCATCCAGGCGCTGAACGGGTATAGCCCAGCCGAAATGAACCGGCTGCAGATCTTTTCCCACACCTGGTTCCATGTCACCCGTGCGGACGGCTTCGTGATTACCCATACCCACCCCATGGCGTCCTGGTCAGGGGTGTACTGCGTCTGCCCCGGCGAGACGCCGGCGGATCGCCCGGAGTCCGGCGTACTGCGGTTCCACAACCCGCACCATTACAGCAACACTTTCCTGGACCCGGGTAACCTGAAGCCACGACCGCCTTACCACCACGGCACCTGGAGCGTGAAACTGCAGCCAGGCCAACTCGTGCTGTTTCCGTCCTGGCTGCCACACGAGGTGCTGCCCTTCCATGGCAGCGATGAACGCATCACGATCGCGTTCAACTGCTGGTTCGGGATGAAAGACGCCTGAGGCTGCCTGCCTGTGTGGCTCAGTCCGTGCGTGGCGGCTTTCCGGCATAGGCTGGCGCAAGCGTCGCCAGCAAACTGCCCAGGTGTTGTTCATACGGCTGCCACGCGCGGCCACGGTCCTTGCGGAAGCCCTGACGCGCCACGGTGGCACTGGGCGTGGCCATGCTGCCCGTGCTGCGGCTGATGTCGACCATGCCAGGCTCGAACGCGATACCGCAGTGTTCGGCTATTCGTGCGGCCATGGCGGCGGGCTCGCTGACCAGTTCGTCGTAGGAGATATCCAGTACCCGCCCCGGCAGCACCGTGCGCCAGTGCGCCATCATGCGTTGGTACTGCAGGAAGAATCCGCCCAGCTCGGCCTGGTCGTAGGAATACAGCGCGGCGCCTGAGAACAGCGTGCGCAGGTTGGAGAAGCAGGTGTCCATTGGGTCGCGCACCAGGTGCAGGAAACGCGCCTGCGGCATGGCCTTGGCGATGAAGCCGACGTTGAAGAAATTCTGCGGCAGCTTCTCGGTGAAATACGCATTGCCGCGCGAAAGCCAACGCGCACTCTGCGCATAGCCGCGTGCGACGGCGTCAAAGTCCGCCCGCGCCACCTGCCGTGCGAACGCTGCGTCCATGCCGCTGGGCAGGGCGCGGTCTATCGCGAGTTCCAACTGGGCATGGAAGGCGTTGGTTTCGCCTGCATCGCCCACTTGGGAATGACCCGCCAGCATGCGTTCAAGCAAGGTGGTGCCGGACCGATGCATGCCGACGATGAAGATCGGAATCGCGGGCTGGTTGACCTGGCTGGTGTGTTCGAAGAAAGCAGGCGTGCACACGTGCGCCACGCTGTCGACAAGCTCGGCGGATTCCTGCGCGTTGTACTGCACCTGCCTGCGCTTGGCCGCGCAGGCACGCTCCAATGCTTGCCACGCTTGCCCATGGCGCTGCAGGTCGTGCAGCTCCTTGTGCAGCGCGAATCCCAGGTAGACCTGGCCGGTGCCGCCGGGCTTGGCGCGCTGCAGTTGCTGCTTGAGGCGTTCGACGTGGTTCTTCTCCGCCGTCTGCGTGCGCGCATTGGCCAGCATCAGCGAGTTCTGGAATAGGGTGGGATCGGAACGCAACGACGCCTCGTGCATCACTTCGGCCTGGTCGAACTCACCCTGGAACTGATGGAAGTTGCCGCGCACGTGCAGTGACGCCGAGTCGTTCGGGTCGCGCTGCAGCGCACGCTCGGCAAGCGCCGTGGCTTCTTCATGCGCCCCTATCGAACTGAGCATCACCGAAGCCTTGGCCAGGATCGGCGGTGGAGCGTCCGCGGCGAGGCTCGGCCAAGACAGGCAGTCGACCAGACGCGCGTAGTCGTGGAAATAGCGCAGGCGCTGGGCCAGTACATAGATGAAGGGGGCAGCCGTGGGCTTCAACGCGTACGCCGCCAGCGTCGATGCATGCGCATCACGGTGCGCGCCGCGCCGGCCCTGCATGGTCGACAAGCCGATCAGCGACGGCACATGCTGGCTGTCGACCGCCAGCGCGCGCTGATAGTGCCGCTCGGCGGCCGCGAAGTCCTTGCGGTCGCTCGCATTCTCGCCGGCCATCCACAGCTCGTTGGCATTCATGCGCAATGCACCGGAATGCAGGCAACGAAAGCCATCATTGCGGATTTACAGGCACGCACACTCGTCATCACTTGGCCAGGCTCCAGTAGGACTTCGCTGCAGGCGGCACGCATGCGCAGGCGCATGGTGCCATTGGATGCGAAATCATTGATTGCGGCGGGCGCGACCGAATCACACCCGGAACCGCATTCTACTTGCCCAGCAATTCGCTCGTCTTCCGGACTTCCGCCTTCAACGCCGCCGGCACGCGCGCGCCGTACTCATCCAGGAATCCCTGGATGGCCTGCATCTCGGCAAGCCAGCCCGCATGATCAAGCTCGAACAAGCCATGCCTGGCCTCGGCGGACAGCGCGATGCCGTCCATGTCGAGGTCTTCCGCGCGCGGCAGGTGGCCAATCGCGGACTCGATGGCGCCGACGCCCCCCTGCACCCGCGCGATCATCCACGCCAGCACGCGCAGGTTCTCGCCAAAGCCTGGCCACAGGAACTGGCCGTCGTGACCTTTGCGGAACCAGTTGACGTGGAAGACCTTGGGCAGCTTCGCGCCGGGCTGGTCGAACGACAGCCAATGGGCGAAGTAGTCGGCGAAGTTGTAGCCGCAGAACGGCTTCATGGCCATGGGGTCGCGGCGCATGACGCCGACGGCGCCAGTGGCCGCTGCCGTGGTTTCAGAGCCCATGCTGGCGCCGACCAGCACCCCGTGTGCCCAGTCGCGGGCTTCGAACACCAGCGGCACCAGTGAAGCACGACGGCCACCGAAGACGATGGCGGAAATCGGCACGCCCTGCGCGTCTTCCGCACGCGGTGAATAGCTGGGGCACTGCCTGGCCGACACGGTGAAACGCGAATTGGGATGCGCGGCCGGGCCGTTGGCGGGGTCGTATTCGCGTCCCTGCCAGTCCATGGCCGGCACGCGTTTGTCCAGGCCTTCCCACCACGGCTGGTTGTCGGCGGTGGTGGCGACATTGGTGAAAATGGTGTCGTGGGCGATGGTGGCCAAGGCGTTGGGATTTGATGTGTTGGACGTACCGGGCGCAACGCCGAAGAACCCGGCCTCCGGATTGATGGCATACAGGCGACCGTCGGCACCGGGACGCATCCAGCAGATGTCGTCGCCCACCGTCCACACTTTCCAGCCTGCCTCGCGGTAGCTTTCCGGTGGAATCAGCATGGCCAGGTTGGTCTTGCCGCAAGCGGAAGGGAATGCCGCCGCGATGTAATGGGTTTCGCCCTGCGGGTTTTCGATGCCGACGATCAGCATGTGTTCGGCCAACCAGCCTTCGTGCCGCGCCTGCCATGAAGCGATGCGCAGCGCATGGCATTTCTTGCCGAGCAGCGCATTGCCGCCATAGCCGGAGCCGTAGCTTTTGATGCTGGCTTCTTCCGGGAAGTGCATGATGAAACGACGATCCGGATCCAGCTCGCCCGTCGAGTGCAGGCCTTTCACGAACGCGTCCGTCCGTTCGCCGCGAGCAGCTCGCTCAAGGCCTTCGCGCTCGATCCGCGCCAACGCCGCCGCGCCCATGCGCGTCATCAGGCGCATGTTGGCGACCACGTAGGGCGAGTCGGTGATTTCCACGCCGCAACGCGCCAGCGGCGAGTCGATCGGGCCCATGCAGTAGGGAATCACGTACAGGGTGCGGCCACGCATGCAGCCCGCGAACAGAGCATCCATCTTGCGATGGCCATCTGCCGGCGCCATCCAATGGTTGTTGGGGCCTGCGTCCTCGCGATCGTTGCTGCAGACGAAGGTCAGGTGTTCGACGCGCGCCACGTCACTGGGATCGGAGCGATGCAGCCAGCTGCCTGGGTGGCTGCCGGGGTTCAACGGCAGGAGCGTTCCATCTGCCCGCATCTTCTGCAGCAGCGCGGCGTACTCGCCATCGCTGCCGTCACACCAGTGCACCGCGTCCGGCCGAACCAGCGCCACGGTGTCGGCAACCCAGTCGTTCAGGCTGTCGAGGCGACTGCGCGCCGGGTTTTTTTCGTCCTTAAACGAAAGCGCTGCGTTCATGCTTGCCCTCCCAGGCCGACCATATCGTTACGATTGCAACTAATAGTCTACGCGTGCCAACGGGGAGGGTCTTGCTGCAGCGCAGGTGTATTTCGTGCTGAAAACGTTATCAGTCTCCCCTCGCGCGGCGATAGGGCTGGAACAGCTGCAGCAGCCATGGTTTCTGGGCCAGCACCAGGCTCACGCCGACGCGCTCTTCCGCGCCAAGGGTGGCGTCGCGCGCGAGCAAGGCATCGAACTCGCGCGCCAGTTCCTCCAACCGCAGGCGCAGTTGGCTGACACCGTCGGGGCTGAGGCTACCGCTTAGCAGGAACAGCGCATCCTGTTCGCCGTCGAAGGGATCGGCGAAGAAATCGCCCAACAGCTTGAGACGGAAATACCGTTCCATCGGACCGTCGGCGCGCCAGCGGAAGTTGCGCGCCGTGAGTGGGCGACTCCGGTTGCCCGACATCAGTTCGATGATCCCCAGCCGGTCCAAGCGCACCAGCAAGGCGGTCCATTGCGCGATGCTGAACTCGAAATGCGCCAGCACGTCGTCCTGGCGCCAGCGGTTGATGCTGAGGAACAGCGCGAGCAGCAGCTTCGGCTCGTCCACCAGCGCCTGTTCCTGCGCTTCACTGAGGTTGGCCATGGCCGGGCGGCCACGCGCGGCTTCCGCGCTGAGTTCGGCCAGGCCAACGTCGAGGGCATCGCAGACCTGCTCCAGTCGCTTCAGGCTCATCGCACGCTGCGAGAACATGCGCTTGACCGCTGCCTCGCTGAGTTTCAAGCGTGTCGCAAGTTCACGATACGTCATGCCCTGCGCACGCAGGCAGCGCTTGAGTGCCTCGACCAGTTCGACTGACAGTGCCATGGCTGCGGATACTACCCGAGCCTGTGCATGGTCCCGCCTCCCGGCGGAATCATGCCGTCATTCCAGCCGCACCTGCGCGCTACCCGAGAACGTCTCGATGTTGATTTCCCCGTCACCACTGCCATAGCGCGTGCTGAAGCTGGAGCCCGGGCCGTGCTCCGGCTTGATGATCTTGGCGCCAGGCGCGCTGAGGTTGCCGCTGAAGCTGGAGCCGCGCACCTCGGCGGACACGTCCTTGGGCAAGACCAGGGTCAGGTCGCCACTCACGCTCTCCAGCCGTATCTCGCCTTTCGATGCAAGCGCGGTGCGGATGTCGGCATCGCCGCTGACGGTGTTCGCCGAGAGCTCGCTGACGCGCTCGCCATTGACGACGACGTCAATGTTGCCGGACACGGTTTCGGTGCTGACTTCACCGTTCATGCGTCCACGCAACACCAGGTTGCCGCTCACGCTTTCCGCCTGCACGTCGGCACTGTTGACCGTGAGCCGTTGGTCACCGCTGACGGTTTCCACTTCGACTTCGCGCGGCGCGCCGGTCAGCACCACATTGCCACTCACGCTTTCGATGGACACGGTTGCCGGCGCCACGCCCGTGACGTCTACGTCGGCTGACACGGATTCGATGTCGAGTTCGGCACGCAATGGAACCATGAGCACGAGGTCGGTCGGGCCGGTCTTGTTGCCGCCCCAACCGCTGTTCTTCGGGTATTGGACCTTGACCACCAGGTTGCGGCGATCACCTTCCACGATAAGCTTTTCGACACCATCACCGAGCGAGCCGGTGATCTTCACCTCGGGCTGGTCCCATGCACGCACCTGGATGCGCCCCTTGAGGTTTTCGATTTCGACGCGGCCGGTCGGATCCAGGGGCCGGCTCTGGTCGATGGGCGTGGCCGCCGTGGCCGCCGTGGCGGAGAGCACCAGCAGCACCGCCAGCAACAGCGGGGGGCGCATGGCATTTTGGATACGGATGGAATGGGAAGCGTGCATGGTGTTCTCCTCAGGTCATGGCCGCGCGCTGCGTCAACTGCAGGCGGCGTGCGTAGGTACGGCGAAGCTGGTCGAGCAGGAAACGGGCCTCGGGGTCATGGTCGATGGCGGTAAGGATCTGCGCCGCGCTGCGGTCTAGGTCACCCAACGCGGGCTTCATTTCGGGATGGGTGCCGGCCTGTTCCATGCGCGCCAATGCGCCTTCGTATTCCAGGGTCATGGACACGGCCTGCTGGCGGATCAACGGATTGCCTTCCACCGTTTGCGGGCCGGAGGCAGGCATCAGCTGCCACACGAACCCCACCGCAAGCAGCACCGACGCAGCGAGCGCCCACGGCACCAAGCTGCGCACGCGACGCGGCGTGCTTGCGGCCTGCCGGGGCATGTCGGCGATGCGGTTCGCGATATCGGGCCACAGGTCGTGCGCCGGCTGGATGTCGCGACGCAAGGCCTGCAGCTGCCAGCGCAGAACCTGCCCCGGACCTGATCCGGGGGCGTCATCATTCGAATTGGTCATGCTTCACCTCCCAGACGTCGGCGCAGCAACTGCCGCGCGCGATGCAATTGTGCTTTTGAACTGCCGATCGCCATGCCAAGTTCGTTGGCGATCTCTTCATGCTTCCAGCCTTCCACGTCGTGCAGTACCAGTACGGCGCGTGCGCGTGGCGGCAGCGTTGACACCGCCCGCTCCAGGTCCATCGAAAGCGCCGTGCCGTTGCCTGCGGAATCCGCGACTCCGAAGTCATCCAGTGCATCTTCATCATCGAAACGCGGGCCGCTGCGACGACTGCGCAATTCCATCAACGCCGTGGTGACGGCGAGGCGATGCAGCCAGGTGGAAAACGCACTTTCGAAACGGAACTTGGGCAAGGCCTGCCAGGCACGCACGAAGGCTTCCTGGGTCAGGTCCTCGGCGCGAACGCCATGCCCGCCCACCAGTCGCACGATGACGCCGTGCACCCGCCCGGCATGCCGGCGGTACAGGGAAGCGAATGCAACGCTGTCGCCTGCGGCTGCCGAACGTGCCCATGCGGCATCGGTCTCTGCGGCCACCTCGGCGGTGGTCGTGTCGGTCATTGGTTCGCTCATGGCGGCGGTCAGCATAGTCACTGGGATGCCCGAAGCGGCCGCAGGGTTTACACCTGCGGCAAAATGCTCACGTAAATCTGGATCACCGCGGATCGGGCAGTGGCACTCAGCCCGGAATCAGGGTGCTGATGACGTGCTCGACGTAGGCCTCGAATTCATCGTGCTGCAGGCGCGGCTGGTGCTGGAGCTGCAGGGTCAGCTGCAGGAAGCCCAGGTAGGCCGAATAAGCCAGGCGCGCGCGGTGCTGCGCGTCGGTTCGACCCAGGCCCGCCTGGCGGAACGAAGCCACCAGGTAATCCAGCCGGCGCTGCGAGACACGATTGATCACCGGCTGCACGGCGGGATGGTCCAGCGCCTTCAACAGTTCGCTGTAGATGATGTGGGGTTTGACTTCATGCGCCACCAGCAGGAACAACTGGCGCAGGCGATCGCGCGGATCTGGCACGGCTTCAAGGCTGCCGAACACGCTTTCCTGCTCGATGGCTTCCCAGCGCTCCAGCGCCGCCTGTAGCAAGGCATCGCGGGATGGGAAATGCCAATAGAAGCTGCCCTTGGTCACGCCAAGACGGCGCGCCAGGGGTTCCACGGCAACCGCGGCAACGCCTTGTTCGGCGACCAGATCCAAGGCCGCTTGCGCCCAGTCGTCCGCACTCAGGCGCGCCGTGCGTGTTGCAGAGGGAGTACTGGCCGGGCTTGGAAGAGTCGTCATGTTCACATTTAACCATACGCCGAGGTTTGTTGCGGTACGTTTCGCCGCATCGCAGCAATTTTTATTGGAATCAGCAGCTTGCGCAGGCCCATTACTGGCAGACCAATACAGATGTGATCACGTCCAAACCGATTGACACCTCTAATTTGTGACACCCATACTAGACCGTATGGTATCTCCAACTACAACCCCCGCACAGTCATCCCAACTGCCTCCCCAGACGAGGACGTTGACCGGTGCTGGCGGCCTGCAACTGGCGGCCACTGCCTTCCCCACTTCGACGGCATTGCAGGCGGACAGCACGCTGTTGTTCGCACATGGCTTCGGGCAAACCCGTGGCGCATGGCTGCGCACCGGCCTGGCGCTTGCGGCCGAGGGCTACGCAGGACTTTCCTACGATGCGCGCGGCCATGGTGAGTCGGCCCGCAATGCTGGCGACACGGCTTACACCGGGGAAGAATTCGCCGACGACCTGATCATCGTCGCCGGTGAACACCTGCAACCCCCGGTGCTGATCGGCGCATCGATGGGCGGCCTGTTCGGCCTGCTGGCCGAAGCGCGCTGGCCGGGCCTGTTCCGGGCGATGGTGCTGGTGGACATCACCCCGCGTTGGGAAGAAGCCGGCATGCAGCGCATCCTCGCCTTCATGACCGCGTTCCCCGACGGTTTCGATTCGCTGGAACACGCCAGCGACATCATTGCCGCCTACCTCCCGCATCGCCGCAACCGCAAGACACCTGACGAGCTGCGCGAACTGTTGCGCGAAGGCGACGACGGTCGCTGGCGCTGGCACTGGGATGCGCGACTGATCGACGACCTGGTGCGCGACAGCGCACGACACCAGGACAGCATCGCCGACGCCGCGCGCGCGATCCGTTGCCCCGTGCTGCTGATCAGCGGCGGCCGCAGCGACCTGGTGTCGTCGCGTACCGTCGAGGAATTCCAGGCACTGGTTCCACATGCCACGCATTCACACTTGCCGCACGCCACGCACATGCTGGCTGGCGACGACAACGACGCGTTTACCAGCGCCGTGCTGGAATACTTGGCCGCGTTGCCTGCGGCCGCTGCAACATCTGAACTGGCAACCCCGCTTTCCGCACCAGGCGAATCCGCCGTCACCACGTCCGTATCCGGAGCAAGTCCATGAGCATCGTCGCCCCCTTCCTCGCCTTCCTGCTGGTCGGAGCCTTCGCCGCCTACCACCGCCTGCGCCTGGCGTACTGGGCAGCGATCACTGCCACCTTGCTGGTCGCATGCTGGCTGCTGGGCGCCAATCACACCGCGGTGATCATCGCCGCCGTCTGCGTCGCGCTGATCGCGGTGCCTTTGCTGATCCCGGCAATTCGCAAGCCGCTCATCACCACGCCGCTGATGAAGTTCTTCCGCAAGGTGTTGCCGCCACTCTCGCAGACCGAGCGTATTGCGCTGGAGACGGGATCGGTCGGTTTCGAAGGTGAACTGTTCACCGGCGACCCGGACTGGAACAAGCTGCTGAACTATCCGAAGCCGCAGTTGAGTGCGGAAGAGCAGGCGTTCCTCGACGGCCCCGTGGAAGAACTCTGCCGCATGACCAATGACTGGGAAATCACCCACGTCCACGCCGACCTGCCGCCCGAGCTGTGGGCTTTCATCAAGAAGAACAAGTTCTTCGGCATGATCATCCCGAAGGAATACGGTGGCCTGGGTTTCTCGGCGCTGGCACATCACAAGGTCATCCAGAAACTGGCGTCCGTCTCCAGCGTCGTCAGCTCCACGGTCGGCGTACCGAACTCGCTTGGCCCGGGTGAGTTGTTGAATCACTACGGCACCCAGGAACAGAAGGACTACTACCTGCCGCGTCTGGCAGCGGGCGAAGAAGTTCCTTGCTTCGGCCTGACTGGTCCGTTCGCCGGCTCGGATGCCACCTCTATTCCCGACTACGGGATCGTCTGCAAAGGCGAATGGAACGGCGCGAACGTACTCGGCCTCAAGCTGACCTTCGACAAGCGCTACATCACGCTGGCGCCCGTGGCCACGCTGATCGGTTTGGCGTTCCGCATGTATGACCCGGACGGTTTGCTGGGCGACACGCGCGACATCGGCATCACCCTGGCGCTGCTGCCACGCGAAACACCCGGCGTGGATATCGGTCGCCGCCATTTCCCGCTGAACTCACCGTTCCAGAACGGCCCGATCCACGGCAAGGAAGTCTTCATCCCCCTCAGCCAGTTGATCGGTGGCGTGGACAAGGCAGGCCTGGGCTGGAACATGCTCAACGAATGCCTGGCGGTCGGCCGTTCCATCACCCTGCCCTCCACCGGCAGCGGCGGCGCCAAGGCCGGCGCGCTGGTCACCGGTGCGTATGCGCGCATCCGCAAGCAGTTCGGCCTGTCGATCGGCCGCTTCGAAGGCGTGGAAGAAGCACTGGCACGCATCGGCGGCAAGGCCTATGCGATCAGTGCGCTGTCGCAGGCGACGGCGGCCGCGGTCGATCGCGGCGACGTACCGTCGGTGCCGTCGGCCATCGCCAAATACCACTGCACGGAGATGGGTCGCGAAGTCGCCAAGGACGTGATGGATGTCGTCGGTGGCAAGGGCATCATCCTGGGGCCGCGTAACTTCGCCGGCCGCGCCTGGCAGGCGTCGCCAATCGCGATCACCGTCGAAGGGGCCAACATCATGACGCGCAGCCTGCTGATCTTCGGCCAGGGCGCGATCCTCTGCCATCCGTGGGTGATGAAAGAGATGAAGGCCGCCGGCAACCCGGACTTCAACGCCGGCCTGGAAGAATTCGACCGCAACCTCTTCGGCCACATCGGTTTTGCGATTTCCAACGCCGTGCGCTCGTTCTGGTTCGGCCTGACCGGCGCGAAAATCGGCTCCGCGCCGGGCGATGACTACACGCGCCGCTATTTCCGCAAGCTGGATCGTTATTCCGCCAACCTCGCGTTGATGGCCGATGTATCCATGCTCTTGCTGGGCGGCAAGTTGAAGTTCAAGGAGTCGTTGTCTGGACGCCTGGGCGACGTGCTGAGCCACATCTACCTCACCAGCGCCATGTTGAAGCGCTACCACGACGAAGGTGCGCCGGTCGCCGACCAGCCGCTGCTGGCCTGGGCGTTCCATGACAGCGTGCACAAGATAGAACTCGCGTTGTCGGGTGCGCTGCGCAACTTCCCGATCCGCCCGGTGGTGTGGCTGTTGTGGGCCCTGATCTTCCCGTGGGGCCGACGCGCCGAAGCGCCCAGCGACCGCCTGGGCCACCGCGTCGCTGCGCTGCTGATGACACCGAACGAAGCGCGTGATCGTCTGGGCGAAGGCGTGTTCCTGACCCCGTGCGAGAACAACCCGGGCGGTCGCATCAACAGTTACTTGGCGAAAGCCATCCTGGCCGAGCCGGTGGAACGCAAGTTCATCAAGGCGCTGAAGAACAGCGACATCGAAGCGCTGGATTTCGCATCGCAGCTGGACGAGGGCGTGCGCGAAGGCTGGATCACCGCGGACGAGCGCAAGCAACTGGAAGAGCTGCGCGACATCACCCTGGAGACGATCACCGTGGACGACTTCGACACGCACGAGTTGCGTTCGGCGGGGTATTACGACCTGCATCGCGCCGAGGGCAGGCAGTCGCGCGAAGCGGCTTGATGCTTCACGCCCCTACCCTTGCGTAGCAGGGGGAGAGCCTGCCCCGTGCTTGATACGGGGCTGGGAGGGGGTGCTTTTTGCGCTGACTTTCCGACGGTCAAATCTCAAGCACCATCAAGATCAAGAGCAACCCCTCCCCAACCCTCCCCTGCTGCGCAAGGGAGGGGGCCAAGGCTGAGAACACATGAGCGCTTCCATACTGCAGCTCTACAACACGATCACCCGCAAGCCTTTCGGCCACTGGCTGTTCTCGCGCATGGTCTGCTTCAAGGCACCCTACTTCGGCAGCATCAAGCCGCGCATGGTCGTGCTGGAACCCAACCGCGCCGAGGCCACCCTCGCCCATCGCCGCAGCGTGACCAACCACCTGGGCACGGTGCACGCCATCGCGCTATGTAACCTGGCGGAATTCACCGGCGGGCTGATGACGGATGCCAGCATCCCCGCGTCCATGCGCTGGATTCCCAAGGGCATGAGCGTCGAATACCTGAAGAAAGCCGTCGGCACCCAGCGTGGCGTGGCGACGCCGGAATTCCCGCCGCGCGAAGCGAATGAAGGCTACGAACTGCCCGTCAACGTGGTGGTCACCGACCCGCAAGGCGATGCGGTATTCAAGGCGCGTATCTCGATGTGGGTGTCGCCCAAACCCGTGCGTCCACCGGCGTAGCCAGGCCGTACCCAACGCTCAAGGAGATGCACGCGAATGAATGCCTACCTGCTGGCCGCGGCAATCGTCGCGATCGTCGTCGGTGCCATCCATTCGGTGCTCGGAGAAGTGTTGATATTCCGTCACCTGCGCAAAGGCGCGCTGGTGCCGACGGCCAGCGCGCCACCGCTGCGCGAACGCGATGTCAGGATCCTGTGGGCGTCCTGGCATATCGCCACCGTCTTCGGCTGGGCATTCGCCGTCTTGCTGCTGCAGTTGGCGACCGTCGAGCAGGCGGCGATCGGCGCTTTCATCGGCAGCTCGCTACTGGTTTTGCTGGGAACCCGGGGCAGGCATCCGGGCTGGATCGGATTGCTGGCCGTGGCGGCCCTGGTCTGCTTGGCGATCAACGCTTCCTGACAAACCCTCCCAAGCGGTTGCGGCAGCGTGCGGGAGCGGCGCGCATCTCGATGTCGGTGTCATCGAAGCCCGCGGGGCCTGCGTAGGAGCGACGTGAGTCGCGATGGACACACCGCAATGCCGGGCAATCGCGACTCACGTCGCTCCTACAACACCCCTACGCCGCCCCTACGCCATGTTGCATCGCCCAGATCGCGAGGATGGCGGCAATGGCAGGAACGCCCTGCACAAAGAAGATGCGCTTGTTGACGCTATATGCACCGTAGAGCGCGGCCACCAGCACGCAATGCAGGAAGAACATCACCACCTGCCATTGCCCCAGGTACAGGTAATAGAAAAGTCCCGCGGCGAGGAAGCCGTTGTAGAGGCCCTGGTTGGCCGCGAGCACGCGCGTGGTTTCGGCCTTCTCCGGCGTATTGCGGAAGGTCTTCAGTCCCAGCGGCTTGGTCCACAGGAACATTTCCAGGACCAGGAAATAGACGTGCAACAGCGCGACCAGGATGACCAGCACGTAGGCAAGCATCAGCATGTGATTCCCCAGGGGATTACCAATGACCAGCATAAGCCAAGGCCGCGGTCAGTGGCACATGGACGACCTCAGCTCGTGTGCGTCGACATGCTCAATGCCATAGCCCCAGCACGAGTCCGAACAACAGGAACTGCAAGGCGTGGTAACCGCCGTCGATCAACCAGAGCTTGAACGTGCGCTGGGCGAACTGGTAGTTGATGCCGAAACTGGCGGCAACGAAACCGATGCCCGCGATCGCACCGGCTTTCAATGCGTCCGCCAGCATCGGCGCAGGGCCCAGCCAAACGGCGAAACACACCGCCGCCAGCAGTGAGAACAGGAAACTCACCCCAAATACCTTGGCCGGATGCCCCTGCTGCATCTGCCCGCCGTTTTCCCGTACCCATGCGCCGCCGAACAGCACGGGCGAATACCAGAGCCCGCCCAACATGAAACTGGAGACGGCAGCCAGCAACACGGCCCAGATATTCATGCGTCACCTCCGTTACGGAATGATCAACTGCGTGCGTGCCATGCCTTCAACACCGCGGCTTCGCGTGTCGCGGTCAAACCTGCCTTGGGCTTGGCGCGACGATCTTCAGGCAAACCCAGCCACCACTGCAAGGTGTCGTCGACAGTCTCCTGCAACGGCCGGCGCTTCAATCCTGCCGCCTGCGCCTTCGCCGTGCTGCGGCGACCGAAGCCAGCGTATTCGCCGATCGGGGCTATCCAAGCCGGCATGTCCTGCCACGCACTGATGTTGTGCGCCTCCAGAAAATCAGCCGGCACCCAGGTGACTGTGGAGCTGGCCTCCGGTGGCTGCGGGCACGGCGCGCGGATGCACTGGATGTCGTTGGCGTTGGTGCCCGCGACCTGGCAGGCCGCCAGCAGTGCACCCATGTCGAGCGTGCCGGGTGGCGCATCGGCATTGAAAGTGCCGACCGTCCTGGTTTCGATGGCGTGCAGCAGGAAGGCCGCAAGGTCACGCACATCAATAAATTGGGTGGGGTCGCTTGATGTGCCGGGCGCAAGGATCTCGCCTCCGCGCGCCGCACGTGCCGGCCAATAGGTGAAGCGATCAGTGTGATCGCCAGGCCCCACGATCAGCCCCGGGCGGATCACGGTGGTGCGGCCCGGCAATTCCTTTTGCGCGGCCTGTTCCGACAGTGCCTTCAAGGCACCGTAGTTCTCGCCGGTGATTTCCGTCGCAGATCCCGGATCGGGGATCGTCACCACCGCTGCGGTTTCGTCCGCGCCCGGCGTGCTGTTGTCGGCATAGACCGAAATCGAGGAAATGATGACGTACTGGCCTACGCGTTTGGACAGCAGGCCTGCCGAGCGCGTGACGTCCGCGGGGAAATAGGCGGAGGTGTCCAGCACGGCATCCCATCGACGACTACCTTCCAGTGCGGACAGGTCACTCTTGCGATCGCCCTGCAGTTGCTCGATGTCCTTGAATTCCTCGCCGCTGAAGCGCGTGGGATTGCTCTTGCCGCGATTGAACAGGGTCAACTGGTGACCCTTGGCGCGCGCGGCTTCGACGAAATGCGGGCCCAGGAAACCGGTGCCGCCCAGCACCAGTATCTGCAACGGCTTTCCAGGTTCATGCGAAGAGGCGTCGCGGGCTACCGAACGTGCACAACCCGGCAGTGCCAGCCAGGACGCAGCGGCTATCGACGAAACAAGGAACTCACGACGCGTGTTGACTGGCTTGTGCATTGGGCGGCTCCTTCGACGGATCACGGCGGTCATGCTCGGAAGGCAGCTTGGCCTCCTCGCGCAGCAAGCGCCATGCGCCAAACGTCATGCCGGATGCCACCAGCAGGCCCACCCCGAACACCACGCTGGATCCGAACGAAGAGAGGAATTTGTGCACCCAGACGAAAGTCAGGTCGCCACCGCGATAGACCACGGTGTCGACGGCCGTGCCTGCTTTGTAGCGCCATTCGCGACCCACCCGGGTGTAGATGGTTTCGCGCGCGGGCTTGGCCAGCGAGAATTCGCTGGCGCGGGTGACGACCTGCACGATGGCGACCATCAGCGGCAAGGGTGACGCAGCCAGGATCGAGAAACCGATGATGATGGCGCAACCCGGTATCAGCAGCGCCGGCGCAATCCCGTAGCGCGACAGCAACAGGCGGGTGAACAGCAATTGCACGACCAGCGTCAGCGTGTTCACCGACAGGTCGATCAAGGCATAGAAGGCGGTGGCATCCGCCGGGTCGGTATAGAACTTGCGGACGATGGCAGCCTGCTCGTTATAGAGCAGCGTGCCCACGCCGACGCCCATCACCACCATGATCGCCAGCCAGCGCAGCAGCGGTTCGCGCACGATCAACTTCAAGCCCGCCCACACTTCGCCACCCATCGGCTTCTCGCCGGTGGTGACGCCGCGCTCGCGTTCGCGCGCAACCGCCCACAAGCGCAGGCGCAGCAGGCACACCATGCACATGCACAGGAAGCCCGCCGAAATCAGCATCAGGTTGGCGATGCCGATGCTGCCGACCACGCTGCGCGTGATCATGGGCCCAACCAGCGCACCCAGGGTTCCCGCCGCGCCGATATAGCCGTAGTAGGCCTTGGCTTCCACGTTGCTGAAGACGTCCGCCATGAAGCTCCAGAACACCGCCACCGCGAACAGGTTGAACACCGTGATCCACAGGAAAAAGGCCATCCCTCGCCCCGGCACGCCACTGTCGAAGAGCACGTAGAAGAACAGCAGGGTGACAATGAAGAACCCATACACGACCGGCAGGAAGACGCGCCGCGGGTAATGGCTGACTAATGCCCCGTATACCGGCTGCAGCAGCAGCATGATCAGGAAGGTGCAGGTGAACAGCACCTGCAGGGTGAAGTCCTTCAGCGGCATGCCACGCGCGGCGAAGAAATCGATCATCCAGCGCGGGAATATCGCCTCGACGTCGCTGGAGGCACCCATGGCCTCGCGCACCGGCCGCAGCACGTAATAGCCACTCAGCAGGCAGAAGAAATACAGGAAAGCCCACAGCAGCGGCGGCGAGTCCGCGAGCGCGGCGCGGAAACGCACCAGGGTGATGCTGTCCATGCCGGGCAGTTTCATGTGCGTGCGCGTCCCCGGAACCGCTGGTTTGTCGAATGCATGCTCAGGCTTCCACGGGCACCAAGCGCGCACGGTATCCGATGCACTGCAACATCACCAGCGCTTTTGCAGGTGCCCGGGACGCCTTATCAATCGCTTACCCGGCCACCGGTAGCGCCGAGCATTTGCTCTAGCCACGCCGGATAGCTTCGCCGGACCCAAGGAACAGGCCACCGCGTGTACGACTACATCATCATTGGCGCCGGTTCTGCCGGCTGCGTGCTGGCCAACCGCCTTTCCGAAGACCCCACCGTCAAAGTGCTGCTGCTGGAAGCCGGCCCGCGCGACTGGCACCCCTTCATCCACATGCCCGCCGGGCTGGCCAAGCTGGTCGGGCAGAAAGGCGTGAACTGGAACTACGACACCGCGCCGGAACCACACCTCGACAACCGCCGCCTGTGGTGGCCGCGCGGCAAGGTGCTGGGCGGTTCCAGTTCGATCAACGCCATGTGCTACATCCGCGGCGTGGCCGGTGACTACGACGACTGGGCCGCGGGCGGTGCCGAGGGTTGGGACTGGAACAGCACCCTGCCCTACTTCAAGCGCGCCGAACGCAACTCGCGTGGTGCCGATGCGCTGCATGGCGGCGACGGCCCCCTGTATGTCTCCGACCTTCGTTACACCAATCCGCTGACCTCGGTCTTCCTCGAAGCCGGGCAGCAGGCGGGCTTCGCCCACAACCACGACTTCAACGGGCCGCAGCAGACTGGCGTGGGCCTGTACCAGGTCACGCAGAAGAATGGCGCGCGCTGCTCTTCCGCCGTGGCCTACCTGCAACCGGCCAAGTCGCGCCCCAACCTGGATGTGGTCACCGGCGCACTGGTACGACGCATCGTGCTGGAGAACGGCCGTGCCGTCGGCGTCGCCTACGCCCATGGCGGCCAGGAAACGCACGCACGCGCCGAACGCGAAGTGCTGCTGAGCGGCGGCGCGATCAATTCGCCGCAACTGCTGATGCTGTCGGGCATTGGCCCCGCCGAACACCTTGCTCATCACGGCATCACCGTCGCCGTGGACGCGCCGCAGGTGGGACGCAACCTGCAGGACCACCTGGATGTCTGCACGCTGCAGCATTCCACCCAGCGCGTCACCTACGACCGCGTGGGCGACCTGGCCATCGCATGGAGCTACTACCTGAAGAACCACAGCGGCCCCGGCAGCAGCAACATCGCCGAATCCGGTGGCTTCCTGCGTTCGAAGCTCGCGCCCGACGCGCGTGCGGACATACAGTTGCATTTCGTCCCGGCCATGCTGGACGACCACGGCCGTAATCGCCTGAAAGGCGACGGCTACACCTTGCACGCCTGCTTCTTGCGTCCACGCAGCCGCGGCGCAATAACGCTCAACAGCGCCGATCCGCGCGCCGATGCCCGTATCCAGGCCAATTACCTGAGTGACGAGGAAGGCTTCGACCTGAAGATGATGCTGGAGTGCGCCAAGCTGTCACGCGAACTGTTCGCACAGAAGGCCTTCGACGCCTATCGCGGCGCGCCGATCCAGCCACCGCGCAGCGACCTGTCGGACGGCGAGCTGGTTGCCTTCATCCGTGCCAAGGCCGAAACCGTCTACCACCCGGTCGGCAGTTGCCGCATGGGCAGCGACGAGGCCTCGGTGGTGGACACGCAACTGCGCGTACGCGGCGTGGATGGCCTGCGCGTGGTCGATGCCTCGGTGATGCCGACCTTGATCGGCGGCAACACCAACGCACCGACGATCATGATTGCGGAGCGTGCGTCGGATCTGATTCTCGGGAAAACACCGCTGGCCGCCTGAAAAAGGGTTGCCCCGCAGGAGCGCGCCCTGCGCGCGATGCTCTACTCTCCCCACGCGGAATATAAAGCATCGCGTGCAGGGCGCGCTCCTACGAGGAACGATGCGGCATTTGGCGGATCAACCCCGTTCCAGCATCGCCGGCAAAGGGCAATGCAATACGCCGCAGATCGTGCGCAGCAGTTCCGATTCGGCCACGCTGACACGGCCGTCGTGGCTGACCGCGGCGGTGATGGCTTCCACCATCACCTGCTTGGCCAGCGGATCCAGCGCGTCCAGGCCCTCCCAGACGCCATCCAGCGCCAGTACGCCGTTTGCTGGCGGTGCGTAGGGCATGTGGTCACGCGGCAGCACGCGCTGCAAACCGCTGAGGTAGGCGTGCTGCGCAGCCATGGGATTGTCGTTGCCCGCATGCGCCACCACCGCCAGCAAGGTGGCGAATTCCTGTTTCACGTTGCCGGGCTTGCGTCGACCGAAGCGTGCATAACGTGCCGGATCCAGCGACTCGCGCACCTGGGTTTCCAGTAGGCGGGCTAGGCAATACTCGAACAGCGAGACTTCGCCGTCGGCATGCACCACGGCATGCACGACCGCCAGGAATTCATCCAGCTGTGGCCGCGGCCGCATGCGCAACACCGGGAACGCGAGGCTGGCCAGCGGCAGGCGCAGCATCGGATGCAGGTCGGCGAGGTGCTGCTCGCGCAGTTGCACGGCCTGCGTGGCCATCGGCTCACCCATGCGCGCAGCAATCTCGATGCGCTGCTTGGTGGCGATGCCGGCATCGTCATCCAGCAGCAAGCCCAGCAACAAGGGCATCACCGTCTCGCGCTGCGTGGCGAATGCACGCAGCTCATCTGACAGGGATTCGACGATGCTGCCAGCGCGGCGGTAGTCATTCTCCGCGGGCGTGGCGACCTGGGCGACGACCATCGGCGGAGTGACGCTGATTTCCTGTGCCGCCAGAGGCAGTGGTGGCGGCGTGGGCCGATCCGGATTATTGCCCGCCAGACCCATGGCGAGGTCTTCCTGTATGCCGTTCGGCGGTGCAGCCATCCAACGCGCGGAGAGTTTCTGCAACTGCTGTTCGTTGAAGGAAGGATCCAGCTTGCGGATGCGCTCCACCAACGGCGGATGGGTGGCGAATAATCCCGACAGCGCCATGCCGCTGCCGAACAACATGTGGCTGACTTCCTCGGTCTTCGACTTGTCGGTGAGCTGCGAGCCCTCGTGCAGGCCGCCGATCTTCTTCAGCGCGCCGGCCAGGCCGCTGGTCTGGCGGGTGAACTGGACGGCAGAGGCGTCCGCGAGGTATTCGCGCTGGCGACTGACGCCCGCCTTGATCATGCGGCCGAAGAACAGGCCGACGAAGCCGACCAGCATCGTGACCATGGCGATCAGCAGGATGGGCATGGCCTCCTTGCTGCGGCCGAAACGTCCGTAGAGCAACACGCGCTGGCCGATGATGCTCAGCATCATGATGCCGAACAAGGTGCCCATGAGGCGGATGTTGAGGCGCATGTCGCCATTGAGGATGTGGCTGAATTCGTGGGCGATGACGCCCTGCAATTCATCGCGATTGAGTTTTTCCAGGGCGCCGCGGGTGACCGCCACCGCCGCATCGGATGGCGAATAACCGGCAGCGAACGCGTTGATGGCGGCTTCGTGTTCCATCACGTACAGCTTGGGCACCGGCACGCCGGACGCGATCGCTATTTCTTCCACCACGTTGCGCAAGCGCCGCAACTGGAAGTCGCTGGTATTCTCCGGCACCTCCGTAGCGCCCATCTGCAAGGCGACCGTTTCGCCGCCGCCGCGCAGCGAGGCCATGCGATACAGCGAGCCCAGGCCAATCACCGCCAAGGTGCCGATGGTGGTCATCGTCAAAAGACCCCATGCCCCACCGCCGCCCAGCTGCGAGCCCAGCAACAGCAGCACGGCGATATCGACGACGACCACGATGCCGATCACCGCCAAAGCGAACAGCACCACCATGCGAGTGGAGTTGCGCTTGGCGGCGGCCTGGTGCTCGAAGAAATTCATGGGTGGCTGCGTGGGTCCGGCTTCTTGGTTGTTGGTTGTTGGTTGTTGTTGGTTGTTGCTCTTGCCTTGGCCTCCTCCCTTGCGAAGCAGGGGAGGATTGAGGAGGGGTGCCTTTGATCTTGGCGGTGCTGGTCGGTAACTGCATGGGTCGTACTGCATCGACGGGCGCGGCACGTGCCGCGAAAAGCGTTGGCGGAAGCCGAAAATACAAGTCGCGCGAATTACCTGCCAACTTCTCCGTTCAACACCAAAGGCCAGGCCGATGCAGGTTGATGGATGCTTCGAGCATCCACGATCAAGACGGAACAGGCGCTTCTCCCGCGCAGGAGAAGCACGCTGTTCATCTCAGAACTGCACCTTCGGTGCCTCGCGCACTTCCGCCTTGTCCGCCGGGATATCCAGCAAGGCCGCCGCTGCGAAATTGAAGGCGCCGGCCAGCAGGCTTGAGGGGAATACTTCACGCCGGTTGTTGTAGGCCATCACGCTGTCGTTGTACGCCTGCCGCGCGAACGCGACCTTGTTCTCCGTGGTCGTCAGCTCCTCGGTCAACTGCATCATGTTCTGGTTGGCCTTGAGGTCCGGGTAGGCCTCGGCCACCGCGAGCAAACGACCCAGGCCCGCATTCAGTTGGCCCTGTGCGGCGGCAAGTTCCGCCATCGCCGCAGGATCACCGGGATTGGACTTGGCCGCCGCCAGCCCGGACTGTGCCGCGGAACGCGCCGCGATGACCGCCTCCAGCGTGTCGCGCTCGTGGCTCATATAGGCCTTGGCGGTTTCCACCAGGTTAGGAATCAGGTCGAAACGCCGCTGTAGTTGGACATCGATCTGAGCGAACGCGTTCTTGAATGCATTCCGCGCCGTCACCAGCCCGTTGTAGATGCCAACACCCCACAATCCCAAGACCACGGCGAGGCCTACAATCACCAGCAATATGAACAAGATGCCCATTCATTTTCTCCTTGTTTGTGCAATTGCAAACACCGGCGTTATCATCCGGGACGATCACAGCTTACGCAGGCATGCTGCACGATGAAAGACAGGCTTGACTGGCGGCCTTCGCGGTCCATTCGCATCGGACTTCTGGGCATCTTGTTGCCGTTGACCCTGTCGTCCACGGCGCAGACCCCGCTCAACTGGCAACCCGCGGCAAAGCCCGTCCCCGCTGCACGTTCCGCTTCCCCTGCCCAACCGCTCGCGTACCGCACCCACCTGGCCGACCAGCGCGTGCTGCCGCTTGCACAGGGCTTCGACGTGGCGGCATTCGAGAACATGGCTCAGTCACTGACCGTTGGCCAGCGCGTGCCGGGCATGGCGATGGCTATCGTGCAGAACGGTCGCGTGCTCAGCGCGCGCGGCTATGGCGTCACCGATGTTTCAGAGCCGCAGGCCATCGACGGACACACCGTGTTCCGCCTGGCATCGCTGTCGAAAGCATTCGCCGGCACCATGACCGGCTTGCTGGTCAACGATGGATCACTGCGCTGGGACAGCAAGGTGCAGGATTTCGTACCGGGCTTCCAGTTGAGCGACCCGATGGCGACGCGACGCGTGACCGTCGCCGACCTGTTGAGCCACCGCGTGGGCCTGCAGTCGCACAACGCCTACGACAAGGACATCGAAGCCAACGCCGATTACTACGGCGTGTCGCAAAAGCTCGCCTACGCACCGCTGAGCTGCGCACCCGGCCAGTGCTACAACTACCAGAACGTGGCCTTCAGCCTGATTGGCGACGTGGTATTCGCGGCCACGGGCAGCTTCTACGACCAGGCCGTGGATCGCCGCATCTTCAAGCCGCTGGGCATGAATGACGCCAGCATCGGACTGACCGGCATCGAAAGCAGCGCGCGCTGGGCACGTCCGCATGTGCGCAGCCGCAACGGCTGGGTGTCGCTGATGCCCAAGCCCACCTATTACCGACTGCCGCCTGCGGCTGGCGTCAACGCCAGCGCCAGCGACATGGCGCAGTGGCTGATTGCGCAAACCGGCCACCGCCCCGACGTGTTGCCTGCCCCGCTGCTGGCCACACTGCAGGCGCCCATCATTGCGACCCCGGGCGAAATGCGCAGTGGCTGGCGCCGCGAGCGCGTCAACTCCGCGAGCTATGCATTGGGTTGGCGCGTGTTCGACTATGCCGGACGCCAGCTGGTGTTCCATGCCGGCGCCGTGCAGGGCTATCGCGGACTGGTGGCGCTGGTGCCCGAGCGCGACCTGGGCATCGCCATCATGTGGAACAGCGACAGCAGCCTGCCGTCGGGACTGCTGCCCACCATCCTGGATCGCGCGATGGGACTGCCGGCGCAGCAATGGCTGGACACGCCGATCGGCAGCGACCTGTTGATGGTCGATTCCAGTGATACGCCCACTGATGAGAGCGGCACCTCGGCCAGCAAGGCAGCCGCCGGTCCCAACTAGGATCCATGGCGCGCCTCGTGGACCTGCCCACGCGGCAGGGCCACGGATGCAAAAAGCGACCTTCCATAAAACCTGCGACTAGCGCGGCTGGCTTTCCAGCAGCGCCTTCAGTTTGGCCAGGCCTTTCTCGTAATCGCTGCCGACCATCCTGTCGAACGCCAGTGCACCTAACCAGCGATGGATGGGGTTGTACCCATGCTCGCTGTCTAGGCTGAAGGTGACGCGCGTGCCCGCGCCCTCTGGCACCATTGCGTACGTGCCCTTTGCCTTATTGCCGTCAAATTCGAGTGCGTTGACGATGCGACTATGCGGCACGCTTTCCAGTATTTCCTGGCTGCCGCTGCCAACCGATGCATTGCCTACCCAGTCCATCCTTGAGCCCACGCCCGATGCCGGACCCGAATAGTCGTATTTCGTAGCCGGGTCCAAGCCGGCCCAGGGCGACCATTCGTTGAAGTGCTCGAATGAATCCAGCGTGGCGAACACCACCGCCGGCGGCGCTTCGATACTGGCCGAACGTTCGACATGGGTAGTGGCCGGCAGGAACAAGCTACCGCCCACCAGCACGATCCCCAGCACCACCACGGTCACCAACAACCACTTGAGCAGCTTCATGTATTCCTCCCTTGAAGGCGTGTGCGCGTGGAGCAGGCTACACCTTCACCCATAAAAAAACTCCCTTCCCGCTGGGCACCGGGAAGAGAGTTCTATGGCGTTACTGGTAATCGGGATTACTTATTATTTTGCCAGCTTTAGATCAGCGGAGCCGGGGTTGGCGGCAGCGCTACCGGAGCCTTTTTCTTTGCCTTTTTGGCAGGCTTCTTGGCGGCTTTCTTGGCGGGCTTCTTCTTGGCAGCCTTCTTGGTAGCTTTCTTCGCAGCCTTCTTGGCTGGCTTCTTGGCTACTTTCTTGGCAGCTTTCTTGGCCGCTTTCTTGGCTGGCTTCTTCTTGGCTACTTTCTTGGCAGCCTTCTTAGCCGCTTTCTTGGCTGGCTTCTTCTTGGCTACTTTCTTGGCGGCCTTCTTGACGGCCTTCTTTACCTTGGCCTTCTTCACTGCCTTCTTGACGGCCTTCTTTACCTTGGCCTTCTTGGCGGCTTTCTTTACTGTCTTCTTCACGGCCTTCTTGGCTGCCGATTTCTTGGCGGCTTTCTTGGCGGGTTTTTTCTTAGCAGCTTTCTTCGTTGCCATGTGATGGCTCCTCGTCAGTGAACTATGGATTGGTGAATCCGTTTACAAAGCCCAGTTGCAATGGAACGCCGCGGGAGTCGGACCCGCAGGCAGCCGCCGTCGCGCCAGGCGCGTCGGAACGGATGGTGGCAAGCCCAGCCAGGAACGGCTGCGGCCTGTTCGCGCCATGCGGCGCGGATGAAAAAACACCCGCGTCGCGGACGGCGCGGGTGTGGTGTCGGGGATGGGTCTGCGTTTTCTTGGAGGAAGCGAAGCCTGCGTCCGTCATGCCGGGGGCGCGGGTCGAGGGTCGTTTTGTTTTGAGTGTCGTCGCGATGACCGGGCTCACTTGCGTCCGCAGGAAACGTCTGTTGGGGCGAAACCTAATCACGCTTTTTGAATGTGTCAACTGTTTTGCAAAATTATTTTCGTCCCTGGCCGGACTGCGCCGCCGGGCCGGATGCGTGCAAAGTCCGCGTGCCGGCGTCCGCGAATCACGCCGCATCACGCGTTGCGTTTCTGTTGTTTTGAAAAATGCCGCATTTCATGCGCTTTCGTGCGGGCGCAATCGCCACTCAACAGCATCTCCGAGTGATGTTGGCGAATTGAAAGTCGAGCCTCGCGACGCCTGCTGCGGAATAAACGGACATGCAAATAAAGCCGCGGGCACACTTTGATTTCGGCGGCGCACCAGTCCAAATGCGCGGATTTGCGCAAACTTTTTTGGCTGTCAGACACCGTCGCCACTGCTGGCGTGGCGGCATGCGACACGTCGCTCGGCTATCGGCAGTGGAGGTTGGCGCGTGCAGATTCGCCACTGGGCGGGATGCGTCTTGCCTACCCACCCACGTTCGAAGTGCGCACGCGACGATGCGTCGCCAATGATTGCAGACCCATGCCATCACCCGTCGACCGCCTTGCTGCGGTTCACGCCCGGCAGTCACGCCAGGCGCATCAGCGACCGGCGCGCACCTGGCATTCGCGCTGGTGGGCGGGAGTGGACGGCGCACCGCATGCATTCTTCGCACGCCCAAAAAGCAAACCGGCCGCACTGGGCGGCCGGATCGCGAGCGACAACGGAGTGCTGAGGATCAGTGATCCTCGTCCTCCAGCAGTTCGGCATAGTCGTCCGGCCCAAGGAGATCATTGAGCTGGTCGGGCTCTTCGATCTCGAGCACGAAGATCCAACCTTCGCCGTAGGCATCTTCATTGATGGTTTCCGGCTTGTCGGCCAGGTCGCTGTTGACCTCGACCACGGTGCCGGTCAGCGGGCTATAGACGTCGGACGCCGCCTTCACCGATTCAACCACGGCGGCTGCATTGCCCGCTTCGACGCGGTCGCCCACTTGTGGAAGCTCCACGTACACCAGGTCGCCCAGCAAACCTTGTGCATGGTCGGAGATGCCAATGGTCACGCGACCACTGCCTTCGACGCGCGCCCACTCATGGGACTTGAGGAATTTGAGGTCGCCGGGGATCTCGCTCATGGTGGTGCTCCGGTGGAATCGGGTGGGTGACGGGGTGGCGTTAGTTTAGCGAAGGAATGCGTGGCGTGAAGTGCAGGGTTGCGTGTTCAGCCCAACACGCCGGGTTGCGGCTGGCCGTCGCGCACGAACGGGAACTTGACCACCCGCACCGGCACCTCGCGCCCGCGGATGTCCACGCGCACGTCGCCCGGATCGCCGGCAGGCACGCGCGCGAACGCGATGGCCTTGCCCAGCGTCGGCGAGAACGTGCCGGACAGGATTTCGCCATCGCCATGGGCGGTCAGCACTTTCTGCCCATGGCGCAGCACGCCCTTCTCATCCATCACCAGTCCCAGCAGTTGACGGGGTGCGCCGCCTGCGGCTTGTGCTTCCAGGACGGCACGCCCGATGAAGTCACGGCCTTCGTCCAGCACTACGGTCCAGGCCAGCGCGGCTTCGTACGGCGAGGTGGTTTCATCCATGTCCTGACCGTAGAGGTTCATGCCGGCTTCCAGGCGCAAGGTGTCACGCGCACCAAGCCCGGCCGGCTTGACGCCAGACGCGAGCAGCGCATTCCAGAAGGCCACTGCGTTGTCCTGCGGCAGCACGATCTCGTAGCCGTCCTCGCCGGTGTAACCGGTGCGCGCCACGAACAGCGGCACGCCGTCCGCGGTCTGCGCATCAACCGCGGCGAAACGGGTCAGCTTGTCGGCGGCGGCACGATCGGACTCGCGCAGCAAACCGATTACGCGTGCACGCGCGGTCGGTCCCTGCACGGCGATCATGGCGAACTCGGGCCGCTCGCTGACCTGCACGGCGAACGCCTGTGCCTGCTTCGCGATCCAGGCCAGGTCCTTGTCGCGGGTCGCCGCGTTGACCACCAGGCGGAAGAAATCCTCGGCCATGAAATAGATGATGAGGTCATCGATCACCCCGCCCTGCTCGTCCAGCATGGCGGTATACAGCGCCTTGCCGGGCTTCTTCAGCTTGTCCACCGAGTTGGCGACCAGATGGCGCAGGAAGTCGCGCGTGCGCGCGCCGCGCAGGTCCACCACGGTCATGTGGCTGACGTCGAACATGCCGGCGTCGCGACGCACCTGGTGATGCTCGTCGATCTGCGAACCGTAGTGGATCGGCATGTCCCAGCCGCCGAAGTCGACCATCTTGGCGCCAAGCGCACGGTGGGTTTCGTTGAGGATGGTCTTCTGCATCGCGGCGGCTTCCGGTGAAAGATCGCCATTATCCCAGATGGGCCATCCAGATGCGTGCGCACAGGATGCGAGCTTGCTCGGATGCCCTTGGCCCATGTAGATCCGAGCGAGCTCGGAGCTACTGGTTGTGGCGGCTCAGGCTTCCTGCACCTTGAGCGTCATGCCATCGACCGCAACGATGCGCACCGGCGTGGCCACAGGAAGATCCGGGCCTTCCACCACCCAGAATGCATCCGCGATCTGCACGCGCCCGCGGCCGTTGACGATGGCCTGGTCCAGCGGGGTGACGTGGCCGATCAACTGGTTGGCACGTTGGTTGAGCAGCGGCTTGTCGCTGCTGCGCCCGCGTCCGCGGAACCACTTGCGGTACACGGCAACCGATATGAGCGCGAACGCCGAGAACAGGATCGCCTGCCACACCCAGCCCAGTTCGGGCAGCGCCAGCACCACGATGGCCATGGCCGCGGCGGCGAAACCGAACCACAGCATGAAGGCGCCGGGTGCCATCGCTTCGGCCGCGAACAACAACAGGGTCATCACCGCCCAGAACGCGAACTTGTAGGTCATCTCATGCGTCCTTGCGCGGCGCGCGCGTGGCGGCCGTGGCCTGTTGCTGGGTCAGCGACTCGCGGGCCAGTTCGGCGATGCCGGCGATGGAGCCGATCACGCCGCTGGTTTCCATCGGCATCATGATGAACTTCGAGTTGGTGGACGTGGCCAGTTCACGGAACGCTTCCACATACTTCTGCGCCACGAAGTAGTTGATCGCCTGCACGTTACCCTGGGCAATCGCGTCGCTGACCATCTGCGTCGCCTTGGCCTCGGCTTCAGCAAGCCGCTCGCGGGCTTCGGCTTCGCGGTAGGCTGCTTCGCGCTTGCCTTCGGCCTGCAGGATCGCACCCTGCTTCTCGCCTTCCGAACGCAGGATCTCCGACTGGCGCACGCCCTCGGCTTCCAGGATCGCGGCACGCTTGTTCTGTTCGGCCATCTTCTGCTGCTGCATGGACTGGATCAGGTTCTGCGGCGGCTGGATGTCCTTGATCTCGATGCGGTTGACCTTCACGCCCCACGGGCTGGTGGCATGGTCGACCACGCCCAGCAACTTGGCGTTGATGGTCTCGCGCTGGCTCAGCGATTCGTCCAGGTCCATGGAACCGATCACGGTGCGGATGTTGGTCTGCACCAGGGCGATCATCGCCTGGTCCAGGTTGGAGACTTCATACGCAGCCTTGGCGGCATCCAGAACCTGGAAGAACACCACGCCGTCCACGCGCACCACGGCGTTGTCCTTGGTGATCACGTCCTGCGACGGCACTTCGAACACCTGCTCCATCATGTTGACCTTGCGCCCGATACCCTGCATGTAGGGAATCAGGAAGTGCAGGCCCGGGGACATGGTGTGGGTGTACTTGCCGAAATGCTCGACCGTGTATTCGAAGCCCTGCGGCACCGCGCGCACGCCTTTGAAGAACGTGATGATGATGAAAAACGCGACCGCCGCCACTACCAGTATCGTTGGCATCATGATCCCCTCCACTCCATTAGACAGGGTTGGAGTATAGACACAGGCCATCGGTGCGTCCGCAGCCCCACGGCTAACAGCCAGGTAGCCGGCCGATCCGTCATGGAGATAGGCAAACGCGCCGGCATGCGAAGTGTCTGGACATGCCCGAGGGCCTTCCAGCTCCGCCTGCTTGTGACCGGTGCGGAGACGGCGGCGGAAACTGGAATCCCGGTAGAGTTTTCGCCGTCGGCCAGGATCAGCCCGCAGTTGCCGCCACCGCCGCGGAAGCAGGGACGATATTTCGCGGCCGGCCACGCACAGGGCGCGACTGTCGGCGTGGACGCCGATTACTTGGTCAGGATCAGCTTGTCGTTGCTGGTGTGGCGCAGGCGATAGACGCGGTCGCCGTGGCGGATCAGGATTTCGCGCCGCCCGTTGAGCAGGCGTTCGCTGCTCATTTCGTCCGCTGCCGGTGTCGCAACCGGCGGTGTGCTGGCACGGGGAAGCATCCCTTCAGGGCGGGACATCAAGAGAGAAAGTGCAGTCATCTGGGCAGCTCCGTTGGGAACGGAATCAGATGATAATGATTCTCATTGGCGAGTCAAGCCCGGTGCCAAGCTTGAACAATCAAGCGGTCGCTGCCTCCAACCGCGACCAGATGCTGTCGTCATAACGATCAAGCAGATCCAGTGCACCCAGGTTTTCCAGCAACTGGCTGGTGCGGCTGGCACCCAGCATCACGGTGGAAACGTGTGGGTTGCGCAGGCACCAGGCGATGGCCAGTTGCGCGGGCTTCTCGCCCAGCTCGGCAGCGACCGCGGTGAAACGGCGCACACGTTCCAGGCGCCGATCACTTTCGTGGCCAATGACCATCTTCTGCAGCCATGCATTGCTTTCCTGGCCCAGGCGCGTGTCCGCATCCACGCCTGCGTTGTACTTGCCCGTGAGCAAACCCGACGCCAGCGGCGACCAGATCGTGGTGCCCAGGCCAAGTTCGGAATACAGCGGCGCGTATTCCAGCTCCACGCGCGTGCGATGCAGCAGGTTGTATTGCGGCTGTTCCATGGTCGGCCCGTGCAGGTGATGCGTGCGTGCGATGCGTGCCGCTTCCTTGATCTGCGCGGCGGGCCATTCCGAGGTTCCCCAGTACAGCACCTTGCCCTGGCGGATCAGTCCATCCATAGCCCACACGGTTTCCTCGATGGGCGTATCCGGATCGGGCCGGTGGCAGAAATACAGGTCCAGATGGTCCACGCGCAAGCGCAGGAGCGCAGCGTGGCAGGCTTCGACCACGTGCTTGCGTGACAGTCCACGCTGGGTGGGGGATGGCGTATCCGCGGAACCGAAATAGACCTTGCTGGACACGCAGTAGCCATCACGCGGCAGGCGCAGGTCGGCGATCACGTCGCCCATGACGCGCTCGGCTTCGCCCTGTGCGTAAACCTCGGCATTGTCGAAGAAATTCACGCCATGGTCGTATGCGGCTGCGATGAGGTTTCGAGATTCATCGCGGCCGATCTGGCTGCCGAAGGTGACCCAGGCGCCAAACGACAGGGCGGAAAGCTGGAGACCCGAAGAACCCAGACGACGGTAGTGCATGATCTTGTTCCTGCATCAGCGGGTGAGTGGGACGAGTTTACCCGTGTGTCGCACGACCGCTTGTACGATGTGTCCTCTCCCTAATCCGGGAGCAGCCGTCTCGCCTCCGTCGCGCAACCCCGAGCAGGGTTACGTGGCGTTTGCCTTCGCGCCTTCGCCAAAGCCCGGATCTGAAGCTAATAACGGATTCCCTGCATGCCCTGCGGGTGTTCACCGGAACCGGCGCGCTTGCCAAGATCGCGGACCTGCCCATGGCCTGCTTGGACCGCAAGTTCCCCGACCGCCTGCCGCTGAAATTGGCCAGCAACGTAGCCGCGGCGGTGTTCCTGGCCTTGGCCATATGGGTAGCGTGGTACGGCATCGGTTGAGTCCGCAGGCACTGCGCCTTGCCGCGACCCCGGCCCTGCTCTAGTCTGGGTCGATTGGAAACCGCGTGACAGGGGCTGCACATGCTGGAAGGTTTGGGGCGAATCGGATTCGGGCTGTTCGGGTTGGCGGTGCTGGTTGGCATCGTCTTCCTGTTCTCCAACAACAAGAAGGCCGTCGACTGGAAACTGGTCGCCACCGGCATCGCGCTGCAGATCGGCTTCGCCGCCCTGGTGCTGCTGGTACCGGGCGGACGCCACGTCTTTGATTGGCTGGGCCAGGGCTTCGTCAAGGTCCTGAGCTTCGTCAACGCCGGTTCGTCGTTCATCTTCGGCAGCCTGATGGACACCGAGAAATTCGGCTTCATCTTTGCGTTCCAGGTCTTGCCCACCATCATCTTCTTTGCTGCGCTGATGGGCGTCCTCTACCACCTGGGCGTGATGCAGGCGGTGGTGAGGGCCATGGCCTGGGCGATCACCAAGGTGATGAAAGTGTCTGGCGCGGAAACCACCAGCGTCTGCGCCAGCGTCTTCATCGGCCAGACCGAAGCGCCGCTGACGGTGCGCCCGTACATCCCCAAGATGACCGAGTCCGAGCTGATCACCATGATGATCGGCGGCATGGCGCATATCGCCGGCGGCGTGCTGGCGGCCTACGTCGGCATGCTGGGCGGTGGCGACCCCATGCAGCAGGCGTTCTTCGCCAAGCACCTGTTGGCGGCATCGATCATGGCCGCGCCCGCGACCTTCGTGGTGGCCAAGCTGCTGATCCCGGAAACCGGCGTGCCGTTGACCCGTGGCACGGTGAAGATGGAAGTGGAGAAGACCACCAGCAATGTCATCGACGCCGCCGCCGCGGGCGCGGGCGACGGCTTGCGACTCGCGCTGAACATCGGCGCGATGCTGTTGGCCTTCATTGCCTTGATCGCGCTGATCAACTGGCCGCTGACCTGGATCGGTGAAGTCACCGGCCTGCAGGCGATGCTGGGCAAACCCACCGACCTCGCGATGATCTTCGGCTACGTGCTGGCGCCGATTGCCTGGGTGATCGGCGTGCCGTGGGAAGACGCGGTGACCGTGGGTTCGTTGATTGGCCAGAAGGTGGTGATCAATGAATTCGTCGCCTACTTGCAGTTGGCCGAGATTATCAACGGCAACGTCGAGGGCGTCAGCCTGACCCCGCACGGCAAGTTGATCGCCACGTATGCGCTGTGCGGCTTCGCCAATTTCAGCTCGATCGCCATCCAGATTGGCGGCATCGGCGGACTGGCACCGGAACGCCGCGCCGACCTGGCGCGTTTCGGCCTGCGCGCCGTCTTGGGCGGCACCATTGCGACCCTGATGACCGCCACGATAGCGGGCGTGCTGTCGCAGTTCGGCTGAGCACATGGCGCGCGTGGTGGTGGTGGGTTCATTCAACGTCGACCACGTCTGGCGTTGCGAAACGCTGCCCGCACCCGGTGCAACGCTGCAGGGCCAGTACCGCAGCGGACCCGGCGGCAAGGGCTTCAACCAGGCCGTTGCCGCGTGTCGTGCAGGTGCCGACACGCACTTCGTGTGCGCGTTGGGCGACGACGCGGGCGGCGTGCTTGCGCGCGGTTTGGCCACTGCGGATGGAATCGACCTGCGCGACTTCACTTCGGACGAGCCCACCGGCACCGCCGGCATCTACGTGGATGCACGCGGGCGCAACTGCATCGTGATTGGGGCAGGCGCCAATGCGGCACTGGCAGCCGGGTTCGTCGAAAAGCAGCGTGATGCCATCGCCAGTGCCCGCAGCGTGCTGGTCCAACTCGAGTCACCCATCGACAGCATCCAGGGCGCGCTTCGCATTGCGCGCGAACACGGCGTGGCCACGCTGTTGAACCCCGCGCCGGCCAATGCCAGCACCACGCAGGAACTCCTGGCACTGGCGGACGTGATCACGCCGAACGAAACCGAGTTCGCCGCCCTGTTGGCGCGCCACCATGGCGAGCGACTCGAGCCGGATGACGTGGCGATGACGGACAACTCGCGCCTGCACGCGCTGTGCCGCGAAATCTTCGCCCACGGCAGCGTGGTGATCACGCTGGGTTCGACCGGCGTGTTCGTTTCCCATGCGGAGGAAGCACTGCGTGGCGACACCCGATCCCATTACCGCCTGGCCGCCGAATCGGTCGACGCCATCGACACGACCGGCGCGGGCGACGCGTTCAACGGCGCACTCGCCGCTGCACTGGCTGTCGGCAGCGACATGGCTTTCATCGAACACATCCGTTTCGCCAACCGCTATGCCGCGCTTTCCACCGAGCGTGCCGGGGCCGCGCTGGCGATGCCGCGGCTGGCCGACGTGCAGGCGCGCTTTGGCGACCTCGCGAACAGCGATTGAACCCTGCCCGGCTACAATGCCGGCATGCAGATCGGCCCCTACCTGATACAGCCGAACGTGATCCTGGCGCCCATGGCCGGGGTCACCGACAAACCGTTCCGCGTGCTGTGCAAACGACTGGGCGCGGGCCTGGCGGTGTCGGAGATGACCATCAGCGAACCGCGTCTCTGGAACACCGAAAAATCCCGGCACCGCATGGACCACAGTGGCGAACCCGCACCAGTCAGCGTGCAGATCGCCGGTACTGTTCCGCAACTGCTCGCGGATGCTGCGCGCTACAACGTGGACCACGGCGCGCAGATCATCGACATCAACATGGGCTGCCCGGCGAAGAAAGTCTGCAACGCCTGGGCAGGATCGGCACTGATGCGTGATGAGGCCCTGGTGGCACGCATCCTGGAGGCCGTGGTCGCGGCAGTGGACGTGCCGGTAACGCTGAAGATCCGTACCGGCTGGAATGCGGACAACCGCAATGGCCTGCAGATCGCGCGCATCGCCGAAAGCGCGGGTATCGCCGCCTTGGCCGTGCACGGCCGTACCCGCGACCAGCAATACACCGGCACGGCGGAGTACGACACCATCGCGGACATCAAATCCGCGTTGAACATCCCGGTGATGGCAAACGGGGATATCGACTCGCCCCAAAAAGCAGCGCATGTGCTGCAGGCGACTGGCGCGGATGGAATATTGATAGGACGTGCAGCGCAAGGCAGGCCGTGGATATTTCGGGAAATCGCGCACTACCTGGCTACCGGGGAATGCCTGCCACCGCCATCGCTAGGCGAGGTCCGCGACATCCTGCTGGGACACTTGCAGGCGCTGCATGCTTTCTACGGCGAACACCAGGGCGTGCGCATCGCCCGCAAGCACCTGGGCTGGTACGCCAAGGATCGGCCTGAGAACGCCGCGTTCCGCGCCGTGGTCAATCGCGCGGAAACTTCCGGCGAACAACTGCGATTGACGCGTGACTACTTCGATGCATTGATTGCGGGCGTGGCGCTGGATATTTCTGTAGCCGCCTGACGGAAATGTATCCTTGGCTTGATCATTCTCCACGACTATCTATCACGACCACCTCGTGACCGTGACGATGGTAACAATGCTATCCGGCACTAGTTTGCTTGCGTGATGCGCGTAGTTTTCCAATCGTCGGAATCCATCCCCGACGGCCTGCGGCCTTCCGCAGTCACAAGGAGCCATGAAGCTCCGCCTGGAGAACGTCATGTACGCAAAAATCGCTTTGCTCGCGGCCGTACTGGCCGTTACACCGCTTGCCCATGCGGGCGAATCCGTCGCAGCACTCGCACGCGAAACAGGGCTTACCGAACGCAACATCCGCATGCTGGTAGTCGCACGCACGCCCTACCCTGAACACCGCGCCATCTTCACCAAGGTGGACCGGCAGCTCAAGGAAGCAGTAGGCGAAGTCAGGTATGAACTACTGACCGGCAGGCAGGCGAGCCCCGCCAAGTTGGACGACGCGAACGAAACACGCGTCGCCCAGCGCAAGGAACAGGACAAGGACAAGGTGGCCAGCCTTTGAGGCTGCAGCATGGAGGTGGAAATGGATCAAGCGCCTGGCTCCACGCTTCCCGGCGTCTGGTCGGGCGCATTCCAGATACGCCTCCACAATGTCCCGAGCTCGCTGACCGGTGCACTCCACGGTAGCTGGCGTGGCGCTACTGCGCGCCAGCCATCGCCATCGCGCGCGGCGACTTCGAACTGGAAGGTGTAGTCGGGCTCCATGCCCATGCGCAGATCGGACAGCACCAGCTTTTCGTCCTGCGCCTGCGATCGCATGAAGCCGCGGTTGAACCATTGCAGTCGCTGCACTGCCGGAATCGCACCCGCTTCGGCCAAGGCCTGCGTGTTGGACGGGTAACCGCGGAAGACCATCGCACCCCGGTCAGCGACCAGTGAGCGCTGTCCTTCCACATAGCCTGTCGGCGTCATTGCCACCACGCGCCATAACAGCGTGTTGAATGGCATGGGCACCGAGAAGCGTGGCGCATCCTGCAAGCCCAGGCTGGCCAGCGCGAGGTCCGCTTCGCGCTCTACGGCAGCCTTGGCCAAGAGCGACCAACCCAGGTACGCCGTACTCAACGCCAGTCCGGCTACCAGCGCGCGCTGCGCCATGGGCTTTTCTGGTGCGATCCACGCGACGAGGCACGCGAGCAGCAACCACAGCGTGTAGCCCGGATCGATGATGAACACGCTGGACCACATGACCGGCGCGCTGGGCAATGGCCACAACAACTGTGTGCCATAGACGGTGAAGGCATCCAGCAGCGGATGCGTGACCAAGGCCAACTGTATGGCCCAGAACCAGCGCGCGGGTGATTCTGCCACGCGTCCTTTCCCGTAGCGGCGGAACAACCACCAGATCAACCAGCCAACCAAGGGCAGCACGAACAGCGAGTGGCTGAAGCTGCGATGCACGGTCATCAAGGCGATGGGGTCGTCGGTGAACAGGCTGATGGGAATGGAGTCGAGGTCCGGCAAGGTGCCAAGTGCAGCGCCTGCCAGCAGCGCTGCACGACGGTGATGGGCGGGGGCAATGGCGGCCGCGATGGCGCCGCCGAGGACGATCTGGGTAAGGGAATCCATGTCCGGATGCTAACAGCCGGCCAGCAGGTCGGCGTAGGAGTGACGTAAGTCGCGACCGAAAAAAACTCTGGGCACGGATAAAATCAGATCAAAGCGAAATATAGAACATAAACCGATTTTATCCGCTCTTATCTGCGTCCAAAAAAGCTTGAACAATTCGGTCGCGACTCACGTCGCTCCTACGCGCGCGCGCCTACGCCGCCCTTGGCAATTCCTGTATGACCAGCCGCAGGCGCGCGGGCAGCACTTCCAATACTTCGCCGGTGTGCGCCAGCAGGCACAGGCTGCCGTCGGCTTCTTCACTCAAGGCAGTCAGGCTTTCCACCCAGTCGCCGTCGTTGGCATATACCAGTCCGTCACGTTGCAAGAGCACGGCGCGATGGATGTGGCCACAGATGATGCCGTCCAGCCCGCGTCGCCGGGCATCATCCAGCCCCGCTTGCTGGAAGCGGGCGATATAGCGTTCGGCAGCGACGCTCTTCTGTTTCAGGTAGTCCGACAATGACCAGTAACGCAATCCACATTTCTGGCGCAAGGCGTTGACGATGCGGTTGCCGGTGAGGATGCGGTAATAGAGCCAGTCACCGAAGCGTTCCTGCAAACCGCCGAAATGGGTGATGGCGTCGTAATCGTCGCCGTGCGTGACCAGCAGGCGGCGGCCATCGGCAGTGACGTGGATGGCGCGGCGGCGCACCTGCATGGCCGGCAACACCAATCCGCAGAACTTCCGGATGGGGCGATCGTGGTTGCCAGGAATGTAGATCAGCTCCGTGCCGCGATTGCGCAACGCGTGCAGGGCTTCGACGACGCGATTGTGCGCGCTGCTCCAGCAGGCACGCCGTTGCGCCATCCACCACAGGTCGACGATGTCACCGACCAGGTACAGCTTGTGGCAACGCAGTGTATCGAGGAAGTCGGCGAACTCCGCCGCGTGGCAGTGCCGCGAACCCAGGTGCACGTCCGAGACGAACACTGCCCGCCGCCGCGATGACTGCTCCCCTTGATGCATGGCCTGTCCCCCGGGCGTCTCCATGGACGCTTGCGAGGGGAGGCTGCGGGTTGTGGGCGACATGGGTGTTGCCGTTTTGCGTCAGTGGAGTGACAGCGGTTCTTGGTTGTTGGTTGTAGGAAAACCGAGGCGGTGGTCCCTGCACGCGCAGCGCCGGGAACGCCGACCACCCAGAACCAGGAGCCAACAACCGCCCCGCCCCGCCTTAACCCAACAGCAACCTGAACGCGGCACAATGCACCCCCCGTCCGGGGCGTGTATCATGCGCACCCATCTTTTCATCTCGATATAGGGATATAAGCCGAATGTCCAACTTCCTCTTCACGTCCGAGTCGGTCTCCGAAGGCCATCCGGACAAGGTCGCCGACCAGATTTCCGACGCCGTGCTCGACGCCATCCTGGCCCAGGACAAGCGCGCGCGCGTGGCCTGCGAGACCATGATCAAGACCGGCGTGGCCATCGTAGCGGGCGAGATCACCACCAGCGCCTGGATCGACCTGGAAGCGCTGACCCGCAAGGTCATCGTGGACATTGGCTACAACAGCTCAGACGTCGGCTTCGACGGCGAGACCTGCGGTGTGCTGAACCTGATTGGCAAGCAGTCGCCCGACATCAACCAGGGTGTGGACCGCAAGACGCCCGAGGAAATGGGCGCTGGCGACCAGGGCCTGATGTTCGGCTACGCCACCAACGAGACTGACAGCTTCATGCCGGCCGCGATCCACTTCTCGCACCGCCTGGTCGAGCAGCAGGCCAAGATCCGCAAGAAGAAGAACTCCGCGCTGTCGTGGCTACGTCCGGACGCCAAGAGCCAGGTCACCCTTCGCTATGAGAACGACACCGCCGTCGCCATCGACGCCGTGGTGCTGTCCACCCAGCACGATCCGGGCATCAAGCAGAAAGACCTGATCGAAGCCGTGCGCGAAGAAATCATCAAGCCGGTGTTGCCGGCCAAGTGGCTGCACAAGGGCACCAAGTTCCACATCAACCCGACCGGCAAGTTCGTGATCGGCGGACCCGTGGGCGACTGCGGCCTGACCGGCCGCAAGATCATCGTCGACACCTACGGCGGCTGGGCCCGCCACGGTGGCGGCGCGTTCAGCGGCAAGGACCCGTCCAAGGTCGATCGTTCGGCCGCCTACGCGGCGCGCTACGTGGCCAAGAACATCGTCGCCGCCGGCATTGCCGACCGCGCCGAAGTACAGATCAGCTACGCCATTGGCGTGGCCGAGCCGACTTCCATCTCGGTCACCACCTTCGGCACCGGCAAGATCAGCGACGAAAAGATCGAGAAGCTGATCCGTAAGCATTTCGACCTGCGCCCGTACGGCATCATCAAGATGCTGGACCTGATCCACCCGATGTACCAGCAGACCGCCGCCTACGGCCACTTCGGCCGCAAGCCGAAGGAATTCACCTACACCGACGCCGCCGGCAAGCAGCACACCGCCACCGCGTTCTCGTGGGAGAAGACCGACAAGGCCGACGAACTGCGCAAGGCGGCTGGACTGAAGTAAGGCTTGCTTTTCCTTCTCCCTCCGGGAGAAGGGAGCCAGAGAACGGGCCGCTTAGCGGCCCGTTCCTGTTTGCAACTTTTGCATCACAAACTGGATTGACTGTTTTGAAGACACCGATTGCACCCACGCTTGAACTTCTCGAATCCATCGCCGCCGACCGCACCGTGCTCGATGTTTGGCCGGAGGACGAGCGCGTGCGCCTGCACAAGGCGATCGCGTCTATCTTCCACCCCGAGCCCAAGCTGCGCCGCAAGAAGACCAAGGAACTGGAGCGCGAGCGGCACCAGGAAAAACTGCGCCGTGCCGATGCGTTGCTTGACCAGACCGGCATCCGCACCCTGCGCCGTGCGCCGGTCTTCACCACGCCAAATTATTTCCCACCTTCCGGTTTCGTCGCGCAGGACAACGTGGAAGAAATCCGCGAACCGCTGGAGTCACCCGAGCTTCGCCATTGCTATGTATGCAAGCAGAAGTTCACCCAGCTTCACCATTTCTACGATCAGATGTGCCCGGTCTGCGCGGACTTCAACTTCTTCAAGCGCACCGAACTGGCGGACCTGACGGGCCGAGTCGCCCTGCTGACCGGCGGACGGGTGAAGATCGGCTACCAGGCTGGGTTGAAGCTGCTGCGCGCCGGTGCACACCTGATCGTGACCACGCGATTCGCACGTGACTCCGCCGCGCGTTACTCGCAGGAACCGGACTTCGAACAGTGGGGCCATCGGTTGGAAGTCTTTGGTCTGGACCTGCGCCACACGCCCAGCGTGGAAGCGTTCTGTCGCGAGATTTCGGCCAAGTACCAACGCTTGGATTTCATTATCAACAACGCCTGCCAGACCGTGCGCCGCCCGCCCGAGTTCTACGCGCACATGATGGAAGCCGAGACCTCCGCGCTGCGCGATACGCCGGAGCACGTGCGCAAGTTGCTGGGCAGCTACGAAGGCCTGCGCAGCCACGACCTGTGGCCGGAAGCGTCCGCCATGCAGGTGGCGATCAACCAAAGTTTCCCGGAAGTGGCCGGCCTCACCCATGCCGCCGAACTGTCGCAGGTGCCATTGTTGGCCGAAGAACTGCTGGGCCAGAAGCACCTGTTCCCCGAAGGCCGCCTGGACCAGGATCTGCAGCAGGTCGACCTGCGCGGGCGCAATTCGTGGCGCCTGCAGATGGACGAAGTGCCTTCCGTGGAACTGTTGGAAGTACAGCTGGTCAATGCTATCGCGCCTTTCCTGATCAACGCACGCCTGAAGCCGCTGATGCTGCGCACCGACAACCGCGACAAGCACATCGTCAACGTGTCGGCGGTCGAGGGCCAGTTCTATCGCAACTTCAAGACCACGCGGCATCCGCATACCAACATGGCCAAGGCCGCGTTGAACATGATGACGCGCACCGCCGCCGCCGATTACCACGGCGATGGCATCCACATGAACAGCGTGGACACCGGCTGGGTAACGGATGAAGATCCGGTGGAACTGGCATCGCGCAAGACCGCCCAGGAACGCTTCCACCCGCCGCTGGATATCGTGGATGGCGCGGCCCGCATCGTCGACCCGATCATCCACGGGCTGAACACCGGCGAGCACGTATGGGGCCAGTTCCTGAAGGATTACCGCCCCACCGACTGGTGAACCCGCACTTGTAGAGCCGAGCTTGCTCGGCTGCCTTGGCTCTTGGCGAAGAGCAGCCGAGCAAGCTCGGCTCTACAAAAAGCGGCTCGTGCTTTCGGTCAATTCCGTACCACCTTTCACCACCGCCCGGGCACGTGCGGATCCACAGGTACAATGTCCCCATGTCACTCATGCAACTGCAGCGCGTCGATTTCAGCATCGGCGGACCGCTCCTCCTCGAACACGTCGACCTGACCCTGGACGCCAACGAACGCGTCTGCATCGTCGGCCGCAATGGCGCGGGTAAATCCACCCTGATGCGGCTGCTGGCCGGCGAAATTACGCCTGATGACGGCGAAGTGCGCCTGCAAAATGGCGTCGTAGTCGCACGCATGGCCCAGGAAGTGCCGCAGGACACCAGCGGCACGGTGTTCGACGTGGTCGCCGAAGGCCTGGGCGACCTGGGCCACCTGCTGGCGCAGTACCACCACGCGCTTCACGACGGCGACATGGAAGCGATGGGCGAGGCACAGGAAAAAATCGAGGCCCAGCACGGCTGGGACCTGGACCTGCGCGTACAGCAGGTACTGACCAAGCTGGAACTGCCGGAAGACGCCGACTTCGCCGCACTGTCCGGCGGCATGAAGCGCCGCGTTTTGCTGGCCCAGGCGCTGGTACGCAAACCCGACATCCTGCTGCTGGACGAGCCGACCAACCACCTGGACATCGACGCGATCGCCTGGCTGGAAGGGTTCCTGAAGCAGTTCGAAGGCAGCATCGTCTTCGTGACCCACGACCGCAGTTTCCTGCGTGCACTGGCCACGCGCATTGTGGAAATCGACCGTGGCCATGTCACCAGCTGGCCCGGCGATTATGAAAACTACCTGCGTCGCCGCGAAGAACGCCTGCACGCCGAAGCGCAGGAGAATGCGCGTTTCGACAAGCTGCTGGCGCAGGAAGAAATCTGGATCCGCCAGGGCATCAAGGCACGTCGCACCCGCAACGAAGGCCGCGTCACTGCATTGAAGGCGATGCGCCGCGAGCGCTCGCAACGCCGTGACCTCAGCGGCAACGTACGCATGGAAGTCTCTGCCGCGCAGAACTCCGGCAAGAAAGTCATCGAGTTCGAGCACGTCACCCAGGCCTACGATGGCCGTGTGCTGTTGAACGATGTCTCGGCGACGATCATGCGCGGCGACCGCGTGGGCATCATCGGCCCCAATGGCGCGGGCAAGTCGACGCTGTTGAAGATCATGCTGGGCGAACTGCAGCCGCAACAGGGCGACGTGCAACTGGGTACCAGCCTGCAGGTCGCCTACTTCGACCAGCACCGCAGCCAGCTCAACGACAGCCTCAACGCCCTGGAGAACGTGGCTGAAGGCCGCGACTTCATCGAGATCAACGGCACGCGCAAGCACATCATCGGCTACCTGCAGGACTTCCTGTTCTCGCCGGAACGCGCGCGCGCACCGATCACCCGCCTGTCCGGCGGCGAACGTAATCGTTTGCTGCTGGCTAAGCTGTTCGCTCAGCCTTCCAACCTGCTGGTGATGGACGAACCCACCAACGACCTGGACGTGGAAACGCTGGAGTTGCTGGAAGAGTTGCTGGGCGAATACAAGGGCACCTTGTTGCTGGTCAGCCATGACCGCGAGTTCATCGACAACGTGGTCACCAGCACGCTGGTGCTGGAAGGCCAGGGCCGCCTGGCCGATTACGTGGGCGGCTACACCGACTGGGTACGCCAGCGCCCGAATGCGCTGTTCAATGCCGAATCCGCGGCCCCGGCGAAAGCATCGCCGACGCCCGTGCAGACGGCAGCGGTGGTGGCAGAACCCAAGCGCAAGCTGAGCTACAAGGACCAGCGCGAACTGGAACTGCTGCCGGCACGCATCGAACAACTGGAAGCCGAGATCGCGGTTCGCTCCGAATCCATGAACGATGCCAAGTTCTACCAGCAGGACAGCGCCACCATCCTCGCCTTCAACGAGGCCTCGGCGAAGCTGCACGCCGACCTGGAACACGCCTACCAGCGTTGGAACGAACTCGACGCCTGACATCAGTAGCTGGGCGTAGGAGCGACGTGAGTCGCGAAGTGTTTTCCGTATTTTTTCAGTCGCGACTTACGTCGCTCCTACGCTGGGTATCGAACATGGAAGCATCCGTCCTTGACTTCCAAACTCGCGATGGCCTGATGTTGCACTTCAACGACTGGCCTGCATCCCATCCCCGCGCACGCCTGCTGCTAGTCCACGGCCTTGGCGAACACAGTGGCCGCTATACCGCGCTCGCTGGCGAACTGAATGCACTCGGCATCTCCGTGCGCGCTTTCGACCATCGTGGGCATGGTCGCTCACAGGGCAAGCGCGGCGTGGTTGGCAAAGAGGCGGATTGCCTGTCACGCGACACCGCCGAAGTCTTCAAAGCCTATGCCGCCGAAGGCAACGACTTGCCTTTCCTGCTCGGCCATAGCATGGGTGGCTTGGTCGTGATGCACACCGTGGCGAAACACGGACTGCGCCCGCGCGGGCTGATCGCTTCCTCGCCCGCATTGGCGTCGCATGCCGGGAAGCTTGATCGGATGCTCAGCAAGATCCTGTTTCGCGTAGCGCCCGATTTCACCGTGGCAAACGGGCTGCCTGCCGACAAGCTCTCGCACGCGCCTGGCGTAGAACGCGCCTACCTGGATGACCCGCTCAACCACAACCGCATCAGCGCGCGACTCGCGCGGTATCTGTTCGACGCAGGTCCGGCAGTCATCGCCACTGCATCGACATGGTCCGTTCCCACCTTGCTGCAGATTGCTGGCAATGATCGACTGGTAGATCCTGCAGGCGCTCGCGCGTTTGCCCAAGGTGCACGTCGCGAAGTGGTAGAAGTGCAGGAGTACGCCGATCTCTACCACGAGATCTACAACGAAGCCGAGCCGGCACGCAGCCAAGTGGTGGCCGATCTCAGCACATGGCTGCGAACACACCTGTAGGAGCGCCCCATGGGCGCGAGCTCTTTTTTTGCGCGATCCCCACGAAGAGCCCGCGCCCATAGGGCGCTCCTACCGAAGGCTTAACCGGTGTTCTGCACGCCTTGTGACACGCCGTTGACGCTGGCCACCAGGGCACGCAGCAGGGTTTCGTCCTCGCGGCCGCTGTCCCGCCAGCGTTTCAACAGGTCCACCTGCAGCACACTGATCGGATCGACATACGGATTGCGCAAGCGGATGGACAAGGCCAGGCGCTGGTCGTGCTGCAGCAGCCACGCATCGCCACTCAATGCCATCACCCATTTCAAGGTGAGTGCGTGCTCCTGCTCGATCAGCGGGAAGAATTGATCGTGTAACGGCCCGGACATGCGCGAGAACATCGCCGCGATGCTCAGGTCGCCCTTGGCCAGCACCATGGAAATGTCGTCAAGGAAGGTCCTGAAGAACGGCCAGTCACGCGCCATCTCGCGCAGCGTCGCTTCGCCGCCCGCATCCACGACCGCCTGCAAACCACTGCCTACGCCGTACCAGCCCGGGATGACGGCCCGCGACTGGCTCCACGCGAACACCCACGGAATCGCACGCAAGTTGGTCAGCGCGGCGTCTTCGCCCAGGCGACGTGAAGGGCGCGAACCCAGGGTCATGCGTTCGATCACGTCGATCGGCGTGGCATTGCGGAAATAGTCCATGAACTTCGGCGCGCCCACGAAGCCGCGGTACGCGCGCGTACTTTCCTTCGCCACCACGTCCATGGTTTCCCGCCATTGCACCTCGCGCGGCTCCTGCGCACGCGGACGCAGGCTGGCGACGAGCACCGCGCCGGTCGCTTGCTCCAGCGAACGCAGGGCCAGCGCACGAATCCCGTACTTGCGATGGATCACTTCGCCCTGCTCGGTCACGCGCAGGCGCCCGTCCACGCTTCCGCGTGGCGAGGCCTCCACCGCACGCGTGGTCTTGCCACCACCACGGCTGATGGAACCGCCGCGGCCGTGGAAGAAGGTCAGCTTGATGCCCAGTTCATTGGCCGCCTGCAGCAATTCCACCTGTCCGCGTTGCAGGCCCCAGCGCGACGCGGCGATGCCGCCGTCTTTGCCGCTGTCGGAATACCCCAGCATCACCATCTGCACGTTATCGCGTGCTTCAAGATGCGCACGATAGACGGGATCGGCCAACAGGTCGCGTAGCGTGTCCGGGCCGTGCTGCAGGTCGTCGACGGTTTCGAACAAGGGCGCGATATCCAGCGGCACGGCGCCGTTTTCATCCACCAGCCCACCACGCCGCGCCAGCGCCAGCACGGTCAGTACGTCGGCGCGGTTGTGCGCCATGCTGATGATGTAGGCACCCAAGGCATCGGTGCCGTGCAAGTGGCGTGCTTCGCTGAGCGCTGCGAAGACCGCATCCATGCGCAGGCCGATTTCGTCATCATGCTTCGGGAGTATTTTCTCGCCACTCGCGTACGGGCCAAGCAGACCACCGCGTTCGACCGCATCGCGTGATTCCCAGCTTTCATCCTGCAAGGCTGCCGCCACCGCACGCGCATGCACGCTGGATTCCTGGCGCACGTCGAGCCGTGCCAAATGAAAACCGAAACTGCGTACGCGCCAGGCCAGCCTACGCACCGCGAACCAGCCGGCATGCACGCCACGGTTCTGTTCCAGGCTGTGCAGGATCAGGCCGACGTCGTCTGCGAACTCCTGCGGCGAGGCATAGCCCTCCGGCGCATCGTCCAGCGTCGCCTGCAGGCGCGCACGCATCAGATCATTGAGCAGGCGATACGGCTGGTCGGCATGTCGCGGCTTGGAGCGTGCGGCGGCCTGTGGCAACAGCGCACGGTAGCGTTCGACCTGCGCTTCCACTTCCGGCGACACGCCCACCACGTCTTTCGACTGGCTCAACAGCGTGGTGAGCTGGCGCAGTTCCTTCAGGTACAACTGCAGGATGGCGCGTCGCTGCGCGCGCAAAGTCGCGGCGATCGTGCTGCCGTCGACATTCGGGTTGCCGTCCATGTCGCCGCCCACCCAGGTGCCGAAGCGCAACAGGCGTGGCACGTCGATGGTGGTCCCGAAAGTTTCGCCGAGCGCGGTCTCCAGCGTTTCGTACAAGACCGGCATGACCCGGTACAGCACGTTGGTCAGGTAGAAACCTACGTGCTCGCGCTCGTCCTCGACGCCAGGGCGCACCGGCGAGGAATCCGCGGTCTGCCACGCCGAGGTCAGCGCCATGCGGAAGCGCGCGATGTCGGTGGCACGTTCGCCGGGCGTGCGCTGGCCGTCCAGGTCGTTGACCAGGCTGGCCACCATCAATTGCTCTTTCTCCAGCAAGGCGCGGCGCACGGCCTCGGTCGGATGCGCGGTGAAAACCGGTTCGATGTCGATGCGCGGCAGCCACTCGGCCAGTTCCGCCAAGTCCACGCCTTGCGCCTTGAGCTTGATCAGTGCCGCGTGCAGCCCATCGGGTTGCGGCGCGCTGCCGGTGCGCTGGTAATCGCGGCGGCGGCGGATGCGGTGCACGCGCTCGGCGATGTTGACCACCTGGAAGTAGGCGCTGAAGGCGCGCACCAGCGACTCGGCGTGGTGCGGCTCCAGCCCGGCCAGCAGGCGGGCCAGCGATTGCGGCGGCTCGTCGCCCTGGCGGCGGGCGATGGCGCTGGTGCGGACTTTTTCCACTTCCTTCAGGAAGTCGGGCGATACCTGCTCGGCCAGCATGTCGCCCACCAGGGCGCCCAGGCGGCGGACATCGTCACGGAGGGGCGCGTCCGGGGGCGCGAACTCGAGGCTGCGTGGGTCGTTCATGGGTTTGTCGGGCTGTTGGCAGGCGGTGGGGTCGCCCAACCCGAGCGTACCCTAAGCCGACCGGCTCTGGATATCTTTCCATCCGGAAGAAGCGATATAATGACCCGCCTTCGCTGAGGGGCGCTGCGACCGAGACATGTGCGGATCCTTCCGCAAGAGCCCGCACCTCCATGTGCGGGGATTCAACATAGTCCGGCCAGGCTTGGCGAAAAGTTCCTGCAACGGCGCCCGGATACCCTGCGATCCCAGATCGCATACACCGGAGCAACCGCCATGAACGCAGTACGCAAATTCGCCCAAGACGGCGATTACAAGGTCGCCGACCTTTCTCTGGCCGATTGGGGCCGCAAGGAACTGGACATCGCCGAGCACGAGATGCCGGGCCTGATGTCGATCCGCAAGAAATATTCGGCCAGCAAGCCGCTCAACGGCGTGCGCGTCACCGGCTCGCTGCACATGACCATCCAGACCGCCGTGCTGATCGAAACGCTGAAGGATATCGGCGCCGACGTGCGCTGGGCCTCGTGCAACATCTTCTCCACCCAGGACCATGCCGCCGCCGCGATCGCTGTCACCGGCACGCCGGTGTTCGCCTGGAAGGGCGAGTCGCTGGAAGAGTATTGGGACTGCACGCTGGACGCGCTGACCTTCCCCGGCATGAAGGGCCCGGAACTGGTCGTCGATGACGGCGGCGATGTCACCCTGCTGATCCACAAGGGCTATGAGCTTGAGAATGGCTCCAAATGGGTCGACGAACCCGCGTCCTCGCACGAGGAAGGCGTGATCAAGGCCCTGCTCAAGCGCGTTGCGGTCGAGCGTCCCGGCTTCTGGCACACCGTGGTCAAGGACTGGAAGGGCGTGTCCGAAGAAACCACCACCGGCGTACACCGCCTGTACCAGATGGTCCAGGCCAAGTCGCTGCTGGTGCCTGCCATCAACGTCAATGACTCGGTCACCAAGTCCAAGTTCGACAACCTCTACGGCTGCCGTGAATCGCTGGCCGATGGCCTGAAGCGCGCGATGGACGTGATGCTGGCCGGCAAGGTTGCCGTAGTCTGTGGTTACGGTGACGTCGGCAAGGGTTCGGCGCATTCGCTGCGCGCCTATGGCGCCCGCGTCGTGGTCACCGAGATCGACCCGATCAATGCCCTGCAGGCGTCGATGGAAGGCTTCGAAGTCAACACCGTCGAAAGCACCCTCGGCCGCGGTGACATCTACGTCACCACCACCGGCAACAAGGACGTGCTGACCGTCGAACACCTGAGCCAGATGAAAGACCAGGCCATCGTCTGCAACATCGGCCACTTCGACAACGAGATCCAGGTCGATGCGCTGAATGCCTTGCCAGGCGTCACCAAGCTCAACATCAAGCCGCAGGTCGACAAATACACGTTCAAGGACGGCCGTGCGATCTTCCTGCTGGCCGAAGGCCGCCTGGTCAACCTGGGTTGCGCTACTGGCCACCCGAGCTTCGTCATGTCCAATTCGTTCTCGAACCAGACCCTGGCGCAGATCGACCTGTGGGCGAACAAGGACACTTACGAGGCCAAGGTCTACATCCTGCCGAAGAAGCTGGACGAGGAAGTGGCGCGCCTGCACCTGGAGAAGATCGGCGTGGTGTTGACCACGCTGACTCCGGAACAGGCCGCCTACCTGGACGTCAACGTCGACGGCCCGTACAAGCCTGAGCATTACCGCTACTGAGCAAGACCCGACGGGCGGCTTCGGCCGCCCGTGTTCTTTCGGCAGTCATTCCCGCGAAGTCGGAGGCGCTTTTCAACGGCGCAGCCGGTAAACCCAGCGACTTGGATTTCGACAATCCACTGCAACGTCCTTGGGTCCCCGCCTTCGCGGGGATGACGATCCGTTCTACAAAAACGTGGACTTCGTCGATGCACATTCCCGTCTCCTTCGAGTTCTATCCCCCCAAGACCGACGAACAGCGCACGCAGCTGGACCGCACCGCGGAAAAGCTTAAAGCGCATTCGCCCGAATATGTTTCTTGCACGTTCGGCGCTGGCGGATCAACGCTGAGCTATACCTCTGAAACCGTGCGCCATCTCAACCAGACCCATGGTTTCGATGCGGCGCCGCACCTGTCCTGCGTGGGCGGAAGCCGCGAGGAAATCCGTGAACTGCTGCGCCTGTACCGCGCCCTGGGCTGCAAACGCATCGTCGCGCTGCGTGGCGATTTGCCTTCGGGCATGGGCCATCCCGGTGATCTGCGCTATGCGTCTGAACTGATCGAGTTCATCCGCGCCGAACACGGCGACGCCTTCCATATCGAAGTAGGCGCGTATCCGGAAACACACCCGCAATCCGACGATGCACTGACCGACCTCAAGCACTTCAAGGCCAAGGTCGACGCGGGTGCCAACGGCGCCATCACCCAGTATTTCTACAACGCCGACGCGTATTTCCACTTCGTCGATGCCGTGCGCAAGCTGGGCGTGGAGATCCCGATCATTCCCGGCATCATGCCTATTTCCAACTACACCCAGCTCAAGCGCTTCTCCGAGGCCTGTGGCGCGGAAATCCCGCGCTGGATCGGCAAGCGCATGCAGGCCTTGGGCGATGACGCGGATGGCATCCGCGAGTTCGGTGCCGACGTGGTGGCAGGTCTCTGCCAACGCCTGGTTGCCGGTGGCGCGCCTGCCCTGCACTTCTACACGCTCAACCTGGCCAAGCCCACCCAGTCGGTTTTGTCACGGATTGGCTGAACACGCCGTCCGTCGACCTTCCCTCGCCTGAGGCCGCGGGTTAGGCTGCGTGGCGATGCGCTCACTCTTGACCCTCACGCTGCTGGCAGGTGCCTGCTTCTACGCAGCCGCCTTCCCCGCGTTTGCACAGAAGAAAGTACAGCGCTGCACGGCGATGAATGGCGAAACCATCTACACCGACAAGCGTTGCGAAGACGTGGGCGGCATGGACCGGTTGCCGCGCGTTTCGTCCGGCGGCATGGGCGGGTCCAGCATGTTCCGCAGCGGTTGCTCGCGCACGCTGAGCGACCTTGTGTACCAGATCACCGCTGCCATCGAGAACAACGACGTGAATCGCCTGGCCAGCGTGTACCAGTGGAATGGCGTATCCAATGTCGCGGCCAACAACATCCTCGACAAGCTGGAAGCCATCGTCCAGCGGCCACTGGTGGATATCGTCCCCGTGCGCCCGCAACCACCGCCGATCGTCGATGAAGCGGGCGTGGTGATCGACGAAAACGAGGACGGCTACTATCCGCAATCCAGCGCGCGCGTGCGCCCCGTTGGCCTGCGCCTGGAACAGACTCTGAAAAATGGCAGCACGCCTTCGCGCACCTATATGGGGCTGCAGCGCAGCTACAACTGTTTCTGGGTCAGCCTGTAGCTGCCTGTGTAGGAGCGCCCCATGGGCGCGAGCTCTTGGCTCCGGCCACCTGAGAAGCTCGCGCCCATGGGGCGCTCCTACCTTGGGAATGGCAGAATGAAACTCTCCAACGGAGCCCCCGCATGAACTTCCCCGACAAGATCTGGCACAACGGCGTCATCAAGCCCTGGGCTGAAGCCACTACGCACGTGATGGCGCATGCCATCCACTACGGCTCGTCCGTGTTCGAAGGCCTGCGCGCCTACGAAACACCGAAAGGCACGGCGATCTTCCGCCTGCACGACCACACCAGGCGCCTGTTCCAGTCCGCCAAGATCTACGACATCGAGATTCCCTATACGCCCGATGAAATCAACGCCGCCTGTCGCGAGATCATCAAGGTCAATGGCCTGAGCAAGGCCTACCTGCGACCCATCGTGTTCCGCGGCTACGGCGGCGTCGGCATCGCCGCCGACACGCCCATCGACGTGGCCATCGCCGCCATGGAATTCGGCCGCTACCTCGGCGAGGACGGCATGGAGAACGGCATCGATGCCTGCGTCTCCAGCTGGCAACGCTTCGCACCCAACACCTTGCCTGCGGGCGCGAAGGCAGGCGGCAATTACCTGTCCGGCCAGCTGGTCACGCGCGAGGCGCGTCGCCACGGCTATGGCGAAGGCATCGCGCTGGCTTCGACTGGCCTGCTCAGCGAAGGCGCAGGCGAGAATCTGTTCCTCGTTTTCGATGGCGCCTTGCACACCACGCCGGCAAGTGCGTCGTTGCTGGCAGGCATCACCCGCAACTCCATCATCCGCCTGGCGCGCGACCACGGCATCGAAGTGGTCGAGCGCGACATCCCGCGTGAATACCTGTACCTGTGCGACGAGTTGCTGATGTGCGGCACGGCGGCGGAAATCACCCCGCTACGCTCGGTGGACGGCAAGCCGGTGGGCGATGGCAAGCCCGGGCCGGTGACCAGAAAGATCCAGCAGCTCTTCTTCGGCCTGTTCGACGGAAGCACAGAGGACAAGCACAGCTGGCTGGACTACATCTGATGCATGCCCTGCAGATCCGAGCTTGCTCGGATGCCGGTGGCGCAAGATCAAGAGCAGCCGAGCAAGCTCGGCTCTAAATGAAAGGTTTCAGGCCGCGGTGAACTTCAACGTGGCGATCACGCCACGCTCTTCGCCCGGCCGCACGCCCACCTGCCAACCATAGAGTTCGCACAGCCGGCTGACGATGGACAGGCCGATGCCGCCGCCCTGCGAATGGCCGGCATGGGTGCCGCGATAGCCGCGCTCGAACAAGCGTGCGGCATCTTCCGGACTCAAGCCCGGGCCCGAATCGATCACTTCCACGCTGTCAGGCATCAGCTTGACCACCACTTCGCCTTCCAGCGTGTACTTCACGGCGTTGCCGACCAAGTTGCCCAAGGCCACGGAGACGGCCGACTCCGGCGCGTCCACGGTCAACCCGCTTTCGCCCTCCATCCGCAGCGTCAGCGGCTTGCTGCCCAGTTGCGCACGGTGCGCATCCAGCAGTTGCTCGGCGACACGCGCCACCAGGGTGTTGCCCTGCCCGCGTTCGTTGCGCGACAACAGCAGCAACGAACCGATCAGGTCGGTGCACTGCATTTCGGCGCGCTGGATGCGCTGCAGGCGCTGGCTGACTTTCTCTTCCAGGTCCGGCCGGCTGAGCAGCAATTCCGTCGCTCCACGGATCACGGCCAGTGGCGTGCGCAATTCATGGCTGACGTCGGCGTTGAATTCGCGGTCGCGCTGCACGACCTCGGTGAGGCGCGCCGAGTAGTCATCGAGCGCCTTGGCCAGTTCACCGACTTCGTCTTCGGGGAAGTGCGGGGCGAGCGGCTTCGGATTGCTGCTGCCGCGGTAAGAGCGCAGCCGTGCCGCAAGCTCGGACACCGGACTCATGACCCGCGATGCGGCCCACCAGCCCACCAGCAGTGACAACGCAGTGAAGAAAATTACCGACAAATAGATCGCGCGATTGAACTGGGTCTCTCCCTGTGTCGCCTGGGTCATGTCGTAGGCGAGGAAGAACCACTCATTGGGCGTCTTGCGTACCGCAAGTTTGTAGGCGAACAGCGTGCCATCTGCATTGGTGCCTTTGACGCTGTGGATGCCATCCGGCAGCTTGTACCAGTCAGGTTGGTCCTGGCGAAGTTCCTCGAAGCGATCCTTGCCGATGACCCGCCCGAGCATCTGCTGGACGCCGAACTCAGGCTTTTTATTGGGCTGGGCGTAATACTGCCGTGCGTATTCGTCGATGTTGCGGTTCATCACGTCTTCGACGATCTGGTTCTCGACCCTGCCCCGTGTCCAATTAGTGGCAAACGCGAACAGCGCGGTCAGCCCGAAGCCGAGCAGCACGAACGACAGGATGATGCGGCTGCGAAGCCGGCGCCGGAAACGCGCCGGGCGCCGGCCCGCGACGGTCGATTCCGTTTCAGGCATCCGGCGCGGCGATCCGGTAGCCAATGCCGTGGCGGGTCTGGATGTACGGCGTGGGGAACGGCTTGTCCACTACCGCGCGCAGGCCATGGATGTGCACGCGCAGGGAATCCGAATCCGGCAACTCCTCGCCCCACACCCGCGTTTCCAGTTCCTGCCGCGTTACCACGGCCGGCGACGCTTCCATCAACGATTGCAGGATCTTGAGTGCGGTGGGATTGAGCTGCAGCAGCTTGCCCACGCGGCGGACTTCCAGCGTATCCAGGTTGTACTCCAGCTCGCCGACCTCCAGCACGCGGGTCTGCACGCCCTTGCCGCGGCGTGACAGGGCGTTGAGGCGCACTTCCACTTCCTGCAGCGCGAACGGCTTGATCAGGTAATCATCGGCACCCGAGTCGAAACCGGCCAGCTTGTTGTCCAGCGTGTCGCGTGCGGTCAGCATCAGCACCGGCGTCTGCTTGCGCGCCTCGTTGCGCAGCTTGCGGCAGACTTCCAGGCCATCCATGCCGGGCAGGTTCAGGTCCAGGACAATGGCGTCGAAGTCATGCACGACGGCCAGGTGCAGGCCGGTCACGCCATCGGCGGCGAAGTCGACGGTGTGGCCCCGGTCTTCGAGATAGTCACCGAGGTTGGCGGCGATGTCGCTGTTGTCTTCGATCACGAGTATTCGCATGCGTGGATCCTTGCTGCAGGTGTGATGGGCCGTGATGCACGTCCACGGCAAGTCCGTAACTTAACAAATCGCACTTAACAATTGGATGCAGGCCAGGCGCAGCGGGGTGGGCCGTTCATCGGTCGGGCCCGCCGCCACTGGCCAACAAAAAGGCCCAAGCCGGTAGACACCGGCTTGGGCCAAAGAGTTGCCCGATTACCGTAACCCTGTCGTTCCGGGATCCACTGACGAGGCGGAATGAGGAGTTGCGGCTTGGCAAAGTTACGCCCGCTACGATTAAACGCCTGTTAAAAATCCCGGTAAGCGCCCGTGACGCGGCTTGCCAGTACTAAGCAAGCCATTGATATTCAACATTATTTATTTATGTTGTCGGCGATGTGGGCAACGATGGATCCGGCCACATCGGCCTGGCAAACCTGCTCGATGCCCTCCAGGCCCGGGGTGGAATTCACTTCCAGCACCAAGGGTCCGCGCTGGGAGCGGATCAGGTCCACGCCCGCCACGCTCAACCCAAGGCCACGCGCGGCACGGACTGCCACGTCCTGCTCGTCGGCGCTGGCATCCACCTGCTCCGCGCTGCCGCCCCGGTGCAGGTTGGAACGGAAGTCCCCGTCCGGCGCCTGCCGGCGCATCGATGCCACCACGCGGTCACCCACCACGAAACAACGCAAGTCGGCGCCCTGGGCTTCGGCGATGAATTCCTGCACCACGAAATTCGCATACAGCCCGCGCAATGCTTCGATCACGCTGCGCGAGGCGGACGGCTTTTCGGTCAGCATGACGCCCGCGCCCTGGGTGCCCTCGTTGAGCTTGATCACGTGCGGCGGCGGGCCGAGCATGGACAGCAGGTCGACGGTGTCGTCCGGGTTGTCGCCGAATACCGTCGCCGGCATGCCGATGCCCTGCGCGGCCAGCAACTGGTGCGCGCGCAACTTGTCGCGCGCACGCAGGATGGCATCGGAAGGATTGGGCGTGTAGCTGCCCATCAGCTCGAATTGACGCAACACCGCCGTGCCGTAACGCGTGACCGATGCACCGATGCGCGGGATCACGGCGTCATAGCCGGCGATCGGCTTGCCCTTGTAGTGCATGGTGAAGCCATCGCTGGCGATGCGCATGTAGCAGCGCAGGGGATCCAGCACGCGCACGCTGTGTCCGCGCGTGCGCGCTGCTTCCACGAGTCGCCGCGTGGAATACAGCTTGCTGTTGCGCGAGAGGATGGCGAGTTTCATGCGTGCCGGGCTGCGTACCAAGGGCGCTCAGCATGCCACGGCATCCCTGCCAGCGCGTGACAGGACCGGTGCCGCGCCAGCAGCCATTCAAATTGATCAGGGCCCACTTGTGCGGCTGTCCTTCGCTATCGCACTAGGTGCCGATCAAGGCGATCCCGTGGCCGTGACGGTGCAGGTCAAGGTGAAGGTAACGACCCCGGCACTGGGCAAGCTGGGAATTACCAGGCCGGCGTTCTGCAGACTGTTGATGGACAAGGAGATCGGACAGGATGCGCCGGTGGCGGAACATGTCGGATCGGTGGTGCAGCTCAGTCCCGCGGCAACCGGATCGCGCACCACCGCATTGTTGGCGGCATTCGGACCGTCGTTACGCACGACGATGGTGTAGGTGGTTGGCGTACCTGAAGTCACGGTATCGCCTGCCTGGTCATTGGGTCCCAGTGCAGGCGTGTTGGTCTTGCTGATGGACAGGTTGGCACGGAACGGGGAATTGGTGATCAGGCAATCCAGGTCGTCGCCACCGGCCGGGGTGAATTCCGCCCATTGCTGCGAGGTCGCCAGCGCCGTGCCCGCACCCGTTGGCAAGACCGTCGTGGAGGTAGCCGTCGCGTTCGTGCACGCCAGCGTGGTGCCATAGTTGGCCAGTGCTTGATCGGCACCCGTGCCGTTTGTTTTCACCGCCTCTTCGAACTGCATCGTGTTGCCCGCAGGCAACACCACCACGCCGGTGCTCGCGGTCGCAGGTGCGCTGCTTCCGGTGGTCGTCGCCGTGGCAGCGACATTGCCGCCCGAACGCACGCGCACCTGCACCTGGTCCGTGGCAATCGCACGACCCACCAGCTGCTTGCGCAAGGTCACCCACACCGGCGTTGGCGAGTTGCGGCATGCCGCCGCCGTGAACGTAGTGTTGGTAGGCACGCCCTGCAGCACGGCGCTGGCGCTGTTGTGCAAGCCGGAACCGGACGCGCTGGGTGCGGCACATGCGTCATTGGCCGTGTTGCCACCGCGGTTGATGTTGATGCGCACGGTCAGCACGTAGGTGTCCGTGGCACCTGCGGCCAGCAGCGCCCACTGCGATTGCAACGTCCACGGGCCACTGCCGGTGAGGGCTGCGCCCGCCACGCCATTGCGCGTGTAACTGGCAGACACGATGTTGACGTTGGCTTCCAGCCCGGGCGTATCCACCAGGCTGTAATTGGCCGGCACCAGCGTGGGATTGCTTACCGCCAAGGTGTAGACCACGTCGAATTGCGTAGGCTGTCCGGCCACGGCCACCGGCGCCGCTGCATTCTTGACCAGGTTGATGCGGCTGTCGTCGTCCACGATGGTGTAGGTCCACGTGGTCTGCGCCGCGCCACCGCAGCTGGTGCTGGAACTCAGCAGGTACGGTGGTGGCGACGTGCCGGCTGGCTGCACCTGCAACTCGATGGTTTCGTTGCCTTCCACGGCCACGTCCTGCGTGATCGTGATGGGCAGCGCGAACAGGCTGGCGGCACTGCTGCCGTCGTAGGTGCCTGCAGGAATCGCGATCGTGAGCGTGGTGCTGTTGCCGGGCGTGGTGAAATCCGTGCCCAGCACCGCGGTGCCGCCAGTGATCAGCACGGTTACGTTGAAAGGCGTGAACACCGTGCCATTGAGGCGCAGCGTGGGCAGGTTGTTGCTGGCGCCTTCGGGCGTGGAACTGCTGGGTTGGGTGAACTCCACGAACGGGCGCAATTCGATCTGGATATTGTCCAGGAAGTTGCCCACCGTGTTGCTGCCACTGCCGGTGCTGATCGATTCGAACCCCAGGCTGCTGGTGCCGGTGACGCCGCTGTAGACGAAGCTGCCGGTGTAATCGACCCAGCCGTTGCCGCCAGACGCCGGCGTGTTGGCCGTTCCTCGCGTGACGATCGGCGTATTGAACGCGCCGTTGCTGGTAGTGCCCACGCGCACGATGGGCAGCGACGCACCCACGTTGAAATCCATCACGTCGCGCACCGTGGTACTGCCACGCCCACGGTGGCTGAAGCGCCAGTTGATCTGCTCGCCATTGATCAGGCAGGCATTCTGGAACATGCGCGAAGACGCTTCGGCATTGAGCTCGGCAAAGTTGAGGCCATTGCGCGCAACCACGCCCTGGAAATTGGTGCGCCACAGTTCGATCAGGCGACCCGTCGAGGCTCCCGGCGCAGTGCAATCCCCCGAGCCCGCCTGTACCGGATGGGTGGTGGACCAGCCTGGCACCAGGGTTTCATCCAGCTCGCGGTAACAGCCATTGGCCGTGTTGGCCGCCGTGAGCGCCGGCGTTTCGATGCTGGGATTGAGGAAGTTGCGTTGCACCTGGGCCATGGCGGGAGCCGCAGGCACGCATGCGGCCAAGGCCGTTAGCAACACCCCCCAGATGCGCGTGGCGGAAGCACGGGAATCACTCATGTGGATTGCTGTCCCGGTGCGTGCACGCCTATGTTCCGTTGCCGATGCAGGGTCACATTATGTGCACGGTCACGGCAAGCCTGTCGCCGTGACCGTGCAGGTCAGGGTAAATGTGAGTGCACTGTTCGCAGGCAATGCACCGAGCACGGCACCGCTGCCGGACTGCAGCGCACTGGCCAGCGCGGCGCCGGTAGCTCCCGGACAGACCGCGCCATTCACCTGGGTGCCGCAGGTGGCGGTGGTGCAATTCAGGCCCGTGGCCGCGGGATCGCGCACGGCCGCACCGTTCGCTGCCGCTGGGCCGGCATTGCTGACCACGATGGTGTAGTCCACCGTTCCACCTGCGACCACCGATGACGCTGCGTTGCTCTTGGTGATGGACAGGTTGGCGCTGAGTGGATTGTTGGTGATGACGCAATCCAGATCGTCGCCACCCGCCGGCGTGAATTCCGCCCATTGCTGGCGCGTGGCCAGCGCGGTGCCCGTGCCGGAGGGCAGCACCGTGGTCGAGGCACTGTTGGCATTGGTGCATAGCAACTGGGTGCCATAGTTGAGCGGCGCCTGGTCAGGTCCCGTGCCGGACGCCTTGACGGCTTCATCGAATTGCAGGGTGTTGCCGGCCGGCAACACCGTCAAGCCGGTGGATGCAGTCGCGGGCGAAGCGCTGCCCGTGGTCGTGGCGGTGGCCGCGGGCGTGCCTGCGGACAACAGGCGTATCTGTACCTGGTCGCTGGCGATGGCGCGCGCGACCAGTTGCTTGCGTAGCGTGGCCCATACCGGGGTAGGCGTATTGCGGCAGGCGCTGCTGGTGAACGTAGTATTGGCAGGCGTGCCCTGCAGGACCGCACTGGCGCTGTTGTGCAAGCCGGATCCGGCCGCGCTGGGTGACGCACAGCTGTCGTTGGCGGCACTGCCACCCCGGTTGATGTTGATGCGAACGGTCAGCACGTACGTGTCGGTTGCGCCGCCAGCCAATGTGCGCCACTGCGGCTGCAACGTCCATGGCCCGCTGCCAGCCAACGTGCTGCTTGCGCCGCTGTTGAGCGAATAGCTGGCCGTCACGATGCTGACATTGCTATCCATGCTTGGCGTGTCGGTCAACGCATAGTTGGCCGCCACCGATGTTGGATTGTTGACGACCACGGTATAGGCCACGTCGAACTGCGTCGGCTGCCCGGCGACGGCCACGGGTGCCGCCGCGTTCTTGCTTACATTGATGCTGGAGTCATCATCGATGATCGTGTAGATCCATGTGCTCTGCGGTGGCCCACCGCAGACTGCGCTGGAACTCAGCTGGTACGAAGCCGGTGACGCACCCGACGGCTGGACCTGCATTTCAATCGTTTCATTGCCTTCGACCAGCGTGTCTTGCGTGATGGTGATCGGCAATGCAAACAGGCTGCCGGCGCTTACGCCATCGTAGTTGCCGGCCGGCACTGTGATCGTCATCGTCGGACTGTTGCCCGGGGTGGTGAAGTCGGTTCCAAGCGTCGCGGTGCCGCCGGTGATCTGGACAGTGATATTGAAGGCCGTGTAGGTGGTGCCGTTGACCCTCAACGTGGGCAGGTTGTTGCTTGCGCTCTCCGGCGTCGAACTGCTCGGCTGGGTGAACTCGACGAAGGGCGCGAGTTCGATCTGGATTTCGTCCAGCAGGTTGCCCGAGGTCGATCCACCTACTGATTCGAATCCCATGTTAGTGGTGCCGGTCGCCCCGGCATAGCTGAAGCGCCCACGGTAGTCGACCCAACTGGTGTTGCCGGGTGCATTGACCGGCGTATCGACCACGCCCTGCGAGGCGACGGGCACATTGATGGCGCCGTTGTTGGTCGTGCCCACCCGGACAATCGTGCTGGAAGCACCGATCTTCATGTCGGCGATATCGCGTACCGTGGCGCTGGAACGGCCGCGATGGCTGAAGCGCCACTCGACCCGCTCGCCATTGATGAGGCATACATTCTGGAAAATGCGCGAAGAGACGGCGGCATTGAGTTCGGCGATCTGCACGCCGCTGCGCGCATTGACGATGCCACCGGAGTCGTTGTTGCGCGGCGTACGCCACAATTCGATGATCGGTCCGGGTGACGTCCCCAGCCCACCTGCGACGACGCAGCCGCCACTGTTCTCCGTAGCCTGGTTGGGATGCGTGGTGTTCCAGCCGGGCACCTGCGCGGCATTGATGTAGACCCGGCAGCCAGGAGTGGCCATGGCGGGCTGCTCGAAGCCCAGGTTGGCAAAGCTGCGTTGCACCTGGGCCCAAGCCGGAGTAGCGGAAAAGAGTGCAGCGGCGGCAAGCACTAATCTGTGGAAACCGGTCCGGATTGCGGGCCGTCGCGAGTCTGCATGCGTCGAACCGATCCGTGGACTGGGGCGGCCTGTTGTTTCCGGCTTGACGACGAGCAATTCCGTGACACGCATGTTGTTATGGCAAGCCTGTCGCCGTGACCGTGCAGGTCAGGGTAAATGTGAGTGCACTGTTCGCAGGCAATGCACCGAGCACGGCACCGCTGCCGGACTGCAGCGCACTGGCCAGCGCGGCGCCGGTAGCTCCCGGACAGACCGCGCCATTCACCTGGGTGCCGCAGGTGGCGGTGGTGCAATTCAGGCCCGTGGCCGCGGGATCGCGCACGGCCGCACCGTTCGCTGCCGCTGGGCCGGCATTGCTGACCACGATGGTGTAGTCCACCGTTCCACCTGCAACCACCGATGACGCCGCGTTGCTCTTGGTGATGGACAGGTTGGCATTGAGCACCACGGGCACCGGGTCGACCGCACAGCCCAGGTAGGCCGTGCCGTTGCTGCTGCATTCGGCCGTCGTAGTCGCCGTGGCCGTGGCCGCTGCCCCCAGCTGCGGGTCACCGCCACCGGCAACCTGCGCGCGGTTCACCAGCACGCCGCTGCCTATGCCAGTGGACACTGTTGCCACGAAACTGATGGTCGCGGATTCGCCTGCCGCCAATCGATTGGTTGCGGGGGTGTTGTTGCGATTGCAGGTGATCACACCCGTCGCATGCGTGCAGGCAAAGCCACCTGAACTGAAGGACGCCGGGCCCGGATAGGTGATGCCTGCAGGCAAGACATCGACGACGCGGATATCGGCGCTGGTGGTGCTGCCGCCGCTGTTGCTGACCACCAGGTTGAAGGTGATGCTGTCACCCGGCTGCTTCGCCTGTGGATCCACGTGGCTCTTGGCCAGGCGAACCTGCGCGGCATTCTGCGCCGTGTTGAGATCGATGGCGCAACCCACCGGGACGTTGTTGCCGGTGCAGGCATTGACCAGCGCATCGGTCAGGACAGCGGGCAGGTCCGCGTCGCCACCACCGCCGATGCGGGCACGGTTGGTGTACTGGGTCAGGTTGGTGGCCGCGCCCACGTTGGCCACCAGGCTGAAATTGCTGAGATTGCCTGCCGTGATGATGACGCTGGACGTGCACGTCACCACCGTCGCCGACACCCGGGTGCAGCTCCAGTCCGCGGCATTGGGTCCTGCAAGCGTCAGCGTGGTCGGCCACGTCATCGGCGTCGGCAACACGTCGCGGAACTGGATGGTGCCTACTGAATCCACCGTGCCGCTGTTGCGCACGCGGAACTGGTACGTCGTCTGGCCGTTGATGGGCATGAACGGTTGGCCGTCGTCCTTTTCCAGCGCAAGGCTGATGTTGGTCACCGAATTGGTGTCCGCGGTGCAGCCCGTGGCGACATTGCTGTTGTTGATATCGGGTGAGGTCGGCGCCGGGCAGGCCGTGGTCGACGCGACGGTGGGCAACGTCACCTTGCCGGGATCGCCACCACCGCCCACCTGTGCGCGGTTGGTCAATGCGCTGGCGGTGGAGGCCGCAACGCTTGCCGGGATCGCGACCACGGTGCTGGTGCCGTTGGGGATCGGGGTCGCGCGATTGCAGGTGAAGCTGAGGTCCGCCGCGGTGTAGACGCAATCAAAACCACCACTACTGAACGGCGACGCGCCGGTGTAGCTCATGCCAACGGGCAACACGTCCACCACCCGGATGCTGCCGACGGTGGGTGCGGCGCCTGTGTTGGAAACGGTCAGCTGGTACGTAGTCGTTCCACCCGCCAGTACGGTTGCACTGTTGTCGGTCTTGACCACGGAGAGCAGCGCTGCGTTGACGGTATCGACGTCGATGGCGCAGCCAGCCGGGGTGTTGTTGCCGGTGCACTCTGCCGTGGTCGTGGCGTTGGGCGCAGGCTTGTTGGGATCGCCGCCGCCGCCCACGCGCGCGCGGTTGGTGACGCTGGAGCCGTTGGGGACCGTTTCCACCAGCGCCGTGAAGCCGAAGACGCTGCTGCCCGCTGCGGCCACCGCCGTGCTGGTGGTACAGGTCAGCACGTTGGATGCGGAGTTGCATGTCCAGTTGGCCGCCTGTGCACCGGTCAGCGGCACCGCGCCGTTGCCCACCGTAATACCGGTGGGCAGCACGTCGACCACGGTCGTCGTGCCGTTGGTGGCGGTGCCGCCCACGTTGCTGACGGTCAGCACGTAGTTGCTGCCATCACCGTTGTTCAACGTGCTGCCGTTGTTGGTCTTGGCCAAGCGCAGCTCGGGGAAGCAGTCCGCACCGGGGCTGACGCCGGGGGCGTCGGGCGCTGCGAAGCCATTCTGTCCGCCGTTGTTACCGTTCGAGCCGTAAGTGTCGGTCGAACCGTTGCTGGTCCGGCCTGCGCGACCACCGGTGAGCGTAGCCGACACCGCGAAATTGCTGGGCGAAAAAACCACGAAGCCGCCACCACCACCGCCACCAGGACCATGGCGATTGGCGATGCCGCCGGTGTTGCCCGCCCACGCGTTGCCGCCATCACCGCCGCTCGCGTCGACGGTGGCGGTGCCGCCCTGCGAGGCCTGCAGCACCACGGTTCCGCCGGCGCCCCCGCCGCCGGCCGCATCGTTCTCCACGTTGTAGCCATGCGCGCCGCGCACGTCGATCACGCCTGCACCGGTGAAGGAACGCGCGCGCAGGATCACGATGCCGCCACCCGATGCGCCGGAAGAACACAGTGCGCCGGCGTTGCAACCGATGCCATTGTTTTCATAGGTGCTGCTGTCGGCGGTGGAATTGTTGGTACCACCGGCACCGCCACCACCGCCCATCAGGATGCGGTTGAAGCCTATGCTGCCCGCATAGCCCGCGCCGCCTCGGCCATTGGTGTCGTTCAGCGGAGCATTCCACGGCCGGCCACCCAAACCACCTGCAGCGAAATTACCGCCGCCGCCGCCGCCGGCATTGCGCTGGCTATCACCTGGCGGGGCGGTTCCCTCGGTGCCGCCGCCACCGGCGTTGCCCGGGGCGCCACGCGCATAGTCACCGAACGGATAACCCTGCGCGCCCGTATTTACCTGTGTCAACGAGCCACCATTGACTGCAGCACCAAAGTTATTGGTCTTGTTCGACATCCGCTGCGGCGTGCCCGCAATGCCCTCGCCCTTGATGCCGTTGGCGTTGGCCGTGCTGCGCCACTCGGTGTCGTTGCCATTTGCACTGGCCGTGACGCCTGCGCCGCCGCGAAAGCCGCGGCCTGCGAGGAACACCGCGCGATTCGCCTGCCCTTCGAGCGTAGCGCTGCCCAGCGTCAACGTGCTGGTGGAATCCGCCACGACCACGCCGCCGGTAGCACCGTTCCACGCCGGTCCGGTCACGCCATTCATGGTGACTGCCGTGTACTGCGGCACGCGGATCACCTGGTAGCGCTTCTGCCCGGCGGTAGTGGTGGCGGCCGCATTGACATAGCTGTGCGTCAATGCCGGCGTGAACGTGACCGTGCTACCGGCCACGCTGTCCGCACGCACGAATTCGTAGCGGCCGGCACTGCCCATGCTGGTCGTGCCCTGCCCGCTGCCGCTGCCGTTGCCGTAATTGCTGTTGTTGGTGCTGTTGAGCGTGCCGTCCTGCATCTGGATCACCAGCACCAGGTCGCCGGCCGCGATGGGCGTGCTGCTGCCACGCGCATCACGCGTGCCCAGGCCAAGGCTTGTCGCGCCCGCCGACAGGCTGGCCGTGCCGCCCGGGTAATAGGTATTGATGACGCCACTGACTGGATTGGTCGTCTCCTGGCCGGGCGTTGCGCAAACCAGCGCCTGCGCCATCGCGGTCGACGGCAGCATCGCGCTGAGCAACAGGGCCAGCGTGGCAAGTCCATGGCGCAAGCCAAGTGGAAGTCGTGCGTGCCCAAGAAAGGCATGAGGCAAAGATATAACCCGAGATATCCCTGCGTCGTCGGCTCTGCTGGCCGAGATCGACGTTGAAGTCACTACACAAGCCCCCTGCGCCAACCATGACAGAAATGCGAATTACGCCTGAATTGTGCACTATTTCACATGACTGCATGTGAAGAAGGCCAGACTGACAGGCCTCACATTCACTGACTGGAACTCATGCAGCCCGACCCGCTTCATTCACTGGACAAGCTACGCAGCTTGTCGGGGGATGGCTGATCCGTGGAGACAAGCAACGCAGCAGGTTGGTGGATGTGTTGCCTTGATTCACGCCGGAACCTTTCGAAGGTTCCGGCGCAAATGTTTACGGGCTGCCCGTAGCCGTCACCGCACATTGCAAGGTGAAGGTGATGACGCCTCCATTCGGGAACGCCGGTATCGCTATCCCCGCCTGCAACGCGGCAGGTGTCACGCTGCCCGCTGCCGGACACTGCGTCCCCGCCGTGCCCGAGGCCGCGCACGTCGCCGTACCCGGCGGCACCGCCGTTGCACTGCAGTCCAGTCCCGGCACGGTCGTCCAATCGTCACTCACCACCGCGTTGTTGGCGGCGGAGGGACCGTTGTTGGTCACCACGATACTGTAGGTGATGGTGCCACCCGCCACCACTGGACTGGTCGTGCTGGCCTTGGTGATGGACAAGTTCGCACTGGCGCGACTGTTGGTGATGCTGCACACCATGGTGGAATCTGCGCCGCCAACGGTCAGACTGGAACCCGACAAGCCCGAGGTGCCCGTGCACGTCCAGGCACTGGCGGTGTACACGCCCACGTTGGACCCACCAAACGTTTCCGACAGCGCTAGTACTTCACCTGCAAATACGCTTACCGCAGTACCTGTATCGGTTTCGTTGGCATTATTAACCACCGAGGCCAGCGTGGCGCTGTTCACGCCGCCACTGCTTTGCAGGCTGGCTGTGTCATTGACCACCGCGTTCGACCACACCTTCGCCAAAGCCAGCGTGGCCTGCCGGCGGGTATTCGTCAGCGTGCACACCAACGTGGCCCCTGCACTGCTGGCAGGAATGGTCAGGCTGCCGCCCTGCGCCACATTCACCGTGCTGCTGCCGTCCGTGCACACCCAACCGGTCGTGAGGTAGTTGGCTTGCGAGCCAACGGTGAAGCTTTCCGTCGGCAAGTTGCCCGTGGCACCCACCAGCACGCCGACCGTCGTACTGCTGTCGGATTCATTGGCGGTGTTGGCGACCGAACTGAAGGCGGTGGTGTTGGTGGTGAAGCCAGTGGTCGCCGGAATGTTGACTGCGTTGTTGAGCTGCGCGTTCACCCACGTCTTGCGCAGCTGCAACCGTGCGTTGCGCGTATTGGTGAAGGTGCACTGCACTTCCGAGCCGGTGGCAACGCCGCCCAACACCACTTGTTGGCTGGCCAGATTGACCGTGGCCGAGGGCGTGGTGCCCGTGGTCAATGCCGTGCCGCTAGACAGGTTGGTGCAGTTGACACTGCTCAGGGTGAAGCCGGCCGTCACCGCCTCGGTGATGGTCACATTGGTGGTGGCCGCGCCGCTAAGTCCGGCAATCGTGGTGTTGACCGTGGCGGAGCCACCAGACGTCACCAGCGTGATCGGGCTGGTCGGTGACAGTGAAGTACCGGATGCGGAACTGGTTTCGTTGAAGGTGAAGGTACCGTCGCCACCCACCGTGTTCTTCACGATCACGATGCGCGGGTTGCGCACGTTGTTGAAGGTGCACGTGACGTTGGCACCTGGCACCAGGGTGATGGTGGCCGTGCCCACCGGCGCGCCGTTGGCTGCCGCGTTGTTGATGCTAGTCGGGAAGGTGCTGCCGACCGGTGCACCCGCGGCGTTGGCACAGGCGATGTTCACCAATGCGTACTGGTTGATGTTGTTGCTCTTCAACTCGTTGACCGTGATCGCCGTGGCGGGGGGCACGTTGATATAGGTCTGGGTCGCCGTCAGGTTGCTACCTGCCACTACGCTCGGGTTCAAGTTGAATGCCGTCACCGTGGCGGCGTTGGGCGCGCCTGTCGCCGTAGAAGGCATGCCGGACTGACTGAAATCAAAGTTGGTGCCCTGCCCAGAGGGCACCGACTTGACGATGGTCAGGCGGGCCGTTGGCTGATCGACATCGGTCGCAGTGTTGTTGGCGGCGTTGGTGTCGTTGATGGTGCTGGGCGGGGTGATGGTTACCGTGTTGGACAAGTCGCCGGTGAAGGTGGTCGGCACCGTCAGCGTCAGCAGGTAGGTAGCCACGCCACCGGGCGGCAGGTCCAGGCCGGTGTCGTTGAGCGCACCCGTGCCGCTAGGGGCACCGCAGCGCGCAACGCCTGCAGGTGCCGTGGCCGTGCAGGTCCAGCTCACCGTGGACGCCGTAATGCCCGCCGGAATCGGATCGCTCACCGTGATGTTCTGCGCACCAAACGAGCCGCTGCTGTTGCTCACCACGATGCTGTACGTGCGCGTCTCGCCCGGGTTGAACGTGTCCGTCGGCAAGTCGTTCGGACCCGACCCCGGCGTGTTCGTCTTCGTCACCGACAGGTCGGCGTCGAGCTGGATGGCGGCGGTCGGACAACTTGCACCATCACCGTTGCTGGCAGCTGGGGATGTGCTGGCCAGCGTTGCCACACCAGTTGAAGGATCAATAGCATAGATGCTGGAGCCGGGGCTGGCGAACAGCGCGTTATTGAACCCCCACATGGCGATAGCATTGTTGACTGGAGACGATGACCCAATCGTAGTTACCACGCCACTGGTGGGATTGATGCTGACCAACCTGCTAGTGGTGGAATCGACACCCCACAACAGTCCAGCGTGCCAAGCTATATCGCTGACTGTGATTGACTGCGACATGGTAACGACAGTCGCCACTCGCGTGTTCACATTGATGCGGTACAGGCTTGTGCCGCCAAATCCACTGGTAACGTAGTACTCGCCCGCTGGCGAGAAAGCGCCGTTGTTGTAATTCGATATCGGAAGGTTGGTGACCACACCCAGGTTCAGGCCACTGCCATCGGAACCCACTCGGATCAGCTCGTTACCACTGAAGCCAGTCCACTCGATACCGTAGATGTAGTTGTCCAGCGGGTTGTAGCCCACGCCGTTTCGAGAAATGCCTGAACCCAAAAGCGCATAGGTGAACGGCGTAGTTGCATAGTCCACGTCGTAGAGCGTGGTAGTGGTTCCGGCACTGTTGGTCTGCTCAAGGAACATCCGCGCATCACAGGTGCCGAAGGTTGGTTGCACAATAGCGTTGTTGAAACGGCAGGTGATGTTGGAGCCTGACAGCGTCAGCGCGCTGGAATTCAGCGTGACCGTATTGCCGGACACTGTGCCCAGATTCCCCGAATTGCCTGTCACCGCACTGTTTGCATCGGTACATGTCGCAGTGCTCAACGCCCAACCCGACAACGGGGATTCGGTAATGGTCACATTGGTGCCAGGCGCATTGATTTCGTTAGCAGTCGGCGCTGCGGGCGCCGGGGTGTTGCTGGCCGTCGTGGTGATGCCCGCCGGTGTTGTCAGAAGATTACTTTGCGTGAACGTGAAGGGACCGCCCACGCCACCGTTGGTAGCCTTTTGCACGCGCACTGCGCCCGAGTCCCAGGTCAGGTCACCGATGGCAATGTTCTGGCTATTCGGTCCATCGCCACTAACGTCGACGGTCACGGGCGCGGCAAAGTACCTGACGGTCGCGGAAGTAACCGGCGACGCAAAGCGAACCGTCACGTTGGCTACTGCGGTGTCCTGATTCTGATTCGAGTTGGACTGTGCAGTACCGGTGGTGCCACTAGTTGTCCACGTGACGGCGCTACCAACGAACGTGGTGCCAGGGGTTTGTGCAGGCGCACCGGTCACGTTCACGCGATCATTCCACGCGAAATTGGGGCCGCCATCGATATCGACGATGGTGAAGGAGAGGCTGGTGACCGGGCGAGAGAAGGTGAATGTCACCTGCGAGGAAGGCGACGCAGCACCCAAGGCCGCATCCATGCTCATGAATAGATAGCCGTTTAACCCGTTGTACGAGCCTGTCGGCCTAACCTGCGTCACCGGAAGCTCGTCCCACGTGGCAGCCGTACCGGTGTAAGACGTAGACGTGGTGACCGTGATACCACCGACCGTCGTGACATACGGACTTGTTGACGTTACGGTCGCCGCCGTCTGCGCCGACCAGTCCAGCGTCTCGACTGCGTTGGCTTGGCCCGAAGCGCCCAGGAGAACCACGGCTGGCAAGAGGCAGCGAAACAGCCCTTGAGATGCGCGTTGCCAGAGCTTGGTTTTTGAGGCGGCAATTGAAATAGACATGAAGCTGGTTCTCGGGTGGCGCCTGTCCGCACTGCAAATCAGAGTGCGCTGGCATCAAAAACGTGGCTGGGAAAAACGGTCGGTCGCTACATCTTCACTGGACTGCGCAACCAACCTTGCATTGCGCAACCCTCAACATCCTGCCTGCACGCACTTCAATCAGTAAGTGCCAACCATGTTCAAGAACCAGCCCCGGTGGTCGTAATCAAAATCAGTGAGGTCATCACTGAAATCGGTGAAGTTGTAACCCACGCCTATGCGGAAATTGGTGTTGATGTCGCGGTCCACGCCGACCAGCCAGCCTGTCCTGGTGCCGCCGTCAGTGACGTCCAGCCACCGGTATTCGGCCAACGCATGCCACTGCGTGCGCAATTCATAGCGCGCCTGCGCGGCCATGAACGTGGTGGATGAATCCTCCCACTCGCCGGCCAGGCGGCCGAAGCGTACTTCGCCCTCGCGACGCGCAGCCTTGGCGGCGAATTCCCAATGCTGGTCGTGCTTGTACACGCCTTCCAGTGACACGATCTGCGACTTCTGGTCGTAGTCCGCACCGCCCACCTGGCCCAGCGTGGAGAGGTCGTACAGGTACGTGTAGCGACCGAACACGCCCCAGCGCGTGCTGTTCCACGGACGCCAGGCGAAACCGACATTGCCTTCGACGAACTTGGCGCCCGCCGCGGCATCCAGCTGGTCCTCGGTTTCCGAGTAATTCAGGCGCGCCGCGATGCGCCAGCTCTCGTTGATCTTGTGCGTAAGGCGATTGCTGCTGACCCACTGCTCGCGCTGCTCGGCACCGCTGTCCTTGCGCCATTCAAGCTTGCTGTTCCAGTCGGTATCCGGTGACGTGCGGCCGCCGCTGATGCTGACCGCGTTGCGATCGACGTTGCCGCCTTCGCTGTTGGTCAGGTCGCCGTCCTGCAGCGTGAAGCCCAGGTTCCAGCCCTGCGCCGGATAGAAATCCATGCCGAAGGTGTGCGCCAGGCCGGACTCGTTGGGCGTCTTCAGGTACTGGCTTTCGTTGAACAGGTTGACCTGCTGCGACAGCCTCCAGCGCTGGCCCAGGGTCCAGCCGTTCTGGCGATTCGGATTGAACAGCGAATCGTATTCGGTGCTGTCGGTGGAGAACGTGTACGCGCCGTAGACGGTCTGCTCCGGGCTGAGGCGGTATTCCGCGTTCACCGTGGCCGCGTCGCCGCGATCACCGGTGGTGAATTCCGCACCGACCGTGGACAGGTCGCCGAACAGGTACTTGCCGCCCAGGGTGAAGGCGTTGTTGTCCTCGTATTCGCCACCGTCGTCATCCAGCGTCACCTGCGCAGTGCCGTACACATCCAGCTTGGTGCCGAAGCGGTGCGTGTAGCGCACCGCGCCCAGCGTGCCCGCGCTGTTGCCGCTCAGGCGCTCTTCTTCCACGCGGCGGATTTCACCGCTGAGCGTGCTGGTGTCGTTGATGCGCCATTCGCCGGTGACCTGCGCCTGCGTCAGCGCTTCGTCGCCGCGTTCGGCCTTGCTGAAGCGCGAATAGAAACGCAGGTTGGGCGTGAACTGGCCCAGCACTTCCGCGCCGTATTCGGTGATGGCCTGGCCGCTGTCGGCGCGGGCGATGGAATAGCCTGCACCCACGTCGCGCCACCAGGCACCGGCGCTCCAGTCCTGCGCCGTCCAGCCCAGCTCCTTGAAGTTTGCACGGGCTTCGACCAGTTTGGCCTCGCCTTCGCGCGGGCCGACCGGATTGATCTGGGTGAAGGTGAAACCACCGTTGTCGGAGAAGAACACCGGCGCGCTGTACGACTCGGTCTGGCTGTACTCGGCCTTGACGTAGGTGCCCTTGCCCGCCTGCAGGGTGATGTCCGCGCTGGTGAGGCTGTAGTCGTCGCCGGCACGCTGCTCGTTGACGTGGGTCACGCCCACACCGACGTGGTCGCCGAACCAGTGCTTGCCACGGAAACCAGCAGTGACGTCGTCCGCATCGAAATTGTTCGGCACCCATTCGTAATCCACGACCAGACGCTGTTCGAAGCCGTCCAGCGGCGTGTCGCGGGTCAGGGTGGGGATGTTTTCGCGGGTGATCTGCGCCAGCGGACGCGTCAG
>CALCNV010000147.1 GCA_937897645.1 uncultured Lysobacteraceae bacterium
ACTGCTTCATCAGGGGCGTGTGGGCGAGGGCGACCGCGTCGTTCACGCTGCGGGCCTGGGGGTCGGCTTGGACAAGAGGGGAGGAGTGACAGGCTTGGGCAGGAAAGTTTATCCGGTTCTGCGCGCGGGCCCCTGCCGTTGGTTGGGTATACAGCGCCATCCTGTTTCCTGACACTTGGTATGGGTGCAGTGCAAAATGCCGAAACGTAAAGATGGTGTTAATTTCGGGCCATGGCGCGGGGAGTGCGCCAGCCATCACCTGGCGTAGCGCGGCCGGACGGTCGCCACCAAACACATCACGATTCCAAGATCCAATGACCCTGGGAGGGGACAAAATGGTCGTTGCAAAGCCGCAGTACAAGGTTCTCGCACTTGCTGTATTCGCCGCACTCGCTGCCATGCCGCAAGCGCATGCGCAGGAGGCCGCACCCGCAGCCACTGACGAGGAAGCCACCACCCTGGCCACCATGACCGTCACCGCGCAGAAGCGCGAGGAAATCATGCAGGACGTACCGATCTCGCTGACGGTCGTCAACGAGCAATTGCTGCAGGACACCGGCGTGCGTGACGTGAAAGACCTGCAGGTACTGGTGCCGGGCCTGACCGTCACCAGCACGCAGAACGAAGCGCTGACCACCGCGCGTATCCGCGGCATCGGCACGGTGGGCGACAACGCCGGCCTGGAGTCTTCGGTCGGCATCGTGATCGACGGCGTATACCGTCCACGCAACGGCGTGGGCTTCGGCGACCTGGGCGAACTCGAGCGCGTGGAAGTGCTGAAGGGTCCGCAGGGCACCGTGTTCGGCAAGAACACGTCCGCCGGCGTGATCAATGTCATCACCCGCCGCCCCAGCTACACGCAGAGCGCCGAGGGTGAAATCACCGTGGGCAATTACGGCGCATGGGGTGTTTCCGGTTCCTACAACGACGCACTGGGCGAAAACGCCGCCTTCCGCGTGTATGCCACCAAGCGCAGCCGTGACGGTTTCATGGACGTCAACCCGGGCCGCGGCCCGCGCACGGAGGATGAAGATGGCAACCAGAACTTCCACTCGCTGCGCGGCCAGTTGTTGATCGAGCCGACCGATACGCTGGACATCAACATCATCGCCGACTACACCAGCCGCGAAGAAAATTGCTGTACTGCGGTGCAGACCGTGATCGGTTCGACCGCAGCGATCATCCGTGGCGTCGGCGGCCCGGACGCGATGCCCACCGTGGCCGACCCGTTCGCACGCCAGGCCTACACCAACCGCAGCACCGAGTCGGACATCAAGGACAAGGGCATTTCCGGTGAAGTGAACTGGGAAACGAACTGGCTGGGCGGCGCGACGCTGACCTCCATCACCTCGTCGCGTGATTGGCAGACCATCAACGGGCTGGACTTCGATTACACCGGCGCCGACCTGCTGTACCGCAACGCCGATGAAGACGAGTCGCTGACGCGGTTCGAGACCTTCACCCAGGAATTCCGCTTTACGGGTTCCACCGACAACTTCGACTGGATGGTGGGTGCGTTCTACGCGGACGAAGACCTGACCCGCAACGACAGCTACCGCGTCGGCGCAGGTTACGAGCCGTACCTGTCCACCCTGATCCTGGCCAACATCAACCCGGCCTTGGCCGCGTCGCCCACCGCGCCGCTGTTCCTGTCGCAGGCCACCGGGCGTCCGTTCGGCACCGGTTTCGTCGGCCTGGGTGCGCTGGATCGTTACAGCCAGAACGCCAAGAGCCTGGCCTTCTTCACCAACAACACCTGGCACGCCACCGACGCACTCGATGTGACCCTGGGCCTGCGCTATACCAATGAGGAAAAGTCCCTCAGCTCACGGTATACCAACCCAAATGGCAGCCTGGCTTGCACATCTGCGCTCACCAACCCGGCCCAGGTGGTAGGTGCGCTGGTGGCGCGCGGCCTCACCGTCGCCCAGGCCTCGGCGGCTGCCCCGACCGTGGTTGGCAACATCTGCCTGCCATGGGCCAATGCACGGCACAACGGACGTTCCACGGAACAGGAGATGGAGGAGAAAGAGTGGTCCGGCACCCTCAAGGCCGCGTACCGCTGGAACGAAAACCTGATGACCTACGGCTCGTTCGCTCGCGGCTACAAGGGCGGTGGTTTCAATTTGGACCGCGTGCAGACCTCCAACGGCCTGACCAGTGGTGGCGCCGGCATCGTGCCGGTCAACGACACCTCGTTCCCGGGTGAATTCGTCGACAGCTACGAGTTGGGCGCCAAGACCACCTGGATGGACGGCAACCTGCTGTTCAACGCCACCTTCTTCCACCAGACCTACGACAACTTCCAGCTCAACAGCTTCCTGGGCACCAGCTTCGTGGTCCGCTCGATCCCGGAAGTGACTTCGAAGGGCCTGGATACGGAAGTACTGTGGCAGGCGTCGAAGGGCCTGCTGTTGCAGGCAGGCCTGGTCTACGCCGACACGGTCTATGGCGATGACATCCCCGGCGCGGACTTTGGCCCCACGGGCGCGTTGAACAAGCTGCCCGGCAGCCAGATCAGCTTCGCCCCGGAGTGGTCGGGCACGGCATCAGCCACCTACGAATGGAACATGGGCAGCAGTCTGATGGGTCGCGTCAACGTGGGCGCCAAGTACATGTCCGAGTTCAACACCGGCTCCGACCTGGACGTGGAGAAGATGCAGGATGCGTACACCATCTTCAACGCGCGCTTCGTGGTGGGTTCGCAGGACGATCGCTGGACGGTGGAGTTCTGGGCGCAGAACCTGTTCGACGAGGACTACGTGCAGGTGGGCTTCGATGGCCCGCTGCAGACCAACGCCCTGGGTACCCCGGGCGATCCGCGCAACACGTACAACGCATTCCTGGGTGCCCCGCGCACGTACGGCATGACCTTCCGCGTCAAGTACTGATCCGGCAAGGCAATACGTAACAGCGGCCCGTCACGAAAGTGGCGGGCCGTTTTCGTTTGGATCGGCGTGCAGGCAGACACTGGCATGTTTTTCGGCTACAAGGACAGCGCCGTTCCTTCGAAAGCGACACGAATGTCCATTCCTGACGACAACGCCCTGCGCCAGCTTGCTGAAACACTGGGTGCGCGCCTGCACGCCTCGCACCATCGCCTGGTCACCGCCGAGAGCTGCACGGGTGGCTGGATCGCGAAAGCGGTGACCGACATCGCGGGTTCTTCGGACTGGTTTGATTGCGGGATGGCGGCCTACAGCTACGAAGCCAAGCAGGCGCTGCTGGGCGTGCGTCCGCAGACGCTGGAAGTGCACGGCGCGGTCAGCCGCGAGACCGTGATTGAAATGGTCTCCGGTGCCCTGGTGAATTCAGGTGCCAGCATCGCCGTGGCCGTGACCGGCATCGCCGGCCCCGGTGGTGGCAGCGAAGGCAAGCCGGTAGGCACGGTTTGGATAGGCTGGAAGCGCCGCGGCGGCTACGCGAAGGCCGAGGTCTTTGTCTTTGAGGGAGATCGCGAGGCGGTGCGCCGGCAGACGGTGGCGGCGGCGTTGCTGGGGTTGGATGCGTTGGCCGGTTGATAGGGCAGTGAAGCTCTGGAATCGCGGGAGTGTCTTTTCCATAGCTCTTGCCATGCTGGTTGCAGCTTGGTGCGTGGGTTGGCTGTGGTTGTTGTTGCGGGCGACACGATCAATGCCCGGGATTATCACCGACCAACCGGCATCGGGCGCAATCGAGCTGTTGGAATTTCCCACGCGACTGCCTTATCCGACAGTCCTATTGGCCATCTTCCTGTCCTGCATGATGCCCGTGTTGCTGTTGGGCGCTTTTCGAAACTGGTGGGATGGCAAGAGGCGCGCGTTGGACGCCATGTTGTGGCCATTGCGAGCGAGGGCATTTTGGTTGCCTTGCCTGGTATGGTCCATCAGCGGTGTGGTGCTTCTGATCCTGTTCAAAAACCAGGATGGGCCCGGCGTCGTGTTGATGGCCATTGCAATGCTGGCACTGATGGTGGCTCCGTTCCTTTGCCTCAATCCTTCGACACTGGACGCCGTGGCGCCTTCGCGTTGGTGGCGGCCCGCCTGGCCTGGTGCGCCGGCATTGGGATCATGCCTGCTGCTGTGGCTGGTTTCCACGATTGCGAGCTTTGCGGTCGGGGAAGTAATCGCCATTAGTCCCGCGCGCTGGCTGGGCGTGGGTTTGTGGTTCCTGGATGAATTGATCTCGATCTTCATCCCGGTGTTGGTCATCGCCATATGGCTCAACCGTGGTCGTTGGCGGAATGTCAAAGGCGACTTGGCAAACCTGTGGCGAAATGGCTTCACATGTGAACTTCTCTGGCAAAGCTTCGCTATCGCCTTGGTCGTCGTCGCTTTGGCCTTTCCACTGTTGGTGACGGCCATCGAGGCGATCTACGTAATTCCCCAATACGCACAATGGGCTCGCGATAACGGCACGCAACTTCCCATGCTGTTGCAGTTCCAGGCCGAGGTCTTCCGGGCTTACAGTTTGTTGCTGTTCGTCCTTGGGGTACCGTTCGGCCTCTATTTCCTCTTCGTCCTGGGGCGGCTGATGAGGCAGCACGGCGTTGGCAAAGGCTGAATCCGGGAAATTAGTTGCTTTCCTGATTTGTTAGTAGTATTACTACTAACCATGAATCTCACCGACACCCAGCACGCCATCCTCGCCATGATCGCCGAGCGCATCGCCGACGGTGGTGTGCCGCCCTCACAGGCCGAGATCGCCAAGGCTTTTGGCTTCAGTGGCGTGCGCGCCGCCCAGTACCACATCGAGGCGCTGGAGGCGGCGGGGGCCATCCGCCGCATACCGGGGCAGGCGCGGGGCATCCGCTTGGTCCATGACGACACCGACATTCCGGTGCCCGAGGAAATCCTCCCCGACAACGCACTTCGCCTGCCCATCCTGGGACGGGTCGCGGCCGGACTGCCGATCGGCGCCGACATCCAGTCCGACGAAGTCGTGCTGCTCGACCGTGCCTTCTTCGCTCCGGCGCCGGATTACCTGCTGAAAGTGCAGGGCGACTCGATGCGTGACGAGGGCATATTCGACGGCGACCTGATCGGCGTGCATCGCACCCCTGAGGCACGTTCCGGCCAGATAGTGGTAGCGCGCATCGATGACGAAATCACAGTGAAGCTGCTGAAGATCGGCAAGGACCGCATCCGCCTGCTGCCGCGCAATCCGGACTATTCACCCATCGACGTCATGCCCGACCAGGACTTCGCCATCGAAGGCCTGTATTGCGGGCTGGTACGGCCCAACCGCTGATCGCACGCATGCAATCCGATCATTTTTTCAACAGGGGTTTTCATATCAAACAGGAATTTTCCGACGTGCTATCAAGCGGTAACCCGGTAGCGACGTCTCGCGTTGTAACGCATATTTCGATCACGGCCACTCGCGTCGCAACCTGTGCGACCCATGGCCGCTAAATTGCCCTCAACCCGACAATCAACCAAGGACACCACCATGGACGAGAACAAGAAGCGCGCACTTTCCGCAGCCCTGACCCAGATCGAGCGTCAGTTCGGCAAGGGCTCGGTGATGCGCATGGGCGACCAGGTCATCGAAGCCGTGGAGGCCATTCCCACCGGCTCGCTCATGCTGGATATCGCCTTGGGCATAGGTGGCCTGCCGAAAGGCCGCGTGGTCGAGGTGTACGGTCCGGAATCTTCGGGCAAAACCACGCTGGCCCTGCAGACGATTGCCCAATGCCAGAAACGTGGCGGCACGGCGGCCTTCATCGATGCCGAGCATGCATTGGATCCCATTTACGCCGCCAAGCTTGGCGTGAATGTGGACGACCTGTTGCTTTCCCAGCCCGATACCGGTGAGCAGGCATTGGAAATCTGCGACATGCTGGTGCGCTCCAACGCCGTGGACATGGTGGTGATCGACTCGGTCGCTGCCCTTACGCCCAAGGCTGAAATCGAAGGCGAAATGGGCGACCAGTTGCCTGGTCTGCAGGCCCGCCTGATGAGCCAGGCACTGCGCAAGCTGACCGGCAACATCAAGCGTTCCAACTGCATGGTGCTGTTCATCAACCAGCTGCGCATGAAGATTGGCGCGATGATGCCGGGCCAGAGCCCGGAAGTGACCACGGGTGGCCATGCATTGAAGTTCTACGCGTCGGTTCGCCTGGACATCCGCCGCATCGGCGCGATCAAGAAGGGTGACGAGATCATCGGCAACCAGACCAAGATCAAGGTAGTCAAGAACAAACTGGCGCCACCCTTCAAGCAGGTCATCACCGAAATCCTCTACGGCGAAGGCATCAGCCGTGAAGGCGAACTGATCGACATGGGTGTGGAAGCCAAGATAGTGGACAAGGCCGGAGCCTGGTACAGCTATGGCGAAGAACGCATCGGCCAGGGCAAGGACAATTCGCGCCAGTACCTGAAGGACAACCCGGAGGTTGCAACCCGTCTGGAAGCCGAATTGCGCGAGAAGTTCCAACCGACTGAAATCAAGCCTGAAGAGGCTGAGGATGACGCAGAAGTTTGATCGGGATTGGTGCAGGGACGCGCCATTTTTCAACTCGCGCGGCTTTGATCAACCGGGAACACGTTGTGTCGGAAGATGCTGAAGCCATTGCAGCCGGCTCCCGCAAGCGCAAGCTGCGGGAGCTGACTCCTGTCCAGCGCGCACTGGCGCTGCTGGTGCGGCGTGAGCATTCTCGCAAGGAGTTGGCCCGCAAGCTGGCCGAACGCGGTATTGAACGCGAGGCAGCGCTACAGGCAGTGGAAAGGCTGACCACCGACGGGTGGCAAAGTGATGCGCGCTTTGCGGAAATGCTGGTGCGCACCCGGGTAGCGCAGGGGCAGGGGCCAGTGCGCATCCGTGCGGAGCTCGGTACCCATGGATTGGGCCAGGACTTGATCGATGCCGCTTTGCAGGAGCTCGACGGAAGCTGGATCCAGGCCGCACGCGACCTGGCCCAGCGCAGGTTTGGTACAGGACTGGCCTCTGCCGACGCGGGGCAGCGCCGAAAAGCGGCGGATTTCCTCTGCCGGCGTGGGTTCGACGGCGAGGCCGTGAGGCTTGCGCTGCGGGGCGGCCCGGAGGACTGATCAGGCCCGGCCTGTTAATCTTTGCGCATTGGGTTGTCTGCTCTGCTCCGCGTCCGCATCCTGTGGGTATCGTGGCACCGCAGACGTGCCCGCCCGCCAAACGCCAGCCAGATGACTACTCCAAACACGTTCAGCAGCAGCCAGATCCGCAGCGATTTCCTTGAATTCTTCCGCGGCAAGGGCCACACCATCGTGCCTTCCGCACCGCTGGTGCCAGGCAATGACCCGACCCTGCTGTTCACCAATTCGGGCATGGTGCAATTCAAAGATGTGTTCCTGGGTGCCGAAAAGCGCAGCTACGTGCGTGCAGCCGACGTGCAGCGCTGCCTGCGCGCGGGTGGCAAGCACAATGACCTGGACCAGGTCGGTTACACCGCGCGCCACCACACCTTCTTCGAGATGCTGGGCAACTGGTCGTTCGGCGACTATTTCAAGAAAGACGCCATCGCCTGGGCATGGGAGCTGCTGACCGAGGTCTGGAAGCTGCCCAAGGATCGCTTGCTGGTCACGGTGTACCACACCGACGACGAGGCCTATGACCTGTGGCACACGATGGTCGGCATTCCTGCCGAGCGCATCGTGCGCATCGGTGACAACAAAGGCGCGCCGTTTGCGTCGGACAATTTCTGGCAGATGGCTGACACCGGTCCGTGCGGTCCATGCACTGAAATCTTCTATGACCACGGCGAGCATATCGCGGGCGGACCGCCGGGTTCGCCGGACGAAGACGGCGACCGGTTCATCGAAATCTGGAACCTGGTGTTCATGCAGTTCGACCGCCAGCCGGACGGTACCTTGGTTCCACTGCCTGCGCCCTGCGTGGATACGGGCATGGGCATGGAGCGACTGGCTGCGATTTTGCAGCACGTGCACACCAACTACGAAATCGACATCTTCCAGGCGCTGATCAAGCATGCGTCGGAACTGACCGGCACGGCGGATCTCGAGAACAAATCCCTGCGCGTCATCGCCGACCACATTCGCGCTTGCTCCTTCCTGGTGGTGGACGGCGTGCTGCCGTCCAACGAAGGTCGTGGCTACGTGCTACGCCGGATCATCCGTCGCGCGCTGCGCCACGGCTGGATGCTGGGCGTGCGCCAGCCGTTCTTCCACAAGCTGGTGCCCACGCTGGTCACGCTGATGGGCGAAGCCTATCCGGAACTACCGGCGGCACACGAGTTGGTGATGCGCGCGCTCAAGGCTGAAGAAGAACGCTTTGCCGAAACCCTGGATTCCGGTATGCGCATCTTTGACGACGTGGCATCCCGTGCCACTGACGTGATTCCCGGCGCGGATGCATTCCGCCTGTACGACACCTATGGCTTTCCGGTTGACCTGACCGCCGACATCGCGCGCGAGCGTGGCCTGTCGGTGGACATGCAGGGATTTGATGCGGCCATGGAGCACCAGCGCGAAACTGCGCGCGCCGCTGGAAAATTCTCCTCCGGCAGCGGCCTGCCCGCGGAGCTGGTGGCGAAGCTCTCGCCGACGGATTTCCTGGGCTACGACTCCCTGGATGCAGGCGGCTTGCGGGTGGCGGCCTTGCTCAAGGACGGACGCCCCGTCGATGCGATCGAGGCAGGCGAGGAAGCCGTGGTGATCCTGGATCGCACTCCGTTCTATGCCGAGTCCGGCGGCCAGGTTGGCGATACCGGCGTGCTGGCGGAACAGGGCGTCAGTTTTATCGTCACCGATACGCTGAAGTTCGCCGGCCAGTTCCACGGCCATGTCGGCAAGCTCTCGGCCGGCCGCTTGAAGCTGGGCGACCATGTGCTGGGTTCGGTGGATGCAGCGCGCCGTGCGTCGGTCATCCTCAACCATTCCGCCACCCACTTGTTGCATGCCGCCCTGCGTGAAGTGCTGGGTACGCACGTCCAGCAGAAGGGTTCGCTGGTGGCGCCGGACAAGTTGCGCTTCGACTTTTCCCATTTCCAGCCGATGACTGCGTTGGAGCTGGCCGAGGTGGAGCGCCGCGTCAACGCCGAGATCCGCGCCAACCATGCGGCCGAAGTACACAGCATGGGCATGCAGGAAGCGCTGGATTTCGGCGCCATGGCCCTGTTTGGCGAGAAGTACGGCGAACACGTGCGCGTACTGAAGATGGGTGGCTACTCCACCGAACTTTGCGGCGGCACGCATGTAGGCCGCACGGGCGACATCGGCTTGTTTAAGGTGGTCAGCGAGGGAGGTGTGTCCGCCGGGGTGCGCCGCATCGAGGCGGTAACCGGGCAGGGTGCGCTGGATCTTGTCGCCAGCGAAGAGCAGCGCCTGCATGAAGCCGCTGCCTTGCTGGGTGGCGGTGCCGGTGAGATCGTCGAAAAGGTCCGCCAACTCACCGAGCGCCAGAAGAAGCTGGAGCGCGAGTTGGAAAGCCTGAAGGCCAAGGCGGCTTCGGGCGCAACCGCCGACCTTGCCGGGTCAGCGATCGAGATCAACGGCATCCGTGTACTGGCGGCAAGGCTGGAAGGGTTTGATGCCAAGGCCCTGCGCGACGCCGTGGATCGGCTGAAGCAGCAGTTGGGTGATTCGGTCATCCTCCTGGCCGGGACCATGGACGGCAAGGCTGCCTTGGTGGCAGGGGTGAATGGCACCGCAATGGGCAAGGTCAAGGCCGGGGAACTGCTGGCGCATGTCGCCAGTCTGACCGGGGGCAAGGGTGGTGGCCGGCCTGATCTGGCTCAGGGTGGTGGTGACGACGGCCCCGCCCTTGTTTCAGCACTGCAGGGTGTTTCCGGATGGGTGGAAAGCCGCCTGCACTAGAAAAGTGAGATAGTTCATATTCTGCTTGCCGGCCTGCTTGGCCGGCCGGTACCATGTTTCACGTACATGAATGAATTGGATGCGTTTTCGCCGCCCTTGGCGCGTAAATGAGCTCCCGGCACTGGCCTGCCGGACAAAGGAGATACTGAAATGTTGATTTTGACTCGCCGCGTGGGCGAAACCCTGATGATCGGCGATGCGGTGACCGTGACCGTGCTGGGCGTCAAGGGCAATCAGGTGCGGATCGGGATCAATGCGCCCAAGGACGTATCCGTCCATCGCGAGGAGATCTACCAGCGCATCCAGCGCGGTGAAGATGCCCACGTTCCGGCCCAATCCGTGGAAACCAGCTCGTCCGGCTGACGATTTCGTTTGCCGCCATCGCACTCAGCAGGTATTCTTGCTGGCTGCTGCATGCGCAGCGGAATGCTTGAAGTTACCCGGAGAGTTGCCCGAGCGGCTGAAGGGGCTCCCCTGCTAAGGGAGTATAGGGTCAAAAGCCTTATCGAGGGTTCGAATCCCTCACTCTCCGCCAAGACACAAAAAAGCCCCGTTTACCGGGGCTTTTTTGTGGGTGGTTGTTTCCCACGGATGCGGCGTCCGCCATGGGTCCAAGGATTGGCATGCATTGCAGGAGTCAACAAAAAAGCCAATGGGCATGCCCATTGGCTTTTTTGCTTTCGTATTGGTGCGCCCGGAGAGATTCGAACTCCCGACCGCCTGGTTCGTAGCCAGGTACTCTATCCAACTGAGCTACGGGCGCCAAAGAAGCGGAAGTTTGCACGAAGAATTTTCAGTCGTCAATAACTGGCGACAGAATCGTCGACAAGCCGGGCGGTCGGTGGCAAGGTCGGCGCCTTGCAATCAGCTCTATGGACGGATGTGGTAGCTATACCCTCTGTTCTTTAGATGAATCACCGGCGCTGGAGGACATGGCCGGAATTCTAGGGATTTGTTGTCGGATTTGTGGCATGGGTCGCGCTTGTGGCGATTGTAAAGCGCTGAATTTAGCTGCTTGTTCATGCTGTCTCGGCGAGAATGACCAGATCAGGGGCAATGAGTCGGATAGTGTCGGGAGTTGGCGCGTTATGCGTTGTGTCAAACTTTTTTATTGGGTATGCGTATTGCTTGCGGTTCCTTGCCTAGCCTCTGCCGCTACCTTCACGGTAGGGCCCAGTGGTCGCCAGTACACCCAGTTGTCCGCGGTTTTCAGCAGCAATAATCTGGCGCCAGGCGACATCATCGAGGTCGATGGAGGCGCAACCTACAATGGCGGCATCGTTGTGGGTGACGATGACAGTGGCAGCGCAGCCAGTCCGGTGATCATCCGCTGGAGACGCGTGGCGGGCACCACGCGCCCGATCCTGCAGGGTGGCGCGCACACCATCAAGTTCCAGCAATCAAACTACGTTGTGTTCGAAGGCTTCGAAGTCACTGGTGGTACGAGCAGTTGCGTGTTCAGCGAGGCACATGGCATCACGGTACGCGATGCCTACATCCACGACTGCCCATCGCACGGCATCCTTGGGGCAGACCAGAATTCCGGCTCTTTCACGTTGGAATACAGCGAGGTCGCCAATTCGGGCTCTGGCAATACCCGGCATGCCATCTATATGCAGAATGACCAAGTCGCCTACCCGGACACGGTCTTCCGCATGCAATACAACTATGTGCACAACGCCACCGGCGGGGTGCTGGTGCGCGTGAGGCACCAGCGCGCGGAAATCTACTATAACTGGATCGAAGGTTCCGACCTGCATGAGGTCGAGCTGATTGGGCCCGACTGCGAGACACAGAAGGCAGGCTGGACGGCGGACCTGAGGCGCGAGGATGCGGACGTGGTGGGCAACGTGATCGTCCACAACTCCAGTAGCCGCTCGGGAAATGCATTCCGCATTGGCGGCGACCTGAATGGACGCAACCAGGGGCGGACCCGCCTGGTCAACAACACGATCCTGTTCGACCGTGCTGGAGCGGTGAATGCCGTGCTGGTGCAGTTGGGGCAGGGGTCGCTCGAAATGCACAACAACACCATCTACCAGATGGGTTCGGGGACGCCCGCGATCGTGCGCGAAAACCCCGCCAGTGATGTGTCCGTGCCGTTCTGTGGTCCGCTCAGCCGTGAACCCTGGTCCGACGGCCGCAAGGTGGCTGGCAGCAACAACTGGGTGCAGAACAGCGCCACATTGGTGCCTGCCGAATGGACCGGCACCTTGAGGGGCACGGATCCCCTGTTGGCCAATGCCGCGCAGCGCAGCCTGCGGCCGTTGGCGGGCAGTCCGCTGATCGACGCGGGCAACAACACGCCGCAGACGCCTGTCGCATTTCCATTCCCATCACCCCTCGTTTTGCCAGCTTACGACCCGCCATTGCGTTTGAAGATGGCCATCGGCGATGCACATGCCCGCCTGCTGCTCGCGGGCAGGATAGATATTGGCGCGCTGGAGCAATTCGACATCGATGATTTTTCCGAGCCGGTTCGCGTCAACGGTGCCCATCCGCTCATCCCGCCGAGGGGCCAGTCGACTTCGCCGGTACCCCAGTCCTCGCCAGCGCTTCCGGTTCCTGTCGGCAAGCCTGGCCAGGAGAAGAAGCCCGTGTGGCGCCGGTCGCCCTCGGCCCGTTATCGACGTTCGGTTGTCAGGTACCCACTGACGCCCTGACGCTGGCACGAATGGCCTTATGGCCGTATCTCCCGCTCCGGCGGGGGGCTATGGCGATCCCGTACCCCTCTGTCCTTGCCTTGTGAGGCGCTTCCATTTCCCGCCGTGGCCGGATCCTTGCCCTCGTGGCGTTGGTATGGATGTCGTCCTGGTCAGGATCGACATGCGCCCGACATGGCAGTGATGCCAGATGCCGGGAGGCACGGCACGAGGCCCGTAACGGGTTTCGGCAAGGGGGATAGATGCAAAATCCGAAAACAGCGTCTCTGCGGGATTCCGTTGCAGGCTACGTGATGCAGCGTTCGAGGTACGCGCGTTCCTGCGCCGGCAATTGCCATGGCATGTCACCATGAAGTCCAGCAATGCAAGTCGCAAGACGCGGGCGGTGCGCTTGCTGTGGCTGGCGGAGGTCCTGGTTCTGGTCTTGGCCGTGATGGCGGCGGCATGGATACGTTTCCATGGCGATCCTGAGAGTCACATCAATTTCGCTGAACAGGCCCCCATCCGGGCGCTGCTGGTGGCACTTTGCATCACTGGCGCCATGGCTGCATTCGGCCTGTACCAGGTCCATGTACGCCACAACCGCATGGACTTCATGCTGCGTGCGATCCTTTCGTTCGCGCTCGGCGGCGTCGCGCTGGTGGTGCTGTACTACCTGATTCCGCAGACCTACATAGGTCGTGGCGTGCTCGCCATGTCGCTGGCAATAGGCCTTGTAGGCGTCGTGCTGGTACGGGTGCTGTCGGTCCATGTATTCAAGGCCGATGCGCTCAGGCAGCGCATCCTCGTGCTCGGCGCTGGCAAGAATGCCGAGCTGATCAACAGCCGCATGCGCCGCCAATCCGACCGGCGCTCGTTCGTCGTGGTCGGCTTCGTACCGGTGCCCGGACAGCCTGTCCTGGTTGACGAGGCATTGCATGCGCTTCCCGAGGGCAGCCTTTTTGAGTTGGCGGAGCGATTGCACATCGACGAGCTGGTTATCGCGCCCGATGAACGCCGTGGCGGCTTGCCCATGGAAGAAATGCTCAATTGCGTGCAGCACGGCATTTCGGTCATCGACCTTTCCACGTTCTTCGAGCGTGAAGCCGGCATGGTCCAGCTCAACGTAGTGGACCCGTCGTGGCTGGTGTTCTCCGGGGGCTTCGATTACTCGACGCCACGTCGCCTCAGCAAGCGCTTCTTCGACCTTGTGGCCGCCGGCGTGTTGCTGATGCTGGCCTGGCCGGTGATGCTGCTGGTTGCAATCGCCGTGCGGGTTGAATCGGAAGGCCCCATTTTGTATCGACAGACACGCGTGGGCGAGCGGGGCCAGAACTTCGTGCTGACCAAGTTCCGCAGCATGCGCGTGGATGCCGAGAAAGATGGGGTGGCACAGTGGGCCAGCAAGGACGATGATCGTAGTACCCGTGTCGGCCGTTTCATCCGCCTGACCCGCCTAGATGAATTGCCCCAGTTGTTCGCGGTGCTGCGCGGCGACATGAGTTTCGTAGGCCCGCGCCCGGAGCGCCCGCATTTCGTCAACCTGCTCAATGACGAGATCCGCTATTACGGCGTCCGCCACTGCGTGAAGCCCGGGCTGACCGGATGGGCACAGTTGCGTTACCCGTACGGAGCATCGGTGCGCGACGCGGAGGAGAAGCTGAAGTTCGATCTGTTCTATGTCAAGAACCACGGGCTGGTCTTCGACCTGATGATTCTGCTGCAGACGGTTGAAGTCGTGCTGTTTGGCCGAGGCGCGCGCTGAATCACAGCAATCAATCCGGCAGCAGTCCGCGGATTGCACGGCGCAGGGCGAACGGTGCTATGCCGAGCAATTCCCGGCGTAATGCAGGGTCTGGCGTGATCCGCCAGGCCTGCATGGCAAGGCGCCATCCGTCGCCCCATCGCCTGCGCATGACCATGCCGCGCGCATTGCGGGCGTAGGTGGAAGACAGGGCGCGTCGCAACTCCACCTCATCCACCACGCCCCTTGCTTCTTCTACGGCGCGTTCCACCACGCGGACATAGTCGTCGTAGGTGCTCGATGCGGCGGAAAGACCGTCATGGCCACGCATCGCGCGCACCAGGGCGTGCTCGACCACGCCGATTTGCCAGCGGCGGGCGACGCGCAGGTGGAAATCGATGTCTTCGGCGGTACGCAAGGTTTCATCGAACCCGCCGACATCCGCGATCACTTCCCTTCGCAACAGCGCCGATGCGGGCGCCAGTGCGGGGTTATGGATGATCCACTGCAAAACCCAGCCATCTTCGCGGATGGTCTCGCGGCGATGGAATACGTCGACCAGGCGGTGTTGGCCGTCGACGCGCTCAACATCGCAGAGCACCATGCCGAAATCCGGGCGGGCTTGCATCCATTCCACCTGGCGCGCCGTCTTTTCCGGCAGCCATTCGTCGTCGCTGTCCAACAGCGCGAAATAGCGCCCTTGCGCGATGGCCATGCCGTGGTTGCGCGCAGCCGACACGCCGGCGTTGGCCTGGTACGCGTAGCGGATCCGATCACCGTAGCGCCCACGCAGCACGGCTTCCGTGCCATCGGTGGAACCGTCATCCACGACCACGATTTCATCCACGCGCCGGGTCTGCGCAAGCACCGAATCAATCGCGCGCACCACCAGTTCGCGCCGGTTGTATGTAGGTATAATCGCGGAAACTTCGATTGTTGGCGCCATGCTGAAGGATCTCTCCAAAAAGCTGCTTTACGCCAGTGGCCTTTTGAGCCTGTACCACCGCATGCGCAATGCGGACAGTCTAACCGTGGTGATGTTCCATCGCACGCTTAGTCCGGACGATCCGCGGTGGGAAAGTTGCGATCCCGACTATACCTTGGCCACCAAATGGCTGGCTGAATCACTACGGTTCTTCAAGCGCCACTACCACGTCGTATCGCTCGCCCAAGTGCTGGAGTCGCGACGCAATTCAACGTCGCTTCCACCACATGCGTTGCTGATCACCTTCGACGATGGCTGGGCCGACAATGCCGATTACGCGCTACCCGAACTGCAACGCGCCGGGCTGCCTGCGTTGATGTTCGTGGTCGCCGATGCCGTGGGCACCCGGCAGCCGTTCTACCAGGAGCGCCTGATTGCTGGGTGGCGACGCGGGAAGTTGCGTGTGGATGCAGTGGCCGCGGCGATGGCGTTCGCGACAAGTGATGCGTGGCAGCCGCGCGATGAATCCATCGGGTCGCTGCGTGAACTCATTGCGCGCCTGGAAAAGCTGGATCTACAAGTGAGGAACGAACTGCTTTCCCCGTTCCTGTCCGGAATGGATGACGGGCTCAGGCACATGGTCGACGTGGGTGACCTGGTCCGCCTGCAGCAGGGTGGCGTTGCGCTTGGGCTGCACGGCAAGACGCATGCGCCAATGACCATTGCGCTGGACCTGGACGCAGAGCTGTCCGGCGCGCGTGCGGAACTGGCACGAAACCTCGGGCAGTCCGGACCCAGTGCGGAATCCATGTCGTTCCCGCATGGCGCATTCACGCCGCTGATCGCGGCACGTGCGCAAGAAGCGGGCTACGAACTCATTTTCACCAGTGTTCCGGTGCTTAATCCAACACGTGCAGGCGTGGGTTGGTTGCTGGGACGCACCGGTTACGAGACCGACACCGTCGTGGACAAGCGTGGTCGCTTCCGTCCGGATTTGCTGGCCATCTACCTGTTCCGGCGCGAGGCACGCAGGCTGGCGTGAAGCTTCGACGCAGCGTGCTGGTCTGCGCGAAAATCGTTGGATAGCTACTCGTCTTCATCCGCAGAAGTCAGGAAAAGATCCTGCTCGGCTTCCCTGTCCGCTGCCGCGCTCCAGCGGCCGAACACCGGGCGTCGGCTGCGCGGGACAAATCCCTGCCGAATCCAACAGTCCAGGTGCGATTGGTTGGCGGCGATTTCCACCGACACGGAAGCATGGCCCGTTTCTCGTGCGGCTGCGATCAATGCGAGCAGGCACGCGCTGTCTATGCCGTTGATGCCGTCCATCGACCAGTAATCACGCACGTGCAGGGTTCCGCCTTCCACCTGTGTTGCAAACCATGCGTGCAAGCTGTCCTGGCCGGGTTGGGTCAGCAACAGGTAGCGCGTCCGTGCCAGTGGGCAATCGTCGAAGCGCCACTTGGCGTGGGTGCTATCTCGCACGCCCACCAATCCATCACCTCGCGGTGATGCAGGCCATAGTGCGTCCATCCTTGCATCGGCGCGATCCGTCCAGGTCGCGTTGATGCGTTTTGCAAACAGGCGCTTGACGCTGTCGGCCAGGGCGAACACCAGGTCGGCCACCGCGCCCACGGAAATTGCCAGCCAACCTGGCATCTTGCTGCGCAGGTAAGGGCCATGCCGCAATACGTGGGCGTAGCGGACGATGTCAGTCAGTTTCGAATAGCCGATGCGCTTGAATACCGCCGCGGCCTTCGGATTTGGAAATCCGTACAGCAGGTCAAGCTGGCGGCCGCCTGCTTCAATCAGGCCTTGTTGCAGGATGAGGGCTGGGCCGAGCGAGCGGTGTTCGGGAATGACCGCCAGGTCCACCAGCACGCCAGCGCGGATGTCGCGTCCGTGCCAGCGCATGCGTCGCCGCCCCGCGCATGCCGTGCCTACCCAGCTTTGACTCTCCGTGTGTCGCAACAGTTGCAGCAATGGCTCGCCATGCGGGCAACCCAGGTAGAACCAGTCGTACTTGGAAGCGATGCGATCCTGCTGGCCCAAGTTGCCTGACCACAGCGACAGCACGGTGTCGCGATCACGCAGCGGGTCGCCCTCATGGACGACATACAGTGGCGTGGTCGCGGCAGCGACTGGCTCAGTCAAGCTCGGGCACCGGACTCACCAGCACCGGCGGCTGGTGAAGGTAGCGTGTCGTGCGGCGCTTGTTCTGGATGTCGTCGTACACGGCCTGCGCGTGGGTTTCAGTGATGCCCAATGCACCGGCGAGTTCGCTGGCCGGGCGGCCGTGGTTGAGCGCCCACAGCGCGAGATCCATCTGCTTGTAGGGCAGGGCGAAATAGAATTCGTCCTGGCCTTGGCTGAGGCTGTAGGTATCGGTGGTGGGAATGGCCGCGCAGACACGCTCGGGTAGCCCGAGGTGACGTGCCATGCCGTAGACCTGCGATTTGTAGAGGTGTGCGATGGGTTTCACGTCCGCCGAGCCGTCACCGTTCTTGACGAAGAAACCCTGGTCGTATTCCACGCGGTTGGGCGTGCCCACTACGCCGTAATTGAGGCGGTCGGCGTGGAAGTACTCCAGCGTCTTGCGTATGCGTTGCTTGAAATTGGTGGCGGCAACGATGGTCAGGTAATCGGCGAGTGCCAGGTCGCGCTCATGTTGCGCGCCATCCGGTGACTGCGCGATCAGGCGGAAGCGGTTGATGCGGCCTTCGCTGCCGCCGTCGATGACGATCTTGAACTTCCAACCTTCTGCGTACTCAGGCAACGCGTTCCTGACCGCCGCATCGCGCGCGGTGTAGCAGCCTATGGCGGCGAGGGCAGGTGCGATGTCCACGGTCTCGGTGCGCACGCCCAGGTGTTGCGCAAGCAGGGTGGCGCGCACGGCGCTGTCGTCGGAGGAGTCCTGCTCCGGCAGGATCAGGGTGAACACGCGGTCTGGCCCCAGGGCGCGCACCGCCAGTGCACAACTCACCGAGCTGTCGATGCCACCGGAAATGGCGACCACCAGCCCGCGGCGGTGCAGTTGCCGCGCGGTGGTTTCGCGCAGCCTGGCCGCGATGTGGTTGGCTTCGGCTTCGTAGTCCAGGTCCAGGACGTCAGGGGTCAGTGTGCTCATGGTGTGGTGTGTGGCTCCATCAGTTGGATGCGCCGGACCTTGCCGGACGCAGTGCGCGGCAGGGCATCGACGAAGACGATATGGCGGGGAATTTTGTAACTGGCGAGGCGGGTGCGGCAATGGGCCTTGATGCGGTCTTCGGCGCGCGGCGGAAGTTCGGTGGCGACCACGAAGGCCTTGACCACCTGGCCCAGTACCTCGTCGTCCACGCCGACCACGGCGACCTCGCTGATGCCGGAAATCTCGGCGATCACTTCCTCGACATCGGTCGGGTGCACGCGGTGTGCGCCGGTCTTGATCATGTCACTGCGGCGTCCCTGCAGGAACAGGTAGCCGTCCGCATCCAGGCTGCCCATGTCGCCGGTGCGCAGCCAGCCGTCCTGCAGCACGGCGGCGGTGGCATCGGGATTCATCCAGTACCCCAGCATCACGTTGTCGCCGCGCACCCAGACTTCGCCGGGTTCACCCGGTGCGACGGGCGTGTGGTCGTCGCGAAGGATTTTCCATTCCAGGCCCTGCACAGGAATACCCACCGAGCCCAGTTTTTCTTCAAGTTTGTGCGGCGGCAACCAGCTGATGCGCGACGTCGCCTCGGTCTGTCCGTACATCACGAACAGGCGCGGATGCGGCAAGGCGTCACGCAGGCGCTGGGTGAATGCAGGCGACATGGCTCCGCCGGCCTGGGTCAGGTAGCGCAATGACGATAGATCGTGTTCGCCCACCGCCACGTGCTGCAACAACAGGGCATAGGTGGATGGAACGCCGGAGAATCCGGTCGCACGCTCCTGCTCCAGTACTTTCAGTACCAGGTGCGGGAACAGCAGGTTGGGTGCCAGCACTACGCAGGCGCCGCTGATCATGTGCGTGTGCAGCACTGATGCGCCGTACGCGTAGTAGAAGGGCAGCACGCTCAGCACGCGGTCGTCCGGCACCAGTTCCAGGTAGGCCACGACCGCTTCGGCGTTGGCCAGCAGGTTGGCGTGGCTCAGCATCACGCCTTTCGGTGCGCCAGTGGTGCCGGAGGTGTAGAGGATCAAGGCCAGTGAAGCTGGATCGGTTTCCTGCGTCGTTACCGCTAACTCATCACTCGCGCGCGCTGCGCACAGAGGTTGTGCCTCGACGAGTACGGTGTGCGCCGGCATGGGGTCAAGTTGCGCCAGCGCCTGCCCGGCATCGCCATGTCCGGCTTCGTACACGACGTGCTTTGCCCCGCAGTGCCGCAGCCAGGGAAGGAAATCGCGCACGCGCGCTTGCGCATTCAAAGGTACGACCACGCCGCCCGCCAGCCAGGTGCCATAACAGGCCACGGCGGCTTCGATGCGGTTGGGCAGGATCAGGGCGACGCGGTCTCCCGCGTGCAGGCCCTGCGCGTGCAACTGTGCGGCAAAGTCTTGCGCCTGCGCCCAGAACTGCGCGTAGGTGACCTGGCGCTCGCCATCCACCATCGCCGTGCGTCCCGGATTTTCGCGGGCAGCCTCGGCGACTCGGGCAATGCAGGACGACGGGCGGCTCACGGGCACCGCGGATCAGCCGGCGAGTTTACGGCTGACGAAGGCGTCGACGGTTTGTATGGAATCGAAATTCGCCGGGATCATTTCGTCGGGCACGATCGACAACTTGAATTCGTCTTCCAGGAAGAAAATAAGTTCGTGGATGCCGGTGGAATCGATGATGCCACCGCGGATCAACGAGTCCTGGTCGCCGATGGCGGCTTCATCGTCGGAGAACAGGAAGTTCTCCAGTATGAATTTCTTGATCTGTTGCTTCTGCAGCATGGGTTCCCCTGGAAGAATCAAGCTCGTGTGTTGAAGGAATACAACGCCGGGAGGGCCGATTTCCGGCCAGCGCGAAGGGTGTTGCAGGCGCCCACTGCCGCCATTGGCCGATGCTACCATCCGGGCCTGATCCGATTCGTGCTGGAGTCATCGCCCATGAAGCGCCTGTTGCTGGCCACCTTGATTGCGTTGTCGGCGTGCCGGGGCGGGGCCGATCCCGTGGCTGTGGTGCAACCCCCGCAGGCGGTGAAGGATGCCGCGCCGGAGTACCACGAATCCGAAAAGGGCCGCTATGCGGTGACAGCGCTGGTCACCGGGCTGGTGCATCCCTGGGGGCTGGCGTTCCTGCCGGACGGCAGCATGCTGGTGACCGAACGCCCGGGGCGCTTGCGCCACATCACCCAGTCGGGCGCGATCTCCGAACCCATCAGCGGCTTGCCGAAGATCTTCGTCGATGGCCAGGCGGGACTGCTGGACGTGGTCGTGTCGCCCTCGTTCGCAACGGACCAGTGGGTCTACCTGTCGTTTGCGGAACCGACCCTGCGCGGCAACAAAGCTGGCACCGCGGTGTTGCGCGGCCGGTTGCAGGGCGATGCCTTGCTGGACGTGGAGGTGATCTACCGGCAGGAACCCAAGCTTTCGCACGGTACGCATGTCGGGTCGCGCCTGGTGTTCGATGATGCGGGCCATCTGTTCATCACCCACGGTGACAACCGCGTGGCCGCCGCGGCCGCGCAGGAGCTAGACAAGCTGCCCGGCAAGTTGGTGCGGATCTGGCCGGACGGGCGCGTGCCTGAAGACAATCCTTTCGTGGATCGCGCGGGCGCGCGTCCGGAGATCTGGTCGTACGGGCACCGCAACATGCAGGGCGCGGCCTTGCATCCGGTGACGCGGCAGGTGTGGACGACGGAGCACGGCCCGATGGGTGGTGACGAGTTGAACATCCCACAGGCGGGGCGCAATTACGGTTGGCCGGTGATCACGCACGGCATGGATTACAGCGGCAAGCCGGTACCGGGTTCGACCGGCACGTCGGCACCGGGGATGGAGCCGCCGCACCATGTGTGGCCGGTGTCGCCGGGCCTGAGCGGCATGGCGTTCTACACGGGTGACCTGTTGCCGCAGTGGAAGGGCAATCTGTTCCTGGGCGGGTTGGCGTCGAGCGACCTGATCCGGTTGGAACTGGACGGCGACAAGGTGGTGCACGAGGAGCGTTTGCTGAAGTCGCGCGGGCAGCGTATCCGCGACGTGCGGCAGGGCCCCGAGGGAGCGCTGTATGTGCTGGTGGATGCGGAAGATGGGATGTTGCTAACGATCACGCCGTAGGGTAGGTGTGGTTCTATCGTCGGATTGCAGTCAGGAATTCGTAGGCTGGGTTAGCTTTACCAACCCAGCGCTTTTGCTCAGGCATTGCGTTTGCTGGGTTGATGGAGCTAACCCAGCCTACGGGCTCGGCATCCACAAACGTGGCGACAGTTACCTGCGCGGCTTGCTGGTGCATGGCGCACGCAGCGTGCTGCGTGCTGCCACGAACAAGCCCGATGATCGCAGTCGCTGGCTGATGAACCTGTCTACCCGAAAGCACCGATACATTGCCACGGTGGCTCAGGCCAACAAGACCGCACGCATCGCGTGGGCGGTGCTGGCGCGCAACGAGTGTTATCGCCCCTGAGCGGGGCAGCTCCACTTCACCTTGAGTTTGCTGATCTGTTGATGAGGAACATCGGTAAGACCGTCGCGGGAAGAGCCTGAGTAGGCTGGAGGCCACAAGGCCGATAACCCAATGAGGCACCCGCGAGCGACTGATCCATCATGGCCAGAAGCTACCGCTTCACTCACAGGCCGAATATACGTTCGCAATCTTTACCAAGAAAACTCAAAACAGCTTGGCAATCGGGAGGAGTCCATATACAGCCTACGAGCTCTTGCTCGGATGCTCTTGATTGTCTGGAACAGCATCCGAGCAAGCTCGGACCTACAGGTCATGACAGTCGGAATCCACAGTTCGGATAGTAGGATGTGGTGAGCAAAGCGAACCGCATCAATCGCGAAAGTGACCACGCGAACGATGCGGTGCGCCTGCGGCTTACCGCATCCTACGGGGCCTTTAGAGCAACACGATTATTTTCTTGCAGCATACCGCTTGCTAAGGTGATGGAGCCAACCCGGCCTAACGCGCTAGTCATGACTCAGTTGTTAGGAGCTATTTTCTCCGCTTTCTAGTGGCATAGGTGATATTGGATGGTGGCGTTCTTAACGGTTGGTCATTGAGTAAGTGCTTTGTGGCCCAAGGGGACAGGCGAGCAGCTTGTCTACGATGGTCGCGAGGCTCGCGCACTATATATTTAGCCAGACTTGGTGAAAGTGAGGCCTTTCCCTCAGCAACCATACAAAGATGGGCAACCAAGTCATAGTGATTCCGGAACTCACCACTAGGTACATCGAGTGTACGGAGGGAATGGAGTAACCGCGTATGGCGAAAAAAATCTTCATCGATTGGCGCATCGCACAATGGGCATTTAAATGCACTCATAGGAATGGCCTAACTACTGATAAGAGGGCCGAATGATATCCCCCTTCCGCGCAATAAAATCCACCGTAGTAATGCACAGCTTCTCCGGCGGCACATGCGCGAACTGCGGGTGTACCGGCATCTCGGCCAGTTGCTGCAGGCGGTTGGGGCGGGTGGTGGACGTGTCCAGCACGATCTCGTAACCCAACGCCGCCGCGCCTTCCACGAACTCATGCGCCCGCATCCGGTTCTGGTACAGGAACGCGTTGTTCCACAGCGCCCACTCTTGGTCCGAATAGCGCAGGTAGTTCAACTGGTGCACCTTCGGGTCCACGTACGCATAGTGATCCCCGCAATTCACCGAATGGAACATCACCCCGCCCGGTGACAGGATGCGCAACGACTCGCGGTGCATCGCCGCGATGGCGTCCGCCGGCACGTGTTCCAGCACACTGTTGGAAAACACTACGTCCACCTCGCCATCCGCCAGCGTCGTGCGCGTCGCATCCGCGGGCGCCGCGTACTGGATCACCCCATCGCTCGCAGCCGCCAGATCCACGCCATCCTGCAAACCCGCGACGAGTCGCGCATGGCGCGCGCGCACGTCCGCGAGATCGCTGCCACTGGTCGTCGCAATCACCTCCAGGAAATCCCCCAGTTCAGCCACTGCAGCGCGCACCAGGTCTTCCTGCAGGTGCCGGGTCAGGTCATACGTCGTCACCCGGCCCGCGCCCGCCAGGTACAGTGCAAACGGAAACGTCGGATACCAGCCCGTGCCTATCTCGAAGAAACGCGTCCCGGCGATCGGGATGCCAGCGTCGCGCAGGTGCGCCACCATGATGGTCCAGTCTTCCACCTTGATGGCCAGCTCCCTGCGGAAATTCTGCAGGCCGCCGAAGCGACGCTGCAGCCGGTAATGCAACGCATCGCCGCCCGGCATCACGCCAAGCGCCTTCTGGATCAGTCCCTTCAATCTCCAATGCATTTACCTTCCTCGCTGGGCGGTGGGGCTAGCAACCACCTTTAATTCAACTGCGCATAGATCCATTCGATCGTCATCCCCGCGAAGGCGGGGACCCAGTGACTTCAGGTCGTTGCAAGCAAAGGCGCTGGGTTCCCGCTTTCGCGGGAATGACGGCTGATATTTTCATGGTGCACCAGCATGGTCGAGAGTATGCCGACGAACGCCTGGTTGTCCGCGAACCCGGTCGCACGCCCCTGGCGGCATTTCTCGAATAGGCGATTGACCGCGGCCGCATCGAAATAGCCGGCGTCCCGGATGCGTGATTCGCTCATCAGGTCCGCGACGTAATCCAGCGGCTTCCCATCGAAGAAGAAGCTCTGGCTGTCCGGCGCGCGGTAAGGCTGCTTGGTGCGGTTGACGATGTCGTCCGGCAATAAGGCCTGCCCCGTACCTGATACGGGGTCGGCGAGCGCGCGGCGCAGGATGTGCTTCTCGGTCATGCCGCGGATCTTGAAGCTGGGTGGCAGCGTGTTGGCGAACTCGATCAGGCGATGGTCCAGGTAGGGGAAGCGGCCCTCGATGGAGTTCGCCATCGCCACGCGGTCACCCTGCGACGACAGCAGGTAGCCGGCCAGCAGCGACTTCGCTTCCACGTACTGGTCGCGTGCCAGTGGGCTCCAAGACTGGATCGCGGACGGCAGGGTGTCTTCGTAGGCGGTCAATGGATCCCAGCCCGCTGCCAGCGTACGCAGTTCCGGCGACAGGAACGACAGCGCGCGTTGCGACGTGGTCCAGCGCGGCACGTGCGCGAAGATGGGGCGTTGCAGGTGTTCCATGCCCTGGCCGAAGAACGACTGCGCGAAGGCCGGGTTGCTGACCGGTGAGTTGTGCAGGTAGCCGTACAGGCGCTCCAGCAGGCGTGGGCGCAGGCGCGAGTTGGGCTGGCGTGCCCAGAACCGCCGCACCTTGGCTTCCTTGAACAGGTCGTAGCCGCCGAACACTTCGTCCGCGCCTTCGCCGGTCAGCACCACCTTGTAGCCATGCTGGCGGACGCTGCCGGCCAGCAGCATCAACGGCACAGGCGCGGTGCGCAGCACCGGCGTTTCGGTGTGGCGTATCAAGCGCGGGAAGGACTCACCGATGTCGCGGCGCGTGCAGCGCAGGGTGGTGTGGTCAGTGCCTAGGTGGCGCACCATCGCCTGCTGGTAGTCGCTCTCATCGTACTCGCCGTCTTCGAACGCTACCGAGAACGTGCGCACCGGCGTGTCGGTGAAGCCGCGGATCAGCGCGACGATGCCGGACGAATCCAGGCCGCCACTCAGGTACGCGCCCACCGGCACGTCGGCGCGCAGCTGCAGGCGCACGGCGTCGATCAGCAGTTCGCGCAGCTCCGCGGTGGCGTGTTCAATGCTGTGCGGATAGCGCGAGGGCGAAGTCTCCTGCGCGGTCGGGAAGGTCCAGTCCCAATAGCGCGTCAGGGTTTCCGTGCCGTCGCGCTCGATGGCCAGCAGGCATCCGGGCGGCAGGCTTTGCACGCCTTGGTACAACGTGTCCGGATCCACCGCGGACCAATACGTCAGCGTCTGCATCAGCCCGAGTGGGTTGAGTTGTGCGCATTCGGGCAGCACCGCCAGCAGCGACTTTATTTCCGAAGCAAACCAGATGCGTCCGCCGCTGCGCGTGTGGAACAGCGGCCGGATGCCGGCGCGGTCGCGTGCCAGCACCAGGCGCTGGCGTTCCGAATCCCACACCGCGATGGCGAACTGTCCGTTGAGGTGCTGGACGAAGTCGTCGCCGTAACGGTCGTAGAGGTGCACGATCACTTCGGTGTCGGAGTGCGTATAGAAGCGGTGCCCCAGCGCTTCCAGATCCTTGCGCAGTTCCACGTAGTTGAAGATTTCGCCGTTGAAGACGGTCCACGCCGTGCGCCGCTCGTTGTGGATCGGCTGGTCACCCGTGGCAAGGTCGATGATCGACAGGCGCGCGTGCGCCAGGCCGACGCCGGGTTCGGCATGGAAACCGAAGCCGTCAGGCCCGCGGTGCGCAAGCGTGTGGATCATCCGTTCCAGCACGGGGCGTGCGGCATCGGCGCTGACGCCTGGTCCACTGAAACCTGCAATTCCACACATCGGGTTGAATGCTCCTGCTACGGGTTCGAGGGTCGGCTGTGGTCAGTGGGCGAGGGCAGGCGCGTTGCGCGTGCCATGGCCAGGGCTTCTTCGCATGCGACGAGGGTATCTTCGGCCACCTGGCGCCAGTCGCGCGAGAACTTGCGCGCCAGGGCGGCTTCGTCCCAATCGCGTTGCAATACCTGCGCCAGGCCGTTGGCCAGCGCCGGCACGTCGCGGACAGGTACCAGTACGCCGCTGCTGGCATCCACTACTTCGGGAATGCCGCCGACCGCCGTTGCCACCACCGGCCGGCCGCAGGCCAGCGCTTCGACCAGCACGTTCGGATGTCCTTCCGAATAGCTGGGCAAGGTGACCACGCTGGATGCCGCCATCCAGCGTGCAACTTCCGCCGGCGGTTGCGCGCCCGCCAGCCGTAGCTGAAGGGAGGCGTCCTGCATCGTGTTGATGCGCGCGGACAATTCCTCCTGCAGCGGGCCTTCGCCCACCAGCACCAAGTGCAGGCCGGGACGCGTGGCCGACAGCGTGTGGCATGCTTCAAGCAATTCCAGCAGTCCCTTTTCCGCCACCAGGCGGCCGACGTAAACCACCACGTCAGCGTCCTGCGGTAGCCCAAGTGCATCGCGCGCCGCGTTGCGATCAGAGGGATGGAAGATGGCGGCATCGCAGCCGTTGGGGATCACCCGCACACGATCAGCCTGTGCGCCGTAGTCCTGCATGGCCACGCGCCCCAGGTCTTCGCTGACCACCAGCAGGCGCTGCGCCGACTGCACCACGGGACGCGTCAAGCGGCGGCTGATGGCGTCACGCACGCGCAGGTCCGAGCCGCGTGCCCCGGCGACCAGGGGCACGCCCGCCTTGCGCGCTGCCAGCATGGCGCCGTAGGCATCCGGGTAAAGCCAGTATGAAAGCACCACGTCCGGCGCGAAGGCGCGCAGAGGTTCGTCCAGTGCGCGCGCGCACAGTCGGCCATTGAAGGGCCGCGACAGCGCAGGGAGTGCGGGGTAGTCGACGTAGTCCACGCTGCAGCCTGCCACTGATTGCGCTGGATCGGCCGCCCGGAACAGGTAACTGCGTGGCCGTGCCCAGCGCGGGTAGGAGGCGACGGGGCTGACCACGTGCACCGTTGCAAGTTTGGCCAGTTCACGGATCGTCTGGTAGACCGGTCGGCCGCGGTTGGGTTCGCCTGCGATGGGAAACTGCGACGTGACGATCAGCAGGCGCATGGGCGGTATCGTGGACCCGGGAGCATGGAGTTTAGCGGCCAGAACCGCCTGCCAACCATGGGCAATGCGGCGTGGCCGCACTTATGCTTGGATGGCGTTGGTACTGCCATGCAGTAATCCTTTGGGGAGGTTGAGTGCATAAGGAAACACCAGCGTCCGTGCGCCTGGTCGAACTGGATGCCCTGCGCGGCATCGCGGCGATGGCCGTCGTGGCCTACCACTACACTACGCATTACGCAAACCAGATCGGCCATGCGACGCCTTTGCGTTTCGGTTTCCCGGCGGGCAACTATGGCGTGCACCTGTTCTTCCTGATCAGTGGCTTCGTCATCTTCATGACGCTCGAGCGCACGCGCAGCGCGATGGATTTCGTGGTGTCCCGTTTCTCGCGGCTATATCCAACGTACTGGGCGGCGATGCTCATCACCGGCGTGGTCGTGTATACGATCGGCATGCCTGGGCAACGGCTGCCGGCCTGGGACCTGCTGCTCAACCTGACCATGTTCCAGCAGATACTCGGGGCAGAGCACCTGGATGGATCCTACTGGACGCTGCAGGTCGAGCTGTTCTTCTATGCACAGATGCTGTGCTGGTTCATCGTCGGTGGGTTGAAGCGCATCCATTGGGTGATCGCTGGCTGGTTGGTGCTGGCCATCATCTACAGGGAAGTGGAGATCCACCACCTCCATTTTTCGTACCTGGTCCGTGAAATCCTGATCTTGCGCCACATACCGTTCTTCGCCATGGGCATCCTCTTCTATCGCCTGCGTACCCAGCCCGGCGAGCGACTGCTTGACTGGGCCATGATAGGTCTTTGCCTCGGCGCCATCGCTATCATCCATCCGCCGGTCTACCTCTTGGCCGCGGTCGTGTGCTGTTCGCTGTTCGCCTTGTTCATCAACGACAGGCTGCGTGGCTTGCAGGGCGGTTTTTTCGTCTACCTCGGGGCCATCTCCTATCCCTTGTACCTCTTGCACCAGGTCATTGGCTTCGCCGTGATCAACCGCCTGGAACATGCGGGGGTTTCCAGCATCATGGCCTGCCTGCTGGCAGTGGCAGTGGTGGTGGCGATGGCCACTGGCCTTGCCTACTGGGTCGAGCGCCCGGCGATGCGCTGGCTGCGCACGCGCTGGCACCAGCGCAAGCTGCGCATGGGACTTGCATGAATCCAAGATATGCGACCAACTAGGGTTGCGTGGCGCGGGCAACAACCAGCCAAGGATGACAATTGACCGATAAGCAAAAGATCGTTTCGGCTGCCGCGTGGAGCGTAGGCGCAGGCTTGTTTGGCAGGGCCATTGGCCTGGCCTGCACCCTGTGGGTCGCACGCTTCCTCAGTCCCGATATCGTCGGTGAAGTGGCGGTGGCGACGGTAATCGCGTTCACCGGCAACTGGATATCGGCCTGGGGCTGCGGGCAGTACGTGATCTTGCACGGCGACGAGGGCAAGCAGGCGATCTTCCCCGCCAGCATGGTCTACCTTGTGTTTGGCGCGATCATGTTGCTGGTCCTGTGGAGCTCCGCTACTTTCCTCGCGGGACTGGTGTCGGCACCGCGCGTCGCGGAGTACCTGCCGGGTGCACTGCTGGGTGTTGCGATCCGTCGCATCGGGGCAATTCCCGACAAGCTGCTGGCCAGGGAATTGCGCTTCACGCGCATAGCCATCGCAACAGGATTCGGCGACGTAACCTATGCCGCCGTGGCGATCGTTTTGGTGAGCACGACTGAGCTTGGTGGGCATGCGATTATCCTGGCGTACATAGCCCAGTCCACCGTGATCACCACGCTGCAGATCGCAGGCACGGGCTTCCGCAGTTGGCTTGCGCCGGTTCCGATCACCTGGCTGCGGCTCAAGGCCATCCTGCAATTCGGCGCGCCGATCACGGCGGAAATTACCCTGAGCGAAGGCGGGCGTTACTGGGACAAGCCGCTGATGTTGCGATTGCTGGGTGCAGAGGCTGCAGGCACCTACAGCTTGGCGTTCAACCTGGCGAACTTGCCCGCGCTTTACGTGGGAGGCCACGTGGGTACGGTGATGATGCCGGCGATCGTGCGTGCCGATGCGCGCGATCGTGCACAGATGATCGTGCGTGCGCTGGCATTGACTGCGGTGGTGTTGTTCCCTATGGCCTTTGGCCTGGCCACCATCGCAAGCACGCTGGTGGCTGCCGTGTTGCCGTCCAATTGGGCGCAGGTTGCACCTTTGCTCAGCGTGTTGGCAGCTGTTTCCGTATTGGGTGCCGCCAGTTTCATGCTGGCTTCGTTCCTGGCAGCGCTTGGCGAAAACAAGATCCTGATGTGCATAGAATTCGTGTCGGTGCTGGTGCTGTTGGGTGCAATGGTCTTCCTGTCGCGCTGGGGCGTGGTGATGGCTTCTGTCGCGGTCGGCCTGGCCTTGGTGGTGCAGTTCGTGTTGTCCGTGTCGGCGTGTCGCCGCCATGGACTCGCCCTGCGTGCGTTGGGAAAGCCGCTGCTGCCGGTGATGCTGGCTTGCGTGGTGATGATTGCGGGACTGCTGCTATTGCGTGGCGCGCTTTGGCCCTACCTGGCAACGCAGCCATTGGTGTTGTTGCTGTGCGAGATAGGCGTAGGTGCGCTCTTGTACCTAGCCATGCTTGCGATCTTCGGCAAGGGGTTGCTGCAGGACGTGATTAGGTTGCTTGGTGGGTCTGGCAAGACTGAATACCGCAAAGCCACGGCGCTGCTGCAGCCACGGGGTTCGGCGGATGATTGAGTTCAATTCCATCATCCTGCTAAGCCGCAATGCCGGCACTGTGCGCAAGGGTGTCTTGTCGAATGAGCAGGCATTCATCGAGCTGCGCTCGGAGGACGCTGAACGCATGTCCCAGGCCGATCGCCACTATGGGCGCAGGGGCAACCTGCAGCGTATACACGACCGATTCCGGCATGGCTTGCGTTTTTTTGCCGTGGAGGAAGCCGGGCAACTGGTCGCATGGTTCTGGGTGGTCCATGCCGTGCCCCGCTATTTCGACGAGATGTGCTGGTTGATCGACCTGCAGGCCACCCATGTCTGGGCACGTGATGCTTTCGTGGCACCGACGCATCGGGGCAGGCGCGTGTTGACCGCAATGATGGACCTGGCCTCAGTGCTTGATGAGCGACCGTTGTGCTACCTCTCCGACGTCAGCGCATCCAACTGGATCTCGCTGCGCGCGCACAAGGCACTCGGCTTCGAGAAGATCGCCACGGTCAGGTCGTTGGCTATCGGCACGCGGTTGGTGTTGCGCAGCCGTCCACCTGCTTGCCTGCCGCAGCCGCAAGCGATCCGGCCTGCACGGTGTTGGTTGTGGCTCACTGCAGAAGAGCACGAGTGGCATCGCGCGCACATTGCCTGAGCATGTACTGCAATGCCCCAATGCTCAGGCGTCGCCTTCCAGGCGATAGGCCAAGGGCCGAACCAGGCGCGCAGCACGCATGGCCAGATCACCCAGGGTGGTGATGGTCAATGTGCCGGTGATCATGGCCTGTCGATCAGGCAACAGGTCTGCTAGGTAGGAGTCCTCCTGCGACTGGCTATCAAATGTCGTCACGGCTGGCCACAGCGCCGGAATTTGCCTGAAAAGGTGAAGTTCATTCAATCGCCCTGGACTCATCACGGCATAGTCGGGATGCCAGCCGGCCTTGAAGCCATTCAAGGTATCGCCAAGCAGCAGGTTGCTGGTGGACGCGATGACGTCACCGTCGCACAGCGTCTCGGCGATGATCGCGCCGCCAGCCGCGCGGAATCGCTCCATCATTTCAACAAAGAAGCGGGCTTGCGCCGGCGCGCTGAGCATCGAAGTGCCGGCCTTGCCCTTCCAGCCCGCGTGTTCCAGTTGCAGGTGGGTCTGTATGGCGCTTGCGTCGACTGCATCGCCTTGCAGTACTCGGAAGTGGACGCTGCCGCGCTCTTCCAGGCGTCGCTGGCGGCGCAGCAGGTCCTTGCGCTCCGAAGTACGTAGTCGATCCTGATAGCCCATGCCTGTCGAGACGTGCAGGCAGGGCCGTTGGAAACGGCGTCGTTCGAACCAGCGTGCTTGCCTGTGCTGTTCCTGCAATGACCGCAGGACAGGGCAATCCGCATGCAGATTCTGGAACGTGATGGCATGCCAATGCCTGCCCTGCGAGGCCAGGAAACGCATCAATGCCTTGGCAACGACCGTCGCTTCGCCGGCAGCGCACAGCAATCCAGAACGAAACGTGTGCAAGGTCTGGTAGTTGCTCAGGTGGGGAACAGGGACGAAGAGGTCAGGGCGTTGTTCCGTGAAGCAACCGACTCCGATCAATTCACGCGCGGTCTCGCCGTGGCGTTCGATCAAGGCGACCCACGCCGGTTGCCCAGGCGTCAGCCAGCGCGCGGCGGGCAGTAAGAACTCCGGTGTTGCGAACGGATTGGGTGCCGGTGCGCGCCGGCCAAGGTCGCTCCACGCGGCCTGCGTGGCTTCATCGACGTCCTCCATGCGACACCAGCGCAGCGTGACAGACATGCTCACCCCGCATTCCGCCTGAACGACCACCACGCACGCCTCAGCCGAGATGCCCAGCCCGGGCGATCCAATGAAAGCCAGACCATCTTGTTCTGCGCCATGGCCAGGGTGTGCTTGTAAGCGGCGTCACCTGCCATCAATTCGAAGCGGGAGTGGCCATCGGCCAGCGATTGTTCGATTGCATGCACCAGCAGCAACAGGCCCGGACTTCCGTACGTGCCGAAGCGTTGGTAGTCGATGCCCGCCTGGTAGAAATACACGGTACCTCGCCACGCCAGGTTGTATACATAGCCAACGACTTCTTCGCCTGCGCTCAAGCGGATCAGTTGCGGTCCTTCGCCGTCATTGCATTCAAGGATCAGGCGCTCGTGGAAATGCAGGATGCGGGGGTCGTTGAACGCCCCATGGTCGTCCGATTCATCGGTCCAATGGGTTTCATGCAATGCAGCCATGGCATGGAAATAGGCGAGCCGTTGTTCCTTGCTTGCTGCCACCGAGACGACCAGGTCGCCATGTTGGTGGGCGAGCTTGCGTGCAGTACGGCGGATGGCGCCGCGCGCCTTGCTGCTGAGTACAGTGGTCATGTAGTCCTGCTTGCCTTCCCGCAGGGCAGCCAGGTCCACATAACAAGCCGCGTGTTTCGTGGTCCTTTTTTCCAGTCCGGTGTTTCGAATGAGGTCGAACGGTACCCGATCCACCTCCATGCCCGGTAGATACAGCGTGAGCCAGCGCGAATCGTTGCGGGCGAAATGATCCACGACGGCTGCCATTGACTGCCGTTCGTGCCCGCTTTCACAGATCAGTCCGTTGTATTCGATGGTTAGGCTGTCCAGCACCTTGTCGCCGGTTTCATGGAGCCGGAGGTGCATGGGGCCCATGCCAAAGAAGCGGCGCCTTACCGTGAATACGCCTAGTGCAACCCGTTGTATTCCAAGATGCACGGATATCATGCGGGCGTGGCGCGGCGGACAAACCAGGGCAAGCCAAGGGCCTATCCATGCCCAACTGGTAAAGAAGCTGCAGTGCGACTTCGCTTCGATTTCCTGCCACGCATCACGCAGGACACCGGTATCTGGCAGAGGCTCCATGCGCACGTGGTAATCCATGACCATGCGGGTTCCGGCTAGCAATCTGCACGCATTCGAAAATGATGATTGGTCATTTCAACCGAACGTGGCATCCATGCCTCCCTCGACACCGATGCGTGGCGTCCAGCCCAGTCCTTCGCGCGCGGCACGCGTATCAAAGCCTGCAAGCGGGCGCAACGAGCGCACCCGGTAACGCGTGAGTGGCACGTCGCGCTTGAGTATCTTGCCAAGCAGCTCCACGCCCCATCCCAACAGCATGAATGTCCACGCGGGAACCCGGATCAGTTTCAGCTCGCCGCCCAGCTTCCGTTTGCAGCGTTCCAGATAGTCACCTTGGGTAATCGGGTAAGTGTCCACAACATTGAATATGTGTCCCGGCGCATGCGGCGCGACGGCGGCCTGCAGCAGGGCATCCACCACGTCTTCCAGGTACACCAGCGGAATGGTCTGCGCGCCACTTCCTATCGCGACCCAGCGGCCAGCCAGTGCAATCACACCATTCGGCGTGACGCGCTCCGCGCCGGGGCCGAAGATCTGCCCGGGACGAATGATCACGGCAGGCAGGTCACGTGCGTTGATGGCGTCCAGTACCTGCTGTTCCGCGGTGAGCTTGGTCTGCGTGTAGGCGCCGCGCCACTCGGGGTGCGGCTCCAACGCGGATGTCTCGGTCATGCTCGCATCAGGATCGCGGCCCGCATGGTCGAACACGCTCATCGAGCTGACATACACCAGCCGCTCGGGTGGATGCGCCAGGCATGCGGATACCATGTTGCGCGTGCCCCACGTGGTGCCCGCCTCGAAGTCACGCGCGCTGCCGCGCATCGCCGCGCCCACGTGGTACACGATACGCGCGCCGGTGACGACGTGTTCGACCATGCGCGGATCACCCAGGTCGCCAACCACCATCTGTATGCCGGGGTCCGCGGCGTAGGCGGGCACGGCGCGTCGCACCAGCACGCGCACGCTGTCACCACGCTCGCGCAACCGCGCGACCACCCGGCGCCCGAGGAATCCTGCGGCGCCGGTCACCAGCGCATCCACCGGTTGCAACGTCGTGTAGCGGCTTTCGAGGAGTTCAAGGCGTGCGCGGTCAGGTTCAGCGCAGACCGGTTCCAGCAAGCGCGCGATGTGCAGGGCCTGCTCGCCGGTGAACGGCGGCGAAGCATTGTTGCGTGCCGCATGCGCGAATTCCTGCGCGCCACGCTGGATGCCTGGCGAGGGCTTGAGCATGCCGGTGGCGAAGCGCAGCACGTTCCATGGGATGCGGAATACATCTTTCAGCGCGCTGAAGAAGGCATTGACCATGATGCCGATGAACTTGGGCCCGGGCAGCACGCGATGGATGCGGCAGGTCTGCAGGAAGCGGTCGACTTCGATGATGCCCTTGGTACCGCGCACGACCAGGCGGTTCTCCATCGGCCGTGCGTTCCACGACAGCAGCAGGCGTCCCACCCCTTGTGCCGCATGCGCTTGCGCCTGCCATTCGTCGAAGTGCAGGTTGGGATCGGTGCCGCGTGACTGGTAACGGACGTCCAGCTCGGCCACGGGCCCAAGGAACGCTTCGATCGTGTACAGCCCATGCACGCCGAGGTCACGGAACGGATAGGAGCCCTGGGTCACGGAGCCGGGCAGCGGACCACCTGCATACGCCGGGTATTCGGAATTGCGCACGATGTCCACAGACACGAGCTCACCAATGCGTCCACTGTGCGCTGCCTCCAGCGCTTGCATGAGTACTGGGTCGAACAAGTCGGAGTGGTTGACGCCCAGTTGCAATTCCTTCTCGCGTGCTTTCGCGATCATGGCTTCGCAATCGGCCACGGTGTCGGCCATCGGCTTTTCGACCAGCACGTGGCAGCCCATGTCCAAGGCAGCGAGCGCGATGGCCTTGTGCGAGGAAGGTGGCGTCAATACATGCACGGCCTGCGGGCACGCCGCTGCGAGTTCCGCGAGCGAGGAAGTTGCCAACGGCACGTCGTGGCGCTGGGCCAGGCTTCGTGCTGCTTCCAGGTTGCTGTCGCAAATGCCGACGACTTCGACGAAATCAAGTCGCTTCAGGGCTGCAAGGTGGTGGGTGGCGACGTAGCCTGCGCCCACCAGGACGACACGTAGTTTCTGCAAGGTTTCAATGCTCATGTGGGGGTTGTCGAGGATTTCGATGTAGCGCTGCGATCCGCCATTGCCTTGGCTACCGTATCCAATATCGTGGCGACACGTGCATCCCAGGTTTGGCCTGCGACCGCAACCCTCCGTTGCGTAGCCGCATCAGGAGTGTCGTTCGCCAGTGTGTCATCCAATGCCGCGAGGAAGCTTGCAGCGTCGTCGGCAATGCGGACCAGACCGGAGAATTTCTCGATCTCGGGATTGCGTACGCTGACGATGGGCTTGCCCGTGGCCAGGTATTCGCGCAGCTTCAGGGGGTTGGCATTGGCGACTTGGCGATTCAGTCGGTAAGGGATGATCGCGACATCGAACGACTTGGCCCATGCGGGCAGGGTGGCGTAAGGCTTCGTACCCACCAGGTGCACATTGGGTAGCGCCCGCAGGGCGGACACATCGGTCGCCGCATGTCCGACCAGCAGGAACGACCATTGCGGTCGCTGCACGGCCAGCCATGCGATCAATTCCAGGTCGATCCATTCGTGCACTGAACCGATATATCCCACCACGGGTTTTGCCAAGCCGCGCGCTTGGTCCGGTATTTGCGTGGCCGGATCCTGCGCCAGGCCGAACAGTTCGACGTCCACGCCATGGGGCGAAAAGAAAGTCGCCGGGTTGAGTGCGCGCTTGCCTTCCATCAACGCCGGTGGAGCCACGAACAACACATCAGCGAGGCGGCTCAGTTGTTCGTCGCGTTGCGCGATCAATTCCATGTCCACGCCCGGGTGCGCGGCATAGTCGTCGATGCAGTAGAAAACGCAAAGCTCCTCGCCCAGGCGCTTGGCCATGAACCCGGGGTGGGGCACTACGAACCATGAAATGCATCGGGTTATGCCAGTGCTACGCAAGGCACGACGCACCGCCCATTGGCCGAATGCCCGGTTGAACGCCTCCACGCCGGGAATACGCCTGAATGGCAACTGCGGCACGGTGCAATGCCACAGCCCTTTCTGCACCTGCTGCGGCGCACGCAGTGCGGCGAATAGCTTGCGCAGCGCACGCTTGAAGTCACGGCCGGACGCGTTGGGTGCGCGCATGCCGGGCGAGTCCACGTACAGCACGGGCATGGCTTGTGCCAGGCGAGTCGCGATGTGGTGGCTGCTGGTGCGGTTCTCGGCGTGCCAGTCATTCCCGAAATAGACGATGCCCAGGCCTTGCAGTGAGGCGTTTGGCTCAGTCATCGTTCCACCAGCCCACCAGCCACGACGTAGCACCATGGTGGATCCAGTCCTTGTGCAGTCCAGGCATCTTTTCGAGGTGTGGGCCGATACGCCCGCTTGCCGGCGCGAAGAAAGTCACCAGTCCTCGCTTGCCCAAGTGGCGCATGCGTTCAAGCGTCGCGGGCGGGTCGCTAAGGTAGTAGAGCACTTCACAGGCGGTCACCAGGTCGAAGCGGTGGTGTTCATGGCCCCACGGCTGGTTGAACAGGTCAGTGCTTGCGAACCGTGCGCCAGGCAACCGCACGCTGGCCCGCTCGATTGCCTGGGTGCTTACGTCGATGCCGTACTGCTCCTCGCTCAGCCGGGCCAGGTATTCGGTCTGGTGGCCTTCGCCACAACCTATCTCAAGTACCGAGCCTATGCGGCCAAATGCCTGCTCGATGACCCGGTTGGTCGCTTCGAAGCGCGCCTGCTCGAGCGATGAATCCATGTTCCATGGATCTTCGACACTGTAGGCAAGGTCAAGCCGCGAATGGTTGTCGCTGCCTCCCACGCCGCGCAGCGCATATTTCATCCACAGGCGTCTCTGTGCCTTTTTCAGCAATCTGGCGGTGCCAGCAAACATCACGCATTCCCCTGTATTTCAGCATCGTCCTGGCTTGCCAACAGCGCTTGCCCCTTTGCGTGCCGCATCGGCATCCCTGACTTGCAGAGGATGCAAGGGCGAGCTGTACCAATCCACCACTTTGCGGCACTCGAACTGGATCCAGGAGGGCCCGTATTCCCAGCGGTACTCGTGGAAATTGAAGGGCTCCCCTTGGATCTTGCGTACCTGCTCGGCACCCATGCCTATTTCCACGAATTCACTGGTCACCGGCTCGGGCGGCTTCGCCTGCGATGTGCCTGAGCCTGTCTGGAGATCGAACGCGGGTGTCGATGCAGTTTGCCGACTCGACCAATACACCACGAGTACGAGCAATACCAGCAACAGGAGATAACGCGGATATCGCGATGATCCGGCCATATCGGCGGGTTCGATGGACGTGGGTGCTGGTGGCGCGCGCACTCTAGCTTCTTGCGGACGTGCCGCGGTCGAGTGCGATGCCCCGGGCAGGCGGCCGTGCAGGTGATGGAAATCGAGGGCGGCCGTGTATAGCCGGTTAAGGCGTTGTAACCGGGACACATCGGACGGGTTGCCGGTAAGGTCCGGATGCAGCTTGGCGACGCGGCGGCGGTAGGCATGCTTGAAGTCAGCCATGCTGCACTCTGCATCCAGCCCCAGCTCATCGTAAAGCGCGACGAAATCGGTATCGTCCGCCATCGTTGCGACCTTTAGTGAAGTACTTCACGCCATCCTACAGTGGACACGCTCATGCCCCAAGGTGCAATCTATGACAATCATCCGCAGGGGACGGCGGTCGTTGCACGGGGGCTGCGGGGCGATAGGTTGCTTGCCGTCGTGCGGGCGTAATTGGCGATTCCAATTCAGTTGGGGGCGGGGACCATCATGACCTTGTCGACACGCGCGGGCCGGCGCCAGGTGCTCGCCCGACGGTGCAACCGCATGGGCATGCTCCCTGCGCTGCAAGCCCTGAGATCTGCTTGCCGGCATGACCTGCGCATCCTTGCCTACCACCGGGTGCTGGAGTCCGAGGATCCCGAAGGCTTCAGTTTCGACACCGAACTGATCAGTGCCTCGGCCGAGCGCTTTCGTGCGCAGATGGATTACATCAAGCGCAATTTCCAGCCGATGCGTTTTGACGAAGTGTTGTCCTGTATCGATGCTGATCGCCGTTTACCTAAGGGTGCGATCTTGGTGACCTTCGATGACGGCTACGACGACAACTACCACGTGGCTTTCCCGATATTGCGGGAACTAGGCATGTCGGCCATGTTCTTCGTCTCTACGGGCCATATCGATTCAGGCAGCCCTTATGCATATGACTGGATGGTGCACATGGTCTGCACTACCAGTGCGGAGCGACTGCAAGCCCCCGAACTGGATATCGACTGGAAACTTGCGGATTCATTGCCGGCGCGGCGTGAACAGGCATCGCGCTTGCTAGACAGGCTGAAGTCCCTGGATGATGCAGGCCAAGCAGGGTTGGTCGCACGCCTGGAGAAGGAGTGGGGCATGCCGCGCACGCAAGGCCATGCGCATTGCAGGCCAATGAATTGGGGGCAGCTCCGGGAAATGCACCGTGGTGGCATGGAAATAGGCTCGCATGGGGTGGCACACAAGATGCTTGCCAAGCTCCCAAGGGCGGAGATGGCCGAAGAAGTCCTGGGCTCGAAATCAACCCTTGAGCGCATGCTGGACGCACAGGCATACGTTCTCTCGTATCCCGTGGGCGGCCCTGATGCGTTTGACATGGAAACCGTCGAGGTGGTGCGTTCGGCCGGCTTCCGCATGGCGTGCAGCTATGTCGCCGGTACCAGCGTGGTCAAGCCCGGGTCGCGCTATTCCATGCGTCGACTCCCCGTGGAACGGGATATGGACGGCGCCTGGTTCGAAGCCATGGTGGCAGTGCCGGAACTCTTTAGCTACGCATCTCGATTCCGTACGGGCTGATGTTCTTCTTCATCATGATCTACCTGGTGCTGGTGCTGATCCGGCCCCAGGACTATCCAGCAATGATCGAATCGCCCGGCCCCCCCTTGCAGGCGATCGCCTTGGTGATAGCGGCTTTTTTCTGGCTGTTCTCTGCGCGAAAATCCTTCGCCGCACCCCAGTACCTCCTGATCCCACTGTTCCTGCTGGTGGCGATGATTTCGAAGATAGTCAACGGCTGGATGGGCGGCGCGTTGTTCGTGTTCTTTGTTTTCGCGCCAGTATTGATAGCGTTTGTTGTCTTGGCCAATGCAGTCGACACGCGCAGCCGCATGCGCACCGCCATGGCGATATTTTCCATCTGTGCCTCGGTGCTTGCGCTGCACGGCATCGATCAGGTCCGCACTGGCATCGGCTGGACAGGCGTTGAGCTTTCGCAGGAAACCCGCATCCAGTACGTAGGCATCTTCAACGATCCCAACGACCTTGGCTTGTTGTTCATCATGTGCCTGCCGATGGCTTTCTACCTGAGCACGCGCGGCGGGATGATGGGCATGCGCCGCCTTTTCTGGCTGACCCTGTGCGGCATGCTGCTCTATGGGATCTTCCTGACCAATTCGCGCGGCACGTTGCTTGCCCTTGTCGCGGTGCTGGGCGTGTACGTCTGGCAGAAGCGTGGATTGTTCACCGCTGGTCTGATCGGAGTGGGGGCGCTGGGCGGCATGATGATGCTGCCTTCGCGCATGCAGGAGCTGGATGTGTCCGAGGAGTCGGCATTGGGGCGCGTGGATTCATGGTACGAAGGCTTGCAGATGTTCATCGGCAGTCCACTTTTCGGCATTGGTGCCGGCGGTTATTCCGACATCCACGTGCTGACTGCACATAATTCGTTCGTGCTGGTACTGGCCGAGACCGGCATCATCGGCTTCACCGTGTGGATTGCTATCGTGGGCTACTGCTTCCGCATGGTGTTGGCGGTGCTGGCGCGTGGCGACGACATCATGGATGACGTGCCGACCGATGTGCCGGATGAGCGGGTGGTCAGTGACTGGCAGGAGGACAGGGCATTGACGCTGACCTTGCTGATGTCGTTGTCGGGGTTCTTCACGGCAGCCTTCTTCCTGAGCCGCAGTTACGTGGTGATCCTGTACCTGTTGGTCGCACTGGTGGTTGCCCACTACGTGCGCCTTCGCGAGACCTACCCGAGCCTGCCCTTGTTCAGCCTCGAGAAAGACCTCCTGCGCTGGCCGATTTACTCCGTAATTGGCGTTATCGGCTTGTACTTGATGGTGAAGGTGCTGTTTGCATTCGTATGAGTACACGCTCGCACACGTTGCGCAATACGCTTTATTCGTCGGTGGGCATGTACACCGAGTATGTCCTGGGCATGCTCACGTCCATTGTCATCGCCCGGCACCTTGGCCCGGATGACTTCGGTGCCTACAGCCTGGTGATCTGGCTGGTCGCGATGGGTATCGCGATCACCAATTCCGGTACGGCGAGCGCCGCGATCAAATTCGTCGCCGAGTTGCGCGGCTCGGGCCAAACCGAGCTGATCCCGGTCTTGCTGGATTACCTGAGGCGTGCGCAGCGCTTCTTCCTGGTCTTCGTGCTGGTCGCCGGTGGCGTGTTGTTCCTGACTATCGGCGACCGTGTAGCGCCCAACATGAACCATGCGGTGCTGCTCGGGTTCCTGGTCGTCGCCGTCGCGCTGCGGGCCTCGTACATGTTCAACATCGGCGTCGCCAAGGGCTTCGAGGATTTCCGGGCGACGGCGATGGTGGCGCTCATCTCTACGCCGATCAACCTTGCGCTGGTCGTGCTGGCGATGTTCTTCGATGCGCCCGTGGAGTGGCTGCTGGTGATCTTCCTGGTCTCCAGCCTGGTGTTCCTGGTGGTGTCTTCCCGGCAGATTGCACCGCTGGTTCCAGAGCGTTCGCACGGACTGGAGTTGACCGGCCCACTGATGGCCCGCGTGCGCCGCCACATGGGCTGGACCGCACTCACGGTGTCCGTTGGATTCCTGGCGGCAAGCGAAGTGGAAGTCCTGTTCCTCAACCTGCACGGGGACAGCCACGCAGCGGGCCAGTTCAAGGTGGCGTTCCAGCTGGCATTGGGTGCCTCCGCGCTTGTGCCGGGCGTGTTTGGCGCGCTGATGTTGCCAATGATGGCCAATGCACTCAGTCGCGGACGTGAAGCTGCAGGCCGTCGATTCGTTGCCAGCACGGCATACCTGGCGTTGCTGGCATTTCCCCTCGTCGCGTTCGGGGCGGTATTTTCCACGGCAGTGATCCACGTCCTCTATGGCGAGGAATTCCTGCCTGCGGGGCCGGTATTCGCGTTCTGCCTGGCGGCAACCGCCCTCACTTCCACCACGCTGGCTGGCTCAGGCTTGCTGGTCAGCGCGGATCGCCAACGCAGCATCCTGATGATAATGGTCGGGCTTGCCGTGCTGAAGCTCCTCGCCGGTGCGCTGCTCGTTCCACGGTTCGGCTTGACCGGCGCCGTCATTTCCTTCGTGCTGGTGGCCCTAGTTAGTGCCGTGGCATATATCGCGCTGGCCATCAGGGTGAGCGGGGCGATGCCTGAATGGGGACGCTTGGCACGCATCGCGCTGGCGGCGCTGATCGCGGCGCTGATCGCGTGGCCATTGCGTGGCCATCTTCTGCCTTGGGCACAAGTGGTGGTGGGCGGGCTGATCCTGGCAGGCAGCTACGTGCCATTGACCTTGCTGTTGGGCTGCTGGACGCGTGGGGACATCGAGCACCTGCAGCAACTCCACCAGCGCTTCGTATCCGGTCGCCCACGTCTGGGCGCACGTTTCCTGGAATGGGCGCATGCGCGTGCCGGCGCAGGGGGAATGCAGTGAGCGACCTTTATGGCTCGATGTTCCGGCATGTACTGTTCCCCGCCTATGAATCCGGGCTGCGTCGCCGCAAGACGCTGCAATATCTGCGTGAATACGAACAGAGCCAATGGCTGCCCCCCGAGCAGATTGCAGCGTTGCAATGGCAGAAGCTGCAAAACCTGATACGACATTGCTGGGAGCAGGTTCCGTATTACCGTGAGCGTTGGCAGCCTTTGGGAATCAACGCGCCCGGGGACATCGCCAGCCCCGCGGATTATGCACGCTTGCCGGCATTGCAGAAGCCGGAAATACGCGCCAACTTCGAAAAACTCATCGCACGTGACCAGCGCGATGCCCTGTTGTACAAGACCACGGGCGGATCCACCGGCGAGCCGCTGCGCTTCGGATACACGCGCGAGAGCTACGAGCGGCGTATTTCAATCATGTGGCGCGGCTACGGATGGTCCGGTGCCCACCTGGGCCAACGCACCGCATATCTGTGGGGCACGCCGGTCGGCGCGCAGAAGCGCAAGGACCGCCTTTATCACGCTGCGTTCAATCGTCTCATGCTGAATGCCTTCGACATGACCGAACCGCGGATGTCTGCCTATGTCGACGCGATTGACCGTTACAAGCCAGAGACCATTGTCGCCTACGTATCGCCCCTGGTGCGATTGGCGGAATGGATGCTTGCGCATGGCCGCCGCATCCACCGCCCACATCGCATCCTGGGAGCGGCCGAGTCGCTGCATGCACACCAGCGCAAAATCCTGGAACAGGCTTTCGATTGCCCTGCTTACAACACTTACGGCTGCCGTGAGTTCATGCTCATCGCCGCCGAATGCGAGCATCGGCGCGGCCTGCATGTGAATGCGGATCATCTCTGCGTGGAGTTGGGATTACCCGTTTCCGGAGTAGAAGGTGCCGGACCGCGCGATGTCATCGTCACGGACCTGCACAACTATGGAATGCCGCTGTTGCGCTACGCCAACGGCGACCTGGCAACCCATGGCGACGGGTCTTGCACCTGCGGGCGTGGCTTGCCGGTTTTGGCCAGCGTGGATGGACGCAAGCTGGATGCGTTGCTGACACCGGATGGTCGCTACATTCCTGGTGAATACATCGTCTATTGCTTTCTGGGTGCATGCGGTATCAAGCGCTACCAGGTGGTGCAAAAGCATATCGACAGGTTCGAGATACTGTTGGTGCGCGACGATGGCTTCGACGGCTCGGCTATCGATCTGGTCCGTTCCGAATTGATCAAGCTGGTAGGCGAAAGCGTCGCCCTGGATTTCCATTACGTCGATGACATCCCATTGACACCCAGCGGCAAGCTCCGGGTGACTATCTCGGAGTTGCGATGAGCGGTATTACCTCGTGAAAATCGTCCATTTCGTCGAGAACCTGGAGCGGGGAGGGCTGGAACGCACTGTCATTGACCTGATCGGTGCGCAACGCGACGCTGGGCATGAATGCAGCGTGGTCTGTCTCTACGAGCAAGGCCTCCTGGCCGACGAGCTGATTGCCGCTGGAGTGGCGGTGGACGCATGTGGAAAGCAGCAGGGGCTCGACATGCGCGCCGTGCGCCATGCACGCCGCCTGCTCAAGGAGACGCCCGGGGCAGTACTGCATACACACAATGCCACTGCGCACTACCATGCCGTGCTTGCATCGATCGGGCTGCCTTTGCAGCGAATAATCAATACGCGCCATGGCATGGGTGAAACAGTGCATGGCGGCCGTGGCGAGTGGCTGTATCGCCGCTCCATGCGATTGACTGATTACGCGGTCGCCGTGTGTGAAGCCGCGCGAGAACGGTTCGGGCGCAGCGGAGTGCGTCCCCGCATTCGCCTGCTCTCCATCCCCAACGGGATACGCGTCGACGGGTTCTCGGCTACCAGTACTGCAGTGCGTGAAGCATTGGCAACAGGGCTCGGATTGCCCGCAGGAACGCGCATCATCGGAACCGTGGGCCGCCTAGAGCCGGTCAAGGACCAGGCCACGTTGATACGTGCATTCCGGCTAGTACATGCTCGTTTACCGGACACAGCGCTGGTGGTCGTTGGCGATGGGTCATTGCGCCAGCAATTGGAGCAGGTGGCAGCCGCCGAAGGCGTTATTGATGCCGTGCGCTTCCTCGGCGATCGCAATGACGTGGCCCGCCTGCTACAGGGCATGGACCTGTTCGCGCTGTCTTCGTTGAGCGAGGGGTATTCCATCGCCTTGCTGGAGGCCTGTGCGGTCGGCTTGCCTATCGTAGCCACCGCAGTGGGTGGCAATGCGGAAATCGTGAGAAATGGCATCAATGGCGTGCTGGTGCCGTCGCGCGACGTGCAGGCGCTGGCGGATTCCATTGCCGATGTGCTGCAATCGCCGCTGCGTGCAGAAGGCATGGGCAATGCAGGACATGCCTGGGTACAGAAAGAAGGGTCCTTTACCACCATGTCCGAGCGCTACATGCGGCTCTATGCGAGCGCAGGCACATAGGCGAAGGAGAACATGTCACGCGCGCCTCATTCACATCCACCACTGGCATGGAATAATGCCGCCAGCGCCCTGTCGACGCACCAAGCTGCATTCGCACACCCGTTGACATATCCATAGTTGAGCCCATGACACCCAGGCCAAGAAAACTCAAGCTGCTACGCTGGTTGCCGAACAGCCTGGTGACCACGGCAGGGCCGCGCACGCAACGTGGGCTATACCTCAGTTTCGATGATGGGCCGCACCCTGAACACACGCCGCGTTTGCTGGACCTGTTGGCGGAGCATGGAGCCAAAGCGACTTTCTTCCTCATCGGCAACCAGATCGAGGCAAACACCGACTTGGTGCGCCGTATCGCGGACGAAGGCCATACGTTGGGCAATCATTCCATGAGCCATCCACATTTCGAGCGGTTGTCCTTGGACGAACAGCTCGAGGAAGTGGATCGCACGGACCGCTTGCTGAGTTCGATCGATGGCCGCTCGCGCCATAGTTTCCGCCCGCCCAGGGGCGTGCTCAGCGTGCCGATGCTGGTGCGGTTCTTGCGCCAGGGGCGCCGGGTTGACTACTGGTCCTACGACAGCTTGGACTATAGTCACCGGCCGGCGGCCGAGCTCATCGAAGTGATGCGCCGTCACCCGTTGTCTGCGGGAGACATCATCCTGATGCATGACGACAGTCCGATTTCACTGGAAATACTGCGGACATTGATCCCGGCATGGAAGGCGGAAGGCTTCTCCCTGCGGGCATTGCCGCGAGAGAGCTAGAACAGTGGACCTCCCCGGCCATGTCCTGATCTGGCTGCTTCCTTCGTTGGTGTGAAGTGATAGGCAGTCTGGTTCGGCATTGATCTAAAGGGGGAGAACTTGCCTGGTCCATTGTGGTTAGTGTTGGTCCTGGCGCCACCTGCGTTGGTGGCGTTCATTGCTTGGCGCCTGCTGCGTGCGCGCAACATGGAGATTTGGATCGGCAGCTACCTGCGCCGCCGCCTGCCGCGGGTGACTGACCGCCCCGTGCACGTGATGTTCTGCTTCGTGGACCACTTCGAGCCGATGTGGAAAGGCGCGGACCTGAAAACGCAGACTGCGCGCGTTGACCGGTGGTGCGATGAATACCGGAAGCTTGCATCCAGGCACCGTGATGCGGATGGACGTCCGCCCCAGCACGGCTTCTTCTATCCAGAGGAAGAATATGCCGTGGAGCACCTCGACAAGCTTGCTGCACTTTGCGCGGATGGGTTCGGCGAGATCGAGATCCACTTGCATCACGACAATGACACCGAGGCGAATTTCCGGCAAAGCATTACCCGGTTTTGCCACATCCTGCACGAGCGCCATGGGGCGCTATCGCGTGATCCCCGTAGTGGCAAGCTGGCCTTCGGCTTCATTCACGGCAATTGGTGCCTGGACAATTCGCGCAGCGACGGTCGCTGGTGCGGCATCAACAATGAATTGATCCTGTTGCGCGAGCTGGGCTGCTATGCGGATTTCACCCTGCCTTCTGCGCCCAGCGACACCCAGACCAGTACCATCAACTCGATCTACTACGCCACGGATGATCCTCTTCATCCCAAGTCGCACGACGACGGCGTGCCGGTGCGCGTGGGCGGTGCGGACAGTGGCGATCTGATGATCGTGCAGGGTCCGCTTGGATTGAACTGGCGCGAGCGCCGCATGGGTTTGGTGCCGCGCATCGAGAATGCAGACGTCAGGCGTGGTTGCCCGCCGACCCCGGCCCGGGTGGATGCATGGGTCCGCACCGGGGTTCACGTAGAAGGACGTCCTGACTGGGTATTCGTGAAGGTGCATACCCACGGGACGCAGGAATACGACATGGACACGCTGTTGGGCCCGGCCATGGATGCCATGCATGACCATCTCGAGGGTTCCTACAACGATGGCAAGAAGTATGTGTTGCATTACGTGACCTCGCGCGAGGTCTACAACATCATCAAGGCTGCAGAGGCCGGGCATGAGGGTGACCCGAACCAGTATCGCGATTTCCTCCTGCCGCCGCCGAAAGCATCATGGGCAGGTTCGAGGGCGCGCGAAGAATGATCTTGGCTGGCGCTACGCAAGGCTTGGGTCTTGCCGGCCGGCGAGCGGGGTCGACATGCTGGTCAGTGTGATCATGCCGGTGTACAACGCAGAGCGCACCATGCGCAAATCGATCGAGTCCGTGTTGCAGCAGAGCATGGGCGAACTGGAACTCATCTTGATAGATGATGCGTCACGCGATGGATCGGCATCGATCATCGAAGGCTTCGTGCGACAAGACCAGCGCGTGAAGGCGATTCGCCAGCCCGCGAATGCCGGCGTAACCGAAGCACGCAATGCTGGCATGCGGGCCGCGTCAGGCACTCACATCGCCTTGCTGGACAGCGATGACTGGTGGCATCCGCGCAAGCTGGAATTGCAGCTTGGCAGGATGAAGGAGGCGCGTGCAATGGTGTCCTACACTGCCTACCAGCGCGTGGCCGAAGATGGCCGCTTGTTGTCTCGAGTGGATCCGCCGCCGCAAGTCGATCACCACGACATGCTTGAAAGCAACCATATCGGCAACCTGACAGGTATTTATGACCGCGCGCTCGGGGATGTATCGTTCATGCCTATGGGGCACGAGGATTACGTGTTCTGGCTGGACAGGGTGCGTCGGGCAGGCAAGGCGATACGCGTCGACCACGATGAGCCCCTTGCCTATTATTTGGTGCGCAATGGTTCCTTGTCTTCCAACAAGCTTCGTGCAGCGCGATGGCAATGGCGCATTTATCGGGATGTGGAGGATCTTTCTCTGCTGGCATCTGCCGGCTACATGCTGAAGTACTTCAAGCACGCCGTGGCGAAACGAAAATCCGCTGCGAGGCCACGGTGAACCAAGACGGCACCCACTGGCTCGAATGGACGGCTTGGGGCATCCTGCCCCAAGCTACGGATATGCCTCAGATCTCGCTTAACTCGACCAGATAGCCAGTGGTGCCACCGGTAACGTCAATGCGGTAACGGGCACCATCTTCGACATACTTCCCGGTGCTGAAATTGCTGTTGATCGTGGCGTTGGCAGGTTCCAGCACTCGTACCCGCAAGCGGCCGGCAGTTGCCTCGCGGCTGTTCACGAGGATTGGCAATACCGGCGTATTCACCTGGAATGTGGCGGCAGTGCCAGTGGTCATGGCAAACGTGTCACGGACCGTTAGCTTGCGTGCGGCGAAGCTGAAATTACGCTGCCATGAAGTCACGGCGGTGTTGTCGCAGAAGGCGGGCGTGAGGTTTGCGGCGGCAGTGAAAGCGCCGCCACTACCAGGCGTGACGGTCATGGTTGAAATCTTTGTGGTTGATTCGCACTGGCGTGCCACGGTTCCGTTGCGAACAAAGCGCACAAGGTTATGCACGTCTGTCCCCTGGTTGATGCCGCTGTGGCTCCAGATATTGGCTGTGACTGCCAGCCAGTCGCCTGAGAACAGGGTGAAAGAGCCCTGATCCTGGTGCGCATGGCTTTCGTTGTACGGGCCGGCCACTATCGCGACCCACATTGCAGCGGAATCCCAGCCGGTACGGGCGAAAAGGTGCCCAGTTCCGGTCGCATGGTAGACCAGATTACTGGGCGGAGTGGCGACGGTGCCACTGGGAAGCAGGTCGTAGCGGAAGTTGAAGCCGGAATTCATCTGCGTACCTGGCATCACCACGCCGCTGCTGTTCTTCATCCTGATGTTGGTCAGCCACCATCTGGCGGCACGTTGCGCGCTTTCGCCATTGGCAGTCTGCCATGCTTCCAAGACCAGTCGGCGGTGGTAGTCATACAGTTCGGGAACTGAGTTTCGCGACTGGTCACCGATCGGTGCGAATCGATCCATCGTGGGCACCGTGGCATTGATCCAATAGTAGATGCTGTCCGTCGCATGCGTATTGGTATTGGCCAGGTCGACGCCAGTGGCATCCCGCCACAGGTGGTACAGCGAGAACAGCCGCATTTGCGCAGTGCCATAACCAGTGCCTTCGCTGCTACCACCACCAGGCAGCTTGGCGAAATATGCCTGGAGTGCCGGCAGCCGGCGATTGCGCAGTTCGCCCATCCATGTGGTACTGCCGGTAGCCAGCGCCCAATACATGGTCGCTTCAAGGAAGCTGTAATGGTAGTTGTTGCCAGGATTGTCAACGGACCAGCCGGTCCACGGTGCCGAGCGTGTGCCCCAGCGTGCGTTGCTGTAATTCCATATGTTCCATACAGTCTGTTCCGCATAGGCTGACCAGCGCGTCCGTTGCGCGCCGGTGATGAAGGCAGAGCACGCATTGAGCGTCATCGACAGGTCGGAGATCATCGGCCCGACTTCAAGGTAGGAGTCGCCGGCAACCTCAGGGTTGCTGCCTGCGGCGATGCTCGCCTCCGCGGCGGAAACCTGCTGCTCCACCATGTTGACTGCGAGCGTGCAGTACTTGGTCTCGGGTGAGAGCTGGTACATGATTGCTGCTTCACTGGCGGCAAACGCGTAGCCCGGGCTCCCGGCCACGGCGTTATCCACCCAGCCCTTGAAACGTGTGTAAGCAGCCGAGTTGCGATCCACGTACCGCAGTGCCGAAGGCAGTGTGATGAGTCGGGGGCGAGACGAATTGGACATGGTCCTTCCGCCGCTCGCAGTTGGTGTCGCAACCTGCTGGGTGGAGACTGAGGTTCCATCCATGCCGACGCTTGCAGGCGTGGAGGCCCCGGCGTTGATGCGGTCGCTGCTGAAACGGCTGATCAATCGCGCGGAAATGAAGACGGTAGGATAGGCGCGCGCAAACGACCGTATCCGCTGCGGGCTGATGCCAGTGTCATCGAGCGCATTAAGTGACCACCGTTCCCAGCGTTCGCCGAGCAGTCCAGCGGCACTGGATACCAGCACGGTAGCAAGGAAGGTGCTGCCGATCAGCACGGTGGCGATGGGACGCAAGCGATTCGGGGGCCTACGCAGGGTGGCCGAAGACACGGATGATGCAGGATGGGGCGACAAGGGGGCTCTCCTCTGGAGCCGCACGCAGGACGACGACAATACGATTATTGTCGCGTCGCTCTGGCTCCCCCTAGCCCATACCAACGTAGCGGCAGGCGCATCATAACGTGGCGATTCCGCGTAACCGGACGAAAAAATACCGCGAAAAATCCTGTCGTTCAGCTGGCATCCGGGTTTATCGAAGGTACGCGAACGCCCGGATCTCGCTATTGCGTGTATAAACGGCTTGGCACGTCATCAGGTCACTTTTAAAGTGTGACCCATTTCATTTTTCGGATAGTTCGACCACATAGCCATCGTGGCCGCCGGAAATATCGATGCGCCACCCTTTGCGGAATTCCTGGCTATCCACCTTGCTCCAGTCATGCAGCCCAATGACGGCGTTGGCAGGTTCCAGCACCCGCACCCGCAGGTTTCCGGCGACCACCTCGTTGCCATTGACCTTGGGTTCGGTCGGTACGTTCACCTGGAAGATGGCGCGCGTGCCCGTTCCCAGCTTGAATTGGTCGCGAACCGTGAGCTTGCGGGCAGCGAAGTCCAGTTTCCTCTGCCAGCTAACGAGGGCAGGATTGCCGCGATAGACCGGAGTCAAGTCCGCGACTGCCGAAAAAGCGCCATCGGCACCGGGCGTGATCGTCACCGTGGATCGTGACTGGCTGCTTTCGCATTGGTGCACGATGGTATCGCCGCCCGGTGATGCGCATTGGCTTGCACTGCTGTTGCTGCGCTCGAAACGCACTACGTTGTGCACTTCCGTGCCCTGCTGGATGCCGCTGTGGCTCCAGATGTTCTGGGTAACCGCAAGCCAGTCATTTGCGAACAAGGTGAACGACCCCTGGTCCTGGTGGGCATGGCTTTCGTTGTAAGGGCCGGCAATGAACGCGAGCCACATTGCGTCCTTGCCCCAATCAGTGCGCGTGAAGAAATGCCCGGTGCCCACGGCATGGTGGCTGAGTGCTACAGGCGGCGTGCCGCCCGTGCCTGCGGGAAGCAGGTCGTAGCGGCTGTTGAAGCCACCAGACATCCTGGGTACGGAAATGGAGTCCAGCCACCATGACGACATGCCAAGTGCGCCGGGCTCTTGGGTCAGTTGCCTTGCCTCCAGCACCAGTCGGCGATGGTAGTCATACAGCTCCGGGACGGAGTTGCGCGACTGGTCACCGATCGGCGCGAACCGATCCAACGTAGGCACCGTGGCATGGACCCAGTAGGGAATGCTGTCGCGTGAGTGCGTGCTCGCCGTCGCGAGGTCTTCGCCGGTGCTGTCGCGCCATAGCCGGTAAATCGAGAACAGGCGCATGTGCGCGGCACCGTAGCCCGTGCCCTCGCTGCTGCCGCCACCGGGCAGCTTGGCGAAGTAGGACTTGAGCGGCGGCAGCCTGCGCTCGCGAAGATCCTTCATCCACTTCTCATTGCCACTCACCAGTGCCCAGAACATCGTGGCTTCCAGGAAGCTGTAGTAGTAGTTGTTGCCAGGATTGTCGGTTGACCATCCCGTCCAAGGATGCGGGCGGCCACCCCATTGGGCCGAGGCGTGATTCCAGACATTCCACACGGCCTGTTCCGCGTAGGCTGACCAGCGCTCGCGTTGCTCGGGAGAAATGTCGGCTGCGCAGCTGTCCAGCGTCAGTGCCAGGTCTGCAATATAAGGGCCGACTTCCAGGTAGGAGTCGCCGGAGATGGCCGGCCGTCCACCCGAGGCGATGGCAGCCTCGGCTTCGGTGACTTGTTGCTCCACCATCTTCATCGCCAGGACGCAATATTTCTTCGACTCGGACAGCCGATACATCAGCGCTGCGTCAGTCGCCGAGAACGCATAGCCAGGGCTGCCGGCAACGGCTGAATCCACCCATGACCTGAAGCGCCCGTAGGCATCGGATTTCTTGTCGACGAAAGAGAGATCCACGTTGAGCTTGCTAGTCGACGACGCTGTCGCTGCAGGCGGTGGCGATGATGCTGGCACGGGTTCCTGCACGGCGGTTGCCATAACAGGCGAAATACTGGAACCCGCATGGTCAGGCTCGCTGCACTGGCCGATGGCGGCGGCCAGCAGTGCGAGGCACAGCAACAAGACGCCGGGCCATGCGCGCATCCGGGCGCGTGGGGGAGTGTGCGGATTGACTGGCGGCTTGCTCATGGCCTCATCACTCAGCGGTTGGAATAGGAGATGCTCAGGTAAACGATATTCTGGGATACGGTCTGCCCTGCGGCAGTACTGTCACGCCGGTAACGCTCCCATTGCAAAGCCGAACTCCAGCGTGGCGCCCACTGGTAGCGCAGTACTGCGCCCAAGCGCGTGGTGTCGTCGGTGCGGCCCAACTGGGTATAGTCGATGCTTTCGCGGGTTGCATAGGCACCCGCGCTGAGTGAACGACGTACCAGCCAGTTCAGGTCGGCGCGCACACCTTGGCTTTCCTGGTCGAATTCATCGGAATCCACGTAATCCCGGTTCTGCAGGTAAGGCGCAAGGGAGAACGTGGTGCGCGTGCTGGTGTAGGCGTAGTTGAGGTCCAGGCTGCGGACTTCATACGGCGAGGCGTTTACGACTGCATCGCCCGTCAACACGCTTTCAGGAAGCGTTGCATCGGCCTGGATCCCCGACAATGCATCCGTGGCGGTATCCGAGAACTGGCTTGAAGCCGCTATGCCGAAACTGTGATTGGGATTCGGGTTCCACGCGGCATCCACGCGAATCAATGGTTCCGAGCGACTTTCGCCGCCACGGTAGTCAAGACGTGAATAGCCCAGGTCGGTGCCGAGCTCGAACTGCGCAAGTGTGCGTGAATAGCGTCCGAACACGTCATAGCGGTTGTAGTCGCGTGCGACGACGTCGTCGTCGAAGTCGACCCGTTGTGCCTGCATGTTGAGCGAGATGCGGCTGGTCGGGGATAGTTCCTTGATCGTACGCAGGGCCAACGCGACGCGTTGAGAATTGAATTCGTCGGTGATTTCCGCATCGCTGTTCACGTAACGCAATTCGCCCTGCCCCTGCAGCGAGGGTGATAAATTGACCAGCAACGTCGGTCCCATCGAAAACACATTGACTTGCTGCCTGTTGCCCGGTGCGTCAGGCACCAGCGCATCCACGGGCTGCACCGACAGGTTGTTTTCCGCCAGGAAGAACAGGCGCTGCGGGATGATGATCCAGTTGACGCGTCCCGAGAGCGTGCCGTCAACGGTGTCGGTGAAGATGTCATCCTTGTAATTACGATACTCGACGCGGCCGTCAACGCTCGCCTGCAGCATCGAATTGGTTTCCGTGAGCGTGAAGCCAAGTCCGCTGCGCAGGTAGCGCTGGTCAATCGGGTCAAGGGCGCTCAACGCGACGTTGTCGTTCCACTCGACGCCAAGGTCCACGTTGTAGTCCACCCGCGCGGCCAAGGCCGTGCAAGGCAGGGTAGCGGCGATAGCGCCGGCAATGACCGAAGCACGCATGGTTATCCGGTGCATGTGCCTTCTCCTTTTCCGCGCCCGTTCAGGGCAGGTGGTTGAACACGACGCCGGCCAGCTTTTCGCCGGGGAAACTGGCCAGTGCAGTGTCCACTTTTTCAGGTGTGACCTTGCCGTAACCTGCCACTAGCACTACCAGGTCAGCCAGCTCGGAGAGGATGCGCGCGTCAGGCGAGCCTAGTACCGAGGGGCTGTCTAGGATCAAGTAGCGATCCGGGTAGCGGCTGCGCAGTGAGTCAACCAGTGCGCGCATGCGGAACGATGTGAACGATTCGCCCGTCGTTTCACGCTGCACGCCGCTTGGGATCAGGCGCAGGCGAGGTATGCCCGTGCGATAGAGGATCTTGGCGACATCCAGGGCGCTGTCTTCCAGGTAGTCCATCAAGCCGCCCTCGGAAGCATCCACGCCCAGCGCCCACTGTTGTGATGGATGCAGTACGTCGCAGTCGATCAGCAGGGAGGTCTTGGTGTCGTCGAAGGCAAACGCGGTGGCAAGGTTGCGGGCGACGAAACTGCCGCCACAACCGTGGCTGATCGGAGCCACAAGGGTGACGAAATTGCGTTCACCTCCCAGCGACAGCAGTCGCGTGCGCAATTCGCGGAACGCGTCGGCCTGTTCACGCACGGAATCATTGCGGTGGATCAGGCTGCGATCCTCGAGCTCGCGTGTGGTCAGTGCCCGCGGTTCGTCGAGTAGTGCGATCGAACGTGCAGCATCGTTGCGGCGCATTGCGCCCTGCGGGCTTTCGTTGTCCGGGGTCACAGGCAATTCCAGGTTGTCTTGTCGGTTCATGGCGTCCGCGTCACGCGACCATATGCTTGTAGCCGAGGGCCAGGCCATAGGCCAGCACCACGGCGGCCAGTATCCCGATGCTCATCGCGGTGCGCGTGCGCTGCAGGCGCTGCGCCCGCGGCGTACGGTAGATCGGGACGATGGTCAGTAGCGGGATTTCCGAGTGTTTCTGCAGTTGTGCAGGCGAACGCATGCGTGGGTCGAAGCGCACGCGCAGGAACAAAAGCCCCAGTGGCACCGCGAGGGCCATGAAAAGCCCGGCTATCGCGAAGTGCATGAAACGCAGGCCGGTCGGGCGTAGCGGCATGATCGCCGGGTCTTGCACGCGCAAGGTCAGGCCGCGTTCCTCGCGGTCCAGTTCCATGGACACGCGGGCGTTCTCGCGGCGACGGAGCAGGTCCTGGTAAATGTCGCGGTTGACTTCGTAGTCGCGTGTCAATTCCGCCAGCGCGCTCTCGGATTCCGCGATGCGACGGCTGCGGCCAAGCTCTTCCTCCAACAGCGATTCCGCGATTCCCATCCGGGATTGCGTGGCTGCCATTTCGCGCCGCGCCGCGCCCTGCTGGCTGCGCAGTTCCTGGTACAACGGGTTCATCTGGGCATCATCGAATGGGCTGGCGGTAGTGGGCGCCGTCGCGCGGCGCCGTTCTTCGTCACGCATGGATTGCTGGATGTCGGCCATCTGGTGGCGGATTCGCACCACGTCCGGGTATTGCTCGGTGTAGGTCAGCAGCAGGCGGTCGAGTTGTCCCTGCAGTTCAAGCAATTGCCCGCGGTACAGGCTTTCGCGAGTCTGGACTGCGGTGACGGCCGATTCACCCGAAAGTTGCGACGTGATCGCGCTTTCGCGCGAGCGCTGTTCCAGCAGCGCCATGCGGGTCTGTTCGACCTGCGTGCGCAATGCGCTTATGCGAGTGCTGGCATCGGTGGCGCTGCCAGGTTGCGCGTCAGCATTGGCCGAACGGTACTTCTGCAGGTTGTCTTCGGCGTCAGTGAGTTTCTTGTGGTAATCATTCACGCGCGCATCGATGAACTGGTAGGCCTCGCGGCTTTCGCGACCCTTGGTGGCAAGGCTTTCCTTGATGAACATCGCGCCCAGGCGCTCGGTAACCTTGTAGGTGCGCTGTGCGTCGGAATCGCGGTAAGTGATCTCGACCAGATCCGGCCGGGAAGCGCGGATGGTGATGCGTTCCTTCAGCGCTTCAAGCAGCCGGTCACGCTGCAGGGCAGTGGGCTTGTCTTCCAGCCAGCCGCCGGTTTCCAGCGCGTCCTCCAGCACCTTGCGACTGTAGATCACCTGGCGTGCGATGCCGGCGCGGTCGGTGACGCCCGTGGCCACGGCGCGACCTTCCAGCAAGGGCTGGATGATGTCGCTCTCCTGGGCCAGGATGGTCGTCGAGGCCGTGTAGCTCTTGGGAAGCAACAACAACCCCACGAACAGCGTCAGCAGTGCGATCACTGCAAAGATCGACGCCAGCGGCACCAAGTTGCGCTTGCCCTCGTTCAGCAGGATCGGTACCAGTTCGCTCGGGGTCAGTTGCTTGCTGGACGGGGAGGTGGCGGTGGTGCGGCGGGCGGGAAGTGCATTGGGACTCATCAGAATGTGCGCTCGGGAATGGTGATGACATCGCCGGGTGCAACGGGGAAGTTGGTGGAGAGGTCGCCGTGGTTGAGTATGCGGTCAAGGCGAACTTGGTACGTCTGGGTACTTTCGGTGCCCTTGCGGTAGAGCTCAGAGCGATCTCCAGCGGCGAATTCAGTCACCCCGCCGGCCGCCAGCACTGCATCCAGCACGGTCATGCCCGGGCGGAAGGGAATGGAGATGGGTTGGCGGACCGCACCGGTGACCCGGACACGCGAGAGGTATTCGTGGCTGCGCAGGTCAGTCAGGATGACCGCGACTTGCGGATCACGGACGTAGCTGGCGAGCTTGGTCTGGATGTCGGCGGCGACTTCGGCAGGCGTATGTCCGCCGGCTGCCACGTCGCCGACCAGTGGCACGGAGATCATTCCATCAGGGCGTACGGGTACGGTGATGCCAAGCTCCGGATTACGCCAGACCGAAACCTGCACGATGTCATCGACACCAATGTGGTAAGCCTCGACGGCGGTAGCCGTGGCTTCCAAGGGCGGAGGGCTGCCGCTGGCGCCGCTTGTGGCGCAAGAGGCGAGCATGAGTGACAAGCAGAGGGCCAGCAGGCCAGAGACGATACGCGACATTCCATTTTCCCCTGTGGTGGTCACGTCTTTTATAACGCGGGTAGGGCCCCTATCCGGCCACGGCGGGCCGGAACTGCCTGGTTCAAACCGCGTAGAAGCCCCGGTACCAGTCAACGAAACGGCGCACGCCCACTTCGATCGAGGTGGCAGGTGAATACCCCGTGTCACGCTGCAGCGCTTCGACATCGGCATAGGTGTCGGGCACGTCGCCGGGCTGCAGCGGCAGGAGGTTTCGTTCAGCTTTGCGGCACAGGCAGTCTTCCAGCACCTCGATGTAGCGCAGCAACTGGACGGGTTGGTGGTTGCCGATGTTGTAGACGCGGTACGGCGCACTGGAGGTGGCCGGGGTCGGCGCAAGCGGGTCGTATTGCGGGTCCGGGCCGGGCACGCGGTCGAGGGTGCGGATCACGCCTTCCACGATATCGTCCACGTAGGTGAAGTCGCGCGTGTGGTGGCCATGGTTGAACACGTCGATCGGTTCGCCCGCCAGGATCTTGCGGGTGAACAGGAACAAGGCCATGTCCGGCCGGCCCCAAGGGCCATAGACGGTGAAAAAGCGCAGGCCCGTGGTCGGAAGGCCGAACAGATGGCTGTAGGTGTGCGCCATCAGCTCGTTGGCCTTCTTGGTGGCCGCGTACATGCTGACCGGGTGGTCCACGCTGTCTTCCACCGCGAAGGGCAGTTTCTTGTTGGCGCCATAGACCGAGCTGGACGAGGCGTATACGAGATGTTCGATGCCACGATGGCGACAGGCTTCAAGGATGTTGAGGAAGCCGACGATGTTGCTGTCGATATAGGCATGGGGATTTTCCAGCGAGTAGCGCACGCCGGCCTGGGCCGCCAGGTTGACCACGCGCTGCGGCTTGAACTCGTCGAAGGCGGCGTCCAGCGCGGCGCGGTCTTCCAGCGAAGCGCGCACGAAACTGAAACCGGCCTGCGGCAGCAGTTTGGCCAGGCGTGCCTCTTTCAGGCGCGGGTCGTAGTAGGCGTTGAGATTGTCATAGCCCAGCACCTCGTCGCCACGCGCCAACAGGCGTTCGCTGAGGTGTGAGCCGATGAAGCCGGCGGCGCCGGTGACCATGACGCGCATGGGAGTCCTTGGATTATTCGTTGAACCGGGTGTCCTGCCCGGAGTCTACAGGCAGTCGTCGACACTGGCGCGCGGCAGGGCGCGCTTGACGTCGAACAGCACTGCATCGGGCTTGCCGAATGCACGTATGCCATCAGCGCCCAGTGCGATGAATTCGCGATGTGAGACGGCCAGGATGATGGCGTCGTAGCGACCGGCATCCGGCGTTGCGGCCAGGTCGATGCCGTATTCGTGCCGTGCCTCTTCGGCGCTTACCCACGGGTCGTGGACATGCACGTTGGCGTTGTAGCTTTTCAGTTCGGCGATGATGTCCACGACCCTGGTGTTGCGCAGGTCGGGGCAGTTCTCCTTGAAAGCCAGGCCAAGGACAAGGATGTTGGACTGGGTGGTCTGCAGGTTGCGCTGGGCCATCAGCTTGGCCACGCGGCGCGCCACGTGGCTGCCCATGCCGTCGTTGATGCGCCGCCCCGCCAGGATCACGTCGGGGTGGTAGCCGATCTGCTGCGCCTTGTGGGTCAGGTAGTAAGGGTCCACGCCGATGCAGTGGCCGCCGACCAGGCCGGGACGGAAGGGCAGGAAGTTCCACTTCGTCCCCGCGGCTTCCAGCACTTCGTGGGTGTCGATGCCCAGGCGGTGGAAGATCAGCGCGAGCTCGTTGATCAACGCGATGTTGACATCGCGCTGGGTGTTTTCGATGACCTTGGCCGCTTCCGCCACGCGGATGCTGCTGGTCTTGTGCGTGCCGGCGGTGATGATGGAGCGATAGAGGGCGTCAACGAAGTCCGCAGCCTCGGCGGTGGAACCCGAAGTCACTTTCATGATCGTTTCCAGGCGGTGCTGCTTGTCGCCGGGGTTGATGCGCTCGGGGCTGTAGCCGGCGTAGAAGTCCCGGTTGAATTGCAGGCCCGATTCGCGCTCGATGATGGGCACGCAGACTTCTTCCGTGGCGCCGGGGTACACGGTTGACTCGTAAATCGCCACGCCGCCCTTGCCGATGGCCTTGCCAACCGCGCGGCTTGCCGATTCCAGCGGGCGCAGGTCCGGGCGCTTGTATTCATCGATCGGCGTGGGCACGGTGATGATGAAGACGTTGCACGACGACAGGGCCTCCGCATCGTCGCTGAAACTGAGTTGGCTGCTTGCGCGCAATTCATCCGGCGAGACTTCAAGCGTGTGGTCGTGGTATTGCCCAAGTTCGCCCACGCGCTTGCTGTTGATGTCGAAGCCGAGGGTGGGAAAGTTCTTGCCGAAAGCGGCGGCAAGCGGCAAGCCGACATAGCCCAGCCCTATCACTGCAATGCGGATCTGGTCAGTGGCTGGCAAGGACGCATTCATTGGCGTGGGGTGCTCCTGATTCATTGTATTGTGGCGAATAGTTGCCAGGCTTCTGGCGATTCCATGCCTTCAGAACGACGAATGGACTGTGATCAGGCCAAGCATCCGCTAGTCGGGTCCAATTGGCCTGCAGCTCGACGGGTTATCGTACAGACTTCGACTGCGGCCGGGCATGTTGCCTCCGCTAGGCTGCAAAAATCTCAAATTTGAACGGTTTCAATGCCAGGGAAATCCATGCGAATCATGTTATGCGGCGGCGCGGGCTACATCGGTGCCCACACCTCTGTCGAATTATTGGGTCGCGGCCATGAGGTCGTGATCGTCGACAGCCTAGTCAACAGTTCCGCGCTTGCGCTGGAGCGTATCGGGAAAATTTCCGGAATAAAGCCCACGTTCCATGCGCTTGACGTGCGTGACAGGGGGGGCATGGCAGCGGTGTTCGCGAATGCCAGTTTCGATGCGGTGATCCATTTCGCCGCACTCAAGGCCGTGGGCGAATCCTGCGAGCGTCCGCTCGATTACTTCGACAACAACATCAGCGGCACGATCGGCTTGCTGCAGGTCATGCAGGATGCCGGGGTGAAGCGCCTGGTATTCAGTTCGTCGGCCACGGTCTATGGAGATCCGGAGCGCGTGCCCGTCAACGAGGATGCGCGCCTGCAGGTCACCAATCCTTATGGCCGCACCAAGCTGGTGATGGAGCAGTTGATCGAAGACCTGTGCGTGTCCGATCCCGGTTTCCGCGCGGCCAACCTGCGCTACTTCAATCCGGTTGGCGCGCATGCATCGGGCTTGATAGGTGAAGATCCCTCCGGCATTCCCAACAACCTGATGCCCTACATCTGCCAGGTCGCGGTGGGCAGGCGTGAAAAACTGCAGGTGTTCGGCGGCGATTACCCTACGCCCGACGGCACCGGCGTGCGTGATTACATCCATGTCGTGGACCTGGCCCGCGCGCACGCGGATGCGCTGGATTACCTGGTGCGTGCGGACCGCAGCGTGACGGTGAACCTCGGCACCGGGCGCGGCGTCAGCGTGCTGGACCTGGTGAAGGGCTTCGAGAAAGCATCGGGCCGTGAGATTCCCTATGACATCGTGGCCCGCCGCCCCGGCGACGTGGCCACGGTGTATGCGGACCCCAGCCTGGCCAGGGAATTGCTTGGCTGGGAGGCACGACTCGACGTGGATGCCATGTGCCGCGATGCGTGGCGCTGGCAGTCGATGAACCCGCAGGGTTATGCAGCTGACTGAGCCGGTTCGCGCAGCAACGCGTCGACGACGGCAGCAGGTTGCTTCATCCATGCGAAATGATCGGCACGGGTGCCGAGTGCCTTGCTCCCCAGCGTAGCCAGCGTCGGCCTGGAACGCGGCAACTTGTCGAGCAAGGCCTGCATTGAACGGCGAGGCGCGAACCAGTCGCGCTCCAGCAACACTGCGCCCACGTCCGCGTCGACGGTGGACAATGCGGCTTCCAGGTCCGTACCAAGCCCGGTCGCGGCATAGCGATTGCTCAGGCCCACGCGGGCCCATTCGCGCATCAGGCTGCGCGCTTCGTCGCCGCCAAAACCCAATTGGCGGCCGGGCAGGGTGCCACGGCGTTGTGCCAGCCACGCCACGAACTGGTAGGCGAACGGGAATACATAACGCTTTGGAGCCGGGAACGTGCGCCAGTACGGCGAGCCGCTGGCGACCAGCCACAGTGTCTGGAATTCACCCGGATGCAGGCCCAGGTGGCAGGCGGCGAACTGCGCGCCGATGCTGTGGCCGCCAATGACGCGCTCGGCTGTTGCACAGTGTCGTCGCATCACGGTTGCGCTGCTCGCGATATCCGCCAGGATTTCGCGGTAACCCCAATCGACGTCGCGACTGGCGCGCAGGCTGCTGCTGCCGTTGCCGCGCATTTCGTGCAGGAATACCGCGACCCCGCGTGCAGCCAAGGCGTCGGCCAGTGGCGCGTAGTGCCTTGCTGCAACGCCCAGTGCCGGTAGCCACAGCAGCGATGCCGTGGGTTGGGCTGGGATACGCGTGATCAGTTGGTAGCCGTGGCCATCACCGGCAACGACAGGAATTTCCACTGTATCGACACTCATCGCGTGCGTGCTGCCCCGAAATGGTCCAGTACCACGATGTCGCTGCGACCGGGACGGTAGCCGCCGAGCAAGGCGACGTGGATGTAGTCCGATGCCGCCGCGCAGGCATCGGCCATCGACATGCCCAGACACAGATTGGCCGCGATCGCGGATGCCATCGTGCAGCCTGTACCGTGCGCGTCCACCTGCAGCCGTGGGTGCGAAAAGACATGGCTGCCGCCATGCACATCAAGGTAGAAGTCGGTGACGTCATCGCCACCGTGCAGGTGGCCGCCCTTCAACAGCACCGCGTGTGGTCCCATCCTGAGCAGGTCGCGCGCGGCAACGTGCATGTCGTCCAGCGTGGTGATGCGCCGCTCCAGCAACTGTTCGGCTTCCGGGATGTTGGGGGTGAGGATCGCGGCACGCGGCAGCAAGCCGTTGCGCAGGGCCGCGATGGCGCGATCTTCCAGCAGTTTCGCGCCACTGGTGGCCACCATGACCGGATCCAGAACGACAGTGCAGCGTGCAGGCGGAACCAGGTAGTACTCCAGCGCATCGGCCACCACGCGGATCACTTCGGCATTGGCCAGCATGCCCAGCTTGATCGCGCCGATATTGAAATCGTCGAAGCAGGCGTCGATCTGCGCTTTCAGGAATCCAACCGGTGGCACATGCACCGCGCTGACGCCGCGGGTGTGCTGTGCGGTCAAGGCAGCAATGGCAGACAGGCCGTGCACGCCATGCGCAGCGAAGGTCTTCAGGTCGGCCTGGATGCCAGCACCGCCGCCGGAATCGGAGCCGGCGATGGTGAGTGCGGAAACAAGGTGGTTTTCTGTCATGCAGGCATTGTGCAATGTCGGCATGCCCTGCGTCTGTTTCCGATCGGCAACGCCTATCCGTCAGCCGGATCACGCTTGGCTGCGGCCCATTGCCGGTACAGCACATAACCGATGCCAACGGCGCCGGTCAGGAAGGCCGGGGCCAGCAAAGCATCGTATTTCAGTCGACTGAACAGCCATGCGCCGATGATGCCGCCCCCCAGGAAGCCGCTGATGATCAGGCCGCTCAGGGTCAATCGGCGCATCGGCAAGGGCAGGCCGCGCAGCAGGTGGCCAAGTCCGATGCCCAGGTCGGTGAACATGCCGCTGACGTGGGTCGTGCGCACCACGGCGCCGCTGTAGGTAGTGGCCATCGCGTTCTGCAGGCCGCACGCCGTGGCGGCAAGCAATGCGCCGTAGATCTGTTCTTTCCAGAACAGGGGAATGGCTGCGAAGAGCAGCAGTGATTCCAGCGCCAGCACCACGCCGTAGCGTCGTCCGAGCCGCAACGTGCTGTCCTGGATGATCATGCCGCTGATCATCGCGCCGAGGCAGAAGGCAATCAGCACGCCCCACAGGTGGGCGACCGCCTTCCAGTCGCCATGCGCCAGGGCCGCGCCCAGCAGGCTGGTAGTGCCGGTCAGGTGACTGACTGCCTGGTGTTCGAAACCCAGGTAGCCAATCACGTTGACCATGCCGCCCACGCAGGCCAGCAGCACCGCGCCTACCCATACCCAGCGCGGCAGCTGCGTGCCCACTTCGGCTTACAACACTTCCGACGCGTAATCCGCCAGGCGCGAACGCTCACCGCGACGCAGGGTGATGTGCGCGCTATGGGCCCAGTTCTTGAAGCGATCCACGGCGTAGGTGAGGCCGGAGGTCGTCTCGGTCAGGTAGGGCGTATCGATCTGTTCCACGTTGCCCAGGCATACGATCTTGGTGCCGGGGCCGGCGCGGGTGATCAGCGTCTTCATCTGCTTGGGCGTGAGGTTCTGCGCTTCGTCGAGGATCAGATAGCGGCTGAGAAACGTGCGCCCGCGCATGAAGTTCATCGAGCGGATCTTGATGCGCGAGGCCAGCAGGTCATTCGTCGCGGCACGTCCCCACGCACCGCCGTCCTGGTTGTGGGTCAACACTTCCAGGTTGTCGGTCAGCGCGCCCATCCACGGCGTCATCTTTTCTTCCTCGGTGCCGGGCAGGAAGCCGATGTCCTCGCCTACCGACACCGTCGCGCGGGTCATGATGATCTCGCGGTAGCGCTGCTGGTCCATGGTTTGCGCCAAGCCTGCGGCAAGTGCGAGCAGGGTCTTGCCGGTGCCGGCGGTGCCCAGCAGGCTGACGAAGTCGATTTCCGGATCCATCAGCGCATTCAGCGCGAAATTCTGCTCGCGGTTGCGCGCGGTGATGCCCCACACCGCATGCTGGCTGCTGCGGAAATCATCGGCCAGCGCCAGCGTGGCTTTCTTGTCGGTGCCGATCTTGGCAACGCGGAACTCCACCTCGTCTTCGCCCGGCAGGTACAGGAACTGGTTGGGATACCAGTCCTCGTCGTCGGTCATGCTGACTTCGTAGCTGGTGCGCCCGGCCTTGTCGCTCCACGAGCGCAGGTCTTTCTCGTGGCGGTCCCAGAAATCGCTCGACAGCTCCGTCGCACCGGTGAACAGCAGGCTGAAATCATCCAGCGCGCGATCGTTTTCGTAGTCCTCGGCCACCAGTCCGCTGATCGCGGCCTTGATGCGCAGGTTGATGTCCTTCGACACCAGGATCACTGGCGTGTCGGCGTGTTCCTCGCGCAATTCCAGCACCGCGGCCAGGATCTTGTTGTCGGGTGCGATGGTGCCGAAGGTGCGGCCCGGCGCAATCGGCCTGGTCTGGAAATGGAGTCGACCGATCGCGCTTTGCGACTTCAGCTGCAGGCCTTGCGGATGGCTCAGCACGATGCCGGCATCGATCTGTTCGGCGCCTGCGCCTTCGATCAGTTCATTGAGGAAGCGACTGACCTGGCGCGCGTTGCGGCTGACTTCGGTCATGCCTTTCTTGGCGTTGTCCAGTTCCTCGATGACCTGCATGGGCAGGAAGACATCGTGTTCCTCGAACTTGAACAGCGCGGTCGGGTCGTGCATCAGCACATTGGTATCCAACACGTAGATGCGCTTGCTTCGGGTCATCTAGACAGCCTCGCGGAGGGTGGGGTGTGGGATGGGTGCAGCGGTTGGAACAGCGTGGAAAATGGAGCGCCAGCGAACCACCGCGGCCCGCAGGGGCGGGGCAGTGGAGGCATGGAGGAAGGGGACGGTCACTGCTTGCTTGCGACCTTCAAGGCATCCAGCACTGCGTCGGCATGGCCGGCTACTTTCACGCCGCGCCATTCCTGCACGATGCGACTGTCAGGCGATATCAGGAAGGTGCTGCGCACCACGCCCAGCACCTTGCGCCCGTACATGTTCTTTTCGTGGATCACGTCGAAGGCCTGGCACAAGGCTTCAGCCGCGTCGCTCACCAGCGGGAACCTGAAGCCCTGCTTGGCGCAGAAGTTGTCGTGCGATTTGACCGAATCGCGCGAGACGCCCAGCACCGTGGCGTTCAATTTCTTGAACTTGGGCAGCAGCGCGTTGAAGTCGATGCCTTCGGTGGTGCAACCCGGCGTGCTGTCCTTGGGGTAGAAGTACAGCACCAGCCATTGCCCGGCGTAGTCGGAGAGTTTCGCGGTGTCTCCGCCGGACAGTGCCAGTGGAAGCTTCAGCGTGGTCTTGCTCAGTGCCGTGCCGGTTTTCGTCATCAGGTCAGAACTTCATCGGGTCCATGATCGCGTCCAGGTTCAAGTGGTCGCAGAATTCGAGGAAGTCATCGCGCAACGCGGCGATGTGCATGTTGGCCGGCACGCCGATGGTGACCTGGGCCGAGAACATTTCCGCACCGGTCTGCATGGCGCGGTAGCGCGTGCTCTGCAGGTTCTCGATGGTGATGCCCTGGCGGTCGAAGAAATCCGCCAGCTGGAACAGGATGCCGGGCTTGTCCGCGGCCACCACTTCCACGATGTAGGGCAGCAGGTTGGACTGCACCACCTTGGCGCCGGTGCGGTACCACACCAGTTTCAGCGACTCTTCGCGCTCCAGGCGGGTCAGCATGGCTTCCAGCTTGGCGACGGCGTCCCATGAGCCGGTTGCCAGGGCGGTCACTGACACGTCGCGGCCCACGGTGGACAGGCGCGCATCGACCAGGTTGCAGCCGCTGTCGGCGATCCGGCGGGTCACGGACAGCAAGGGAGACTCCGGATGCGTCGTGTAGGCGTTGATCAGGAGATGGTTTTCGTTCGGCGAAGGCCGGGCGTTTGGATCGGTCAAAGGTGCTTCCGGCATGTCGATACTGCGGGCCTTCAGTCTGAATGGCGACAGGGCAGGTGCCCGGTGCATGGCCCAGCATACTTGCCCGTGGTTTCGTGCCGCAAGTAACATCGCACAGTGCGCGGCACCCCGCGCGATCCCCATTCGAAGGCAGTCGCTTGTCCCTTTCCGGCAGTATCACCGCACTTGCGACCCCGTTCACGGCCGCGGGCGATCTTGACCTCGACGCGTGGCGCCGCCTGCTGGCGCAGCAGTTGGCCGGCGGCAGCCAGGGCCTGGTAGTCGCTGGCTCCACCGGTGAAGCCGCCGCGTTGTCGGACGATGAATACGACACCCTGCTGAAGGTTGCGCTGGATACCGTCAACGGCCGCATCCCGGTGCTGGCCGGCACCGGCCAGATGAACACCGCCAAGACCATTGCCCAGACCCGCCGCGCCGCCGCCATGGGTGCCGATCTTGCGCTGGTGGTGACCCCTCCCTACGTGCGCCCGACCCAGGCCGGTTTGATCGCCCACTACCGCGCCGTCGCCGACGAAGGCGGTCTTCCGGTGGTGCTGTACAACGTGCCGGGCCGCACGGGTTGCGACCTGTTGCCGGAAACGGTGGCGGAACTCGTGTCGCATCCCGGCATCGTCGGCATCAAGGAAGCGCGTGCTGAACCCGAGCGCATGGCGGCACTGCTGCCGCTGCGCAGTGCCGGCTTCGCGGTGCTGAGTGGCGACGACCCCACGGCCTGCCGTGCCATGCTGGCCGGGGCTGATGGGCTGATCTCGGTCGGTTCCAACGCCTTGCCCGCTGCCTTCCGTCGGCTTTGCGACCTGTCGCGCGGTGGCCAACCCGGCCAGGCTGAAGCCTGGGACCTGCAGTTGCAGCCGTTCTATCCGTTCCTGGGAGTGGAGTCGAACCCCATCCCGGTGAAGGCATTGCTGCAGGGCATGGGCTACGGCGCAGGCCTGCGCTTGCCGCTGCTCTCCCTTTCCACTGCTTACCAGGCCGAGGCCGACCGACTGGTCGCCGCCGCACTCGCCTTGGAAGAACACTCCAGCCACGATACCGTCGCGGCCTAACCCAGTACGAAATTTTCCAGGAGATTTACCCATGCGTGTATCCAACTCAATTTCGCGGCCGCTGGTCTTCGTGGCGCTGGCCGTGTCGGTGCTCGGCGTGTCCGGCTGCAAGTGGTTCAAGAAGGGCAACCCGGATTACGCCATGAGCGCCGAGACCCGTCCGCTTGAAGTGCCGCCGGACCTCAACCTGCCCAACACCGCAGGCGCCATGAAGCTGCCGCCTGCGTCCACCTCGCTGGTTTCGCAGGAAACCGCCACGGCCTCGACCACCAGCTTCCACGTGGTGGGCAGCCGCGACGAGGTATTCAACAACCTGGGCACGGCGCTGGGTGCCGTCGAGGGCGTGACGATTGCCAGCCGCGCCCCGCTGCTGGGTACCTATGACGTGAGCTACGAGGGCAGCAACTTCCTGGTACGCGTCGCTTCGGTGGAAACCGGCACCTATGTCTCGGCGGTCGATCCGCGCGGCATACCCGCGGCTGGCGCGGCCCCGGCCAAGCTCATTGCACAGCTGAAGGCTGCGCTGGGCAAGTAAGCCAACCCTGGAAAGCAAACAGCACGGGCGCCGAAAGGCGCCCGTGCTGTTTCAGGAAGCAGGAAAACGTCAGCGTTCAAGCAGGGGCAACTTGCCCGGCTTGCCTTCCCACTCCTTCGCGTCCGCCAATGGATCCTTGCGGGTGGTGATGACGGGCCAGGACTTGGCGAGTTCGGCATTCAAGGCCACGTAGCCCTCTTGTCCGGCGGGCACGTCGTCTTCGGGGTAGATCGCATTGATGGGGCATTCCGGCTCGCACAGGGTGCAGTCGATGCACTCGTCCGGGTCGATCACCAGGAAATTGGGGCCTTCGTGGAAACAGTCCACCGGGCACACCTCCACGCAGTCGGTGTACTTGCACTTGATGCAGTTCTCGGTGACGACAAAGGGCATGGGTCCGGTCCGTTGCAGGGATGGGGCAAGTTTAGAGCACCGCGCGGGACCTGTTGCAAAGCATTCCCAACGCGGCATCCGGGGGAAGATCCCGGCACAAAAAAACCCGGCTTCCAAGCCGGGCTTTGTTGATTCGATTTCCACGCCTTGGGCGAGTAGCTGCAGGCGCGCAAGTGGAATTTGGTGCTCCCTAGGGAATTCGAATCCCTATTTTAGCCTTGAGAGGGCCACGTCCTAACCGTTAGACGAAGGGAGCTTTTTGGTAATAGCGCCGTGACGGACTAGTATATTCGCCAGTCCGTGCCTGCGGCAAATGCCTGGCAGCCGGATGCAATGCTCCAAGACCCACGAAACCCGCCCGAAACCTCCCCATACGGACCCGCCACCATTACGTCGCAAGCCACCACGCCCGCCGTCTCCCTGCGCATCATCCCGCGCGACCAGCACACGATCTCGCGCAAGGACATCAGTCCCAATGCGCTGCGCGTGCTGTACCGGCTGCGCGATGCGGGCTTCGCCGGGTACCTGGTGGGGGGTGCGGTCCGCGACCTGCTGGTGGGTGGGCATCCCAAGGATTTCGACGTGGCCACCGATGCCACGCCCGAGGAAGTGAAGGGCTTGTTCCGCAATTGCCGCCTGATCGGGCGACGCTTCCGCCTGGCGCACGTGGTGTTCGGACGGGAGATCATCGAGGTCGCCACCTTCCGCGCCAATATCGACGACGGCAGCGGTGACCGGCAGATGCACGAAGGCGGCCGGCTGTTGCGCGACAACGTCTACGGCAGCATCGAAGACGATGCCGTGCGCCGCGACTTCACTGCGAATGCGCTGTATTACGCCATCGAGGATTTCTCGGTGCGCGATTACGTCGGCGGCTTCGAGGACGTGCAGGCGCGCAGCATGAAGCTGATCGGCGACCCCGAGCAGCGTTACCGCGAAGACCCGGTGCGCATGCTGCGCGCGATCCGCCTGGCGGGAAAATTGGGCTTCGAGATCGACCCTGCCTCCGCCGAACCGATTCCGCGCCTGGCGTCCTTGTTGTCCGAAGCGGCACCGGCACGCCTGTTCGAGGAATTGCTGAAGCTGTTCCTGTCCGGCAATGCGGTGGCCAGTTTCGAGGGTCTTGAGCGCTTCGGCCTGTTGCCGGCGATCCTGCCGGAGACCGCCGCCGCACTCGCGTCCAACCGCAGCGGCGCACTGCGCAGCATGCTGTTGGAAGGCCTGCGTGGCACGGACGCACGCGTCGCGAATGACGAACCCGTATCGCCGGCCTTCCTGTTTGCGCTGCTGCTGTGGCCGGCGTATTGCCGCGCGCTGATCGGCTTGCAGGCCGGCGGCATGAACGCGGAAGAGGCACAGCGTCGTGCCGCGGACCGCGTGACCCTGCACCAGTTGTCCACCGTGGCCTTGCCGCGGCGTTTTTCATTGCCCATGCAGGAAATCTGGCTGCTGCAGTCACGCTTCAGTTCGCGCCAGCGCAAGCGGGTGATGCGCCTGCTGGCGCACCCGCGCTTCCGTGCGGCCTACGACTTCCTGCTGCTGCGCCTCACGGCATCCAACGAGCATGCCGAAGACGTGGCGTTCTGGCGCGAAGCGCAAACCCAATCAGGCGACGAGCTGTCTGCCACCCTCGCGTCGGCGCCATCCTCGGCTTCCTACGAAGGTGATGGCGAAGCACCCGCGAAACGTCGGCGTCGGCGTCGGCGCCCGGCCAGTGCTTCCCCCGCCGCGGAATGACTGATCCCGTCATTGCCTTCGTCGGCCTGGGCGCGAACCTGGGCGATGCCGCCTTGACCCTGCGCGCGGCCATGCAGGCACTGGGTGGATTGCCACGTACCCGCCTCGTGCGTGCGTCGCACCTGTTTCGCACACCTGCGTGGGGAATGCAGGACCAGGCCGATTTCATCAACGGCGTGGCGATGCTGCAAACCACGCTGGGCGCACGCGAGTTGCTGGATGCCTTGCTGGATACCGAGCGCCAGTTCGGGCGTGAACGTGATCCCACCCAACGCTGGGGTCCGCGCACGCTGGACCTGGATCTCCTGCTGTATGCCGATGCCGTGATAGATGTGCCCGGCCTGCGCCTGCCGCACCCGCACCTGCACGAGCGTGCCTTTGCACTGGTGCCTTTGCTCGAGATCGCCCCGGATATCCTCATCCCCGGCTTTGGTCCGGCGCAGGCTGCGCTGGATGGCCTCGAAACCTCAGCGATCCAGCCTTTAGGGGTGATAATCAGGCCATGAGCACGCACGCCGACAGCAAGAAGTGGACCCTGCCTGCGCTGGCCGAGGCCAAGCGCAGCCAGCGCAAGCTGGTGATGTTGACCGCCTATGACTACAGCTTCGCCCGCGTGATCGATGCGAACGGCGTGGACCTGGTGCTGGTGGGGGACTCGCTGGGCATGGTGGTGCAGGGACAGGATTCCACCTTGCCGGTGACGGTCGAACACATCGCCTACCACACCGCTGCCGTGGCGCGTGGCTTGGACCGTGCCTTCCTGGTAGCCGACCTCCCGTTCCAGTCCGATGCCACGCCCGAACGCGCACTGGATGCGTCCATCACCCTGCTGCAGGCCGGGGCGGAAATGGTGAAGCTGGAAGGCGCCGGCCCAAAGCTCGACGTCATCCGTTTCCTCGTCGAGCGTGATATCCCGGTGTGCGCGCACCTGGGCCTCACCCCGCAGTCGGTGCTGAAATTCGGCGGCTACAAAGTGCAGGGACGTGACGAAACCGCTGCCGCCAAGCTGCGCGCGGACGCACTGGCCGTGGCGGATGCGGGTGCCTCGATGCTGGTGCTGGAATGCGTGCCGTCGCCACTGGCCGCTGCAATCACCGCCGCGAGCAGCATCCCGACGATCGGCATCGGTGCCGGCCCCGGCTGCGATGGGCAAGTGCTGGTGCTGCACGATTTCCTCGGCATCGACACGGGCCACCGCAAGCCGAAATTCGTCAAGGATTTCCTTGCGGACGGTGGCACCATCGCAGGTGCCATCAGTGCCTACGCGGCGGCGGTGCGCGACGGCTCCTTTCCTGATGCCGAACACTCCTACGCGTAAGGAAACCCCGTGATCGAAACCATCACCGAACTCGACGCGCTGCGCGCGCGGGTCAATGGCTGGAAGCGCGAGGGTTTGCGGGTCGGCTTCGTGCCGACCATGGGCAACCTGCATGCCGGCCACTATTCGCTGGTGATGTTGGCCCGCCAGTACGCGGATCGCGTGGTCTCCAGCGTATTCGTCAATCCGACCCAGTTCGGCCCCAACGAGGATTTCACCCGCTATCCGCGCACGCCGGAGGCCGATACGACGGGACTGGAAGGCGCAGGCTGCGACGTGCTCTGGTTGCCCACGGTGGAGTCGATGTATCCATTCGGCATCGAACTGGCCGCCAGCATCAACGTGCCCGGCGTGAGCAGCGTGCTGGAAGGCGCGCACCGCCCGGGTCATTTCGACGGCGTCTGTACCGTGGTCACGCGTCTGTTCAACCAGGTCCAGCCGGACATCGCCGCGTTCGGCAAGAAGGACTTCCAGCAGCTGGCGGTGATCCGCCAGATGGTGCGCGATCTCGCGTTCCCCATCGAGATCCTGGGCGGCAGCATCGTGCGCGAAAGCGATGGGCTGGCGATGAGTTCGCGCAACCAGTACCTCGGCCCTGTGGAGCGCCCGGTCGCTGCGGAGATCCGACGCACGTTGCTCGCGATGCGGGAAGCACTTGTCGCGGGACAACCGCGCCTGCAGGTGGAAGCCGATGCCGCGCAGCGCCTGGCAGCGGCAGGTTTCGAAGTCGATTACGCGGCCATCCGGCGTCCCGACCTCAGCGAACCGGGCGAAGGCGAGTCCGTGGCGAAAGTCGCGCTGATCGCTGCGAAACTGGGACGCACGCGGTTGATCGACAACCTGGAGTTCTGAGCACAGCCAGGGCCTTCGACTTCCTTGGTTGCGCGCTTGTGATGAGCCCCGTTGGTCGTGAGCTTCTCAAGAATTCCGTTGGTTCTGAGCTTTTCAAGAATTCAGTTCATGGTGAGCCTCTCAAGAATCCCGTTCGTGGTGAGCCTGTCGAACCACGCCTTTCGCAGAAAGCCGGGGCTGATGTGATCTGACGATTTATCGCAAGAGCGTGGTTCGACAGGCTCACCACGAACGGGATTTCATCAGCCAACCCCTGCGCCATCATGTAGGCCAAGCCTTTCCTGGAATAGCCTGAGCCGCAGCGGCGACTTCCCGCAAGGCTCTTGTTAGACTCCAGACCCTCCATTCCCACGTCTGGTCGCCCATGCCTGCTTCGCCGGATTTCACTGCTTTGAGTGCCCATGCCACGCGCCTGCAGGGCAACGTGCTATCAACCACGTCGCATCAGGATCCTGCACGCGCAAGTGATTTTTCCTTGCGCGAGGGGCCGCTGTATTTCAACTTCGCGCGCCAGTCCTATGATCGCTCGGCATTGGACGCGTTACTGGCGATGGCGCGGGAGTGTGACCTGCAAGCCGCATATCGACGCATATTCGATGGTGAAAAAGTAAACGTCACTGAAGACCGTTCGGCCCTGCATACGGCCCTGCGCGGCAACCATTCGGATGCTGCCATCGCACGCGAAGCCTTCTCGACCGCAAGCGCGGTGCGCAAGCAGATGGGGCAGTTGGTCGCCCAGCTGGAAGCCAGCGGCATCACCGACATCGTCAGCGTCGGCATCGGTGGTTCCGACCTGGGCCCGCGACTGGTAGCGGATGCTTTGCGCGACCCCGCAGGTGGACGTTTCCGCGTGCATTTCCTGTCCAACGTGGACGGTGCGGCCGCGCAGCGCGTACTCGCCCCGCTGGATCCCGCGCGTACCGCTGCCATCCTGATTTCCAAGACCTTCAGCACGCAGGAGACACTGCTCAACGGCCGCATCCTGCACGACTGGCTGGGTGGCAGCGAACGCCTGTATGCCGTCAGTGCCAATCCGGAACGCGCGGCCAGCGCATTCGACATCGCCGCCGAGCGCGTGTTGCCGATGTGGGATTGGGTGGGTGGCCGTTATTCGCTGTGGTCTGCCGTGGGCTTGCCGATTGCCCTGGCGATCGGCTTCGATCGATTCGAAGCTCTGCTGGCAGGCGCATCGGAGTTCGACGCACACGTGCTGTCCACGCCGCTGGAGCGCAACATCGCCGTGCGCCACGCATTGACTGCGGTCTGGAACCGCAACGCATTGGGCCATGCCGCGCAGGGCGTGATGACCTATGACCAGCGCCTGGCCCTGTTGCCGGCGTACCTGCAGCAACTGGTCATGGAAAGCCTGGGAAAATCCGTGAAGCTGGACGGCAGCGCGGTGGACGTGGACACGGTGCCGGTGTGGTGGGGCGGCGCGGGTACCGACGTGCAGCACAGCTTCTTCCAGGCCTTGCACCAGGGAACGGGTATCGTGCCGCTGGACCTGGTGGGCACGATTCGCAACGATGACCCGTATGCCGAGAACCATCTCGCCTTGATGTCCAACCTGTTCGCACAGGCGGAAGCACTGGCCAATGGCCAGTCCAGCGCCGATCCGCATCGTGCCTATGCAGGCGGACGGCCGAGCACGCTGATCCTGCTTGATGCACTGACGCCTGAATCGCTGGGTGCATTGATCGCCATGTACGAGCACAGCGTGTATGCGCAGTCCGTGTTGTGGGGCATCAATGCCTTCGACCAGTTCGGGGTCGAATTGGGCAAGCAATTGGCCAACGGGTTGTTGCCGGCATTGCGCGGGGAAGTGGAGGCGATTGATCCGGTGACGAAGGTGTTTCTGGCGGAATTGAAGGCGCGTAGTTGAAATAGTTTTTCGTCATCCCAGCGAACGCTGGGACCCATCTTGCTCTTGCTCCTCGTTTCCATGCAAACGTCAAAATGGATGACCAGCCGTTCGGCTGTTGGAAAGCGACTCTAGCGTTCGCTAGGATGACGACGCACTAATTTTGACGCTAGACATGTTGTTCAAGCGCCCAACCAACATGCTCGCGAACCACATCGGACGCATCGTGCTGTCGCGACGAGAGCGCTTGCATCACTGCGGGCGTAGTCGGCGCATTCCCCAATGCCACCGCGATATTGCGCAGCCAGCGCTCATGGCCGCTGCGCCGGATCGCGGAGCCTTCGGTGCGAGTCAGGAACTCCTGTTCCGACCATGCGAACAGCTGCGGCAACGTGGCAATGTCCAGATCGTTGCGGGCGCGGAAATCCGGTTCATCCGTGCGCTTGGCGAACTTGTTCCAAGGGCATGCCAGCTGGCAATCGTCGCAGCCGAAGATGCGGTTGCCGATGGCGGGGCGAAATTCCTCGGGGATCGAGCCCTCGTGCTCGATGGTGAGATAGGAAATGCAGCGCCGCGCATCCAGTCGATACGGGGCGACGATGGCCTGGGTCGGGCAGATGTCGATGCAGCGCGTGCACGTGCCGCAATGCGCACTGGCAGGCACATCGACTGGTAGCGGCAGGTCCACGTAGATTTCGCCCAGGAAAAACCAGGAGCCTCCGTCCTTGTCGATCAGGCAGGTGTGCTTGCCGATCCAGCCCAGTCCCGCATTACGGGCGAGCGCGCGCTCCAGCACAGGCGCGGAATCGACGAAGACGCGATGCCCAAATGGGCCGACTTCCTGCTGGATGCGATCGGCCAGCGCCTGCAGGCGGTTCCGCATCAGCTTGTGGTAATCGCGGCCGAGTGCATAGCGCGCGACGTAGGCACGTTCACCGTTTTCCAGCGTGGCCCAGGCGGAGTCGTCATCATTGCGACCGTAGTCCAGTCCTACCGAAATCACCCGGATCGTGCCCGGGATCAATTCCTGTGGTCGCGCGCGCTTGTCGCCGTGGTGCGCCATCCATTGCATGGAACCGTACAGTCCGTTCGCCAGCCAGTCGCGCAGGTGCGCTTCGTCTTCGTCCAGCGCAATGCCACTGATGCCGCAACGCTGGAAGCCCAGTTCGCGCGCCAGCGTGCGTACCCGGTGGGCGAGCAGGATGGGATCTGGTGGGCTTGGCGATGGCTCGGGCATGGGTGAAGTATAGAATCCATGCCATGTACGGTTTGCTGCCCCTGTTCGATACCCGCGCCGCGCGTGCCCTGGATGCACGCGCGACGGCCGTGCTGGGTGGCGACGGCTACGAGTTGATGCAGCGTGCCGGGCAGGCGGCTTGGCAGTGCCTGCTGCAACACTGGCCCCATGCGCAACGCATCACGGTGGTATGTGGCCCCGGCAACAATGGCGGCGACGGGTATGTGCTGGCACGCCTTGCGCGTCGATCCGGCCGCGCCGTCAACGTACTTCACCTGGCTGAGCACGTGCCTGCAAGCGAACTCGCCCAGCGCGCCTGCACCGAGTACGTGGGCGCCGGGGGTCATATCGAACTTTTCCCCGACGCCTTGCCGCAAGGTGACGTCGTGGTGGATGCCCTGTTCGGCATCGGGCTGTCGCGGGCGCCTGATGCATTTGCGACCGCATTGATCGATGCCATCAACGCGCATCCCGGCCCCGTGCTCGCGCTGGACGTGCCCAGCGGCGTGGATGCCGATCTTGGCTCGGCACCCGGCAGGGCGGTTGCCGCCACGCGCACCCTGCAGTTCATCGTGCGCCACGCTGGCCTGCATACGGGCGATGCACTGGAACATGTGGGCGTGTTGCAGCTCGATGGGCTCGAAATTCCCGCCGAAGTGCTCGAGACCGTGTTGCCGCAAGCTGCATTGCTCACGCAGGATGCGTTGTCGTACCGGTTGTTCCCGCGTCGTCGCAACAGCCACAAGGGTGAATCCGGCCGTGCCTTGTGCATCGGTGGCGACCATGGCAGCGGTGGCGCCATCGTGCTGTGTGCGGAAGCCGCGCTGCGCAGTGGCGCAGGCTTGGTCGATGTAGCGACGCGGGAAGCACACGTGCCCGTAGTGCTGGCGCGACGCCCGGAAGCGATGGCGCATGCAGTCGAATCCAGTGCCGAACTTTTGCCGTTACTCTCGCGTGCATCTGCCATCGGCATTGGTCCCGGGCTGGGGCAGGGCGAGTGGGCGCGCGCGATGCTGCAACTTGCGCTGGATGCAGGCAAGCCGTTGGTGATCGATGCGGATGCGTTGAATCTCGTAGCGGGGTCAGCGATTTCGTTTTCGGACGCCATTCTCACGCCGCATCCTGGTGAAGCCGCGCGCTTGCTTGGCACTGATGCTGCAAGCGTGCAGCGTGATCGGCTCGCCGCGGCACAGGCGATTGCCCAGCGTTACCACGCCGTCACGGTATTGAAGGGTGCGGGCACCGTGGTTGCGGCACCAGGTGAAATTCCCTGCGTGCTGGATGCAGGCAATCCCGGCATGTCCGTCGGTGGCATGGGCGATGTACTCACCGGCGCGATCCTTGCGCTGCGTGCGCAGGGCCTTCCTGCATTCGATGCGGCTTGCACCGGTGCGTTGCTGCACTCGCTTGCTGGCGATCGTGCGGCAAGCGAGGGCGAGCGCGGCTTGTTGCCTTCCGATCTGTTCCCATACCTGCGCCGTTTGGCCAATCCGGAGATGAAGTGGTGATGCAGTTGCAGCTTCCCGACACCCACGCTACCGAAGCCTTGGGCAGCGCGCTTGCTGCAACACTTCCCGCGCAAGCGGTAGTGCATCTGCATGGCGACCTGGGTGCCGGAAAGTCCACGCTGGCGCGCGCATTGCTGCGTGCACTGGGCGTGCAGGGCGCGATCCGCAGCCCCACCTACACGCTGGTGGAGCGGTATCCGGTGCCGGGCGGCGAAGCCTGGCATCTGGATCTGTACCGGATCGGTGATGCCGCCGAACTAGATTTCCTCGGCCTGGACGATGCCGTAGCGACCCTGTGGCTGGTGGAGTGGCCTGAAAAGGCAGGCTCAGCCCTGCCAGCGGCCGATGTGCGGATTGAATTGGCGAGCTCGGGTGACGGACGCAGTGCCGGGCTGCATGCCATCTCCCCGATCGGCCATCACTGGCTCTCCGATCTGGCAGCAACGCCCCAGTTGCAGGCGCTATCTCTTCAATCCATATAGGAAGTTCCGGCAGGTCACGGATTATTAAGGGAAAACTGGTTGCATTCCCGAGCCGATGGTGCTTGAATCTGTGACATGGGCATGGGGATTTCACTATTCAGGTCGACAGCGGTGGGCATCTTGCTCGCCTCGGTGGCCGTGTCCCAGGCTTTGGCGGGCGAAGTCCGCAACCTCAGCATCACCACGGGCGCCACCGGCACCCGCGCCGAGATCCTTCTGGAAGGCAAGGGCGAGTACCAGACCATCTCGCTGGCTGGCCCGGATCGCCTGGTCGTGGACCTGCCTGCCTCGCGCGCTGCCAAGAGCCTGAAGCTCCCGGTTGCGGCCGGCATCATCAAGTCCGTGCGCACCGGGCAGCCTACGCCGGACACCTTGCGCATCGTGTTCGACCTGTCCGCTCCGGTCGCACTCCTCAAGCCGCGCATGGAACCCTCGGGCACCGGCGCACGCCTGGTGCTGGAATGGCCGGGTGATTTCACGGCCACGGTTGCCAAGCCGGTGCTCGCGCCTGCGACGCCATCTGTAAACACAGCCTCCACCTCCACCAGCGTGCCATCCACAAGCACGGCCGACGTCGGACCCTCCGCCGCCCAGGCGACGGCCGCGTTGACCTCGACGGTCGTAAAGCAGGCCAGCGTGCCGACGGATGTCGTGCCTGCGAAACCCTCTCCGCAGGACATCCTCAACGGAAGAGTCTCCGGTCTGGTTCCCGCAACCGCTGGCGAAACCAGGCCTGCACCGCCGGAGGCGACACGCCCGCAAACCGCTGACGCCACCGTGCAGGCCGCGCCGTCGCCGGCCTTGGCCACGACAGTGGAAGCGCCAGCCTACAGCGCGTCCGAACCGGCCAAGCCGCTGCCGCAAATCCCCATGCGCGCCGGCATGCGGCCCCTGGTGATCGCCATCGACGCAGGCCACGGCGGCCAGGATCCGGGTGCGATCGGTCCAACCGGCAAGTACGAAAAGCACGTGGTACTGGCGGTTTCCAAGGAACTGGCCCGACAGATCAACGCCACCCCGGGCATGCGCGCCTACCTCATCCGCGATACCGACATCTACGTCGAGCGTCCGCAGCGCGCACGCCGGGCACGTACGGCTAAGGCGGACATGTTCGTTTCCATCCATGCCGATGCCGCACAGAACCGCAGCGCGTGGGGGTCATCGGTCTACGTGATGTCACTGCGTGGTGCATCTTCGCAGCACGCCCGCTGGCTGGCCGACAAGGAAAACGCGTCCGACCTGGTCGGTGGCGTACGCCTCACCCAGGATACCTTGTCGAACGTGCTGCTGGACCTGGCCCAAAGCGGGCACATGAAGGCATCCCAGGATGCGGCGGGTTATGTGCTGGATGGGCTGAAGCAACTTGGCAAGACCCACAAGCCGCAGATCGAGTTCGCCAACTTCGAAGTGCTGCGCAATTCCGACATGCCGGCGATGCTGGTGGAAACCGGCTTCATCTCGAATCCCGATGAAGAGCGGCGCCTGACCGACCCTGCCCACCAGCGCAAGGTCGCGGCTGCCGTGCTGAGCGGCGTCCAGTCCTACTTCATGCGCCAGCCGCCACCGGGCACGTTGTTCGCCGCACGCGCGGCAGCAAGCGTGGCAACCGTCAGCAACGGCAGCTCCGGCGCACCGTAAGCGGCACCCCTCGGCTATCATCACGGCTGTTTCCCCGACGGCGCGCTTGCGCCGCCCCACCGTGCAGATCCGCCAACTCCCTGACACCCTCATCAACCAGATTGCCGCAGGCGAGGTCGTCGAACGCCCTGCGTCCGTGGTCAAGGAACTGGTGGAAAATGCCCTGGACGCGGGCGCACTGCGGGTCGATATCGACCTGGAAGAGGGTGGCATACGCCTGATCCGCATACGTGACGATGGTGGTGGCATCGCCCCCGAGCAACTGCCGCTCGCCGTGGCACGCCACGCGACCAGCAAAATTGCCTCGCTCGATGACCTCGAAGCCGTGGCCACGCTCGGCTTCCGTGGTGAAGCCTTGCCGTCCATCGCATCGGTCAGTCGTTTCTCGCTGTCCTCGCGCCGCGCCGCCGACGCGCACGGTGCCGCCCTGCAGGTCGAAGGCGGCACGCTGGGCGAGGTGACGCCCAAGGCGCAGGCGCCGGGCACCACGGTGGAGGTGCGCGAACTGTTCTACAACGTGCCGGCGCGGCGCAAGTTCCTGCGCGCCGAGCGCACGGAGTTGGGACACATCGAGGAATGGCTGCGCTCGCTTGCGCTGGCCCGGCCCGATGTCGAGCTGCGCGTCACCCACAACGGCAAGCCGACCCGGCGTTACAAGCCCGACCTGCTGGAATCCAGTACGCGACTGCACGAAACCCTGGGCGAGGATTTCGCGCGCCAGACCCTGCGCGTCGAACATGCCGCTGCTGGCTTGCGATTGCATGGCTGGATCGCCAAGCCCAATTACTCGCGCGCCAGCGCCGACCAGCAGTATCTGTACGTCAATGGCCGCGCGGTGCGTGACCGCAACATCGCCCATGCGGTGAAGATGGCCTACCAGGACGTGCTCTTCCACGGTCGCCAGCCCGCGTACGTGCTGTTCCTGGAAATCGATCCGACCCGGGTGGATGTCAACGTGCATCCGGCCAAGCACGAGGTGCGCTTCCGCGACACGCGGCTGGTGCATGACTTCGTCTATCGCACCCTGCAGGACGTGCTGGCGGAAACGCGAGCCGGCATGGCATCACCGCCAGCCGGCATGGCCTACAGCGCGGAATCAAGCAGCCACTACGCCGCATCGGGCATTCCCCCGTCGTGGTCTCCCACGCAGCAATCCCCGCTCGGTCTTTCCGTCGCCGATGCGCCCGCGGCGTATGCAAGCCTCTATGCACAACCTCTTTCCGCGCAGTCGCCGACCCTGGTGTTGCCGGCCAGCAGCAACGCCGCCATCCCGCCACTCGGTTATGCGGTTGCGCAATTGCACGGCATCTACATCCTTGCCGAGAATGCAGACGGCCTGATCGTCGTCGACATGCACGCCGCCCACGAACGTATTGGCTACGAAAAGCTCAAGGCCGCGCACGATGGCATCGGCCTGCACTCGCAACCCCTGCTGGTGCCGTTGACGCTGGCCGTGGCGGAACGCGAAGCCGATGTCGCCGAGCGCGAAGCCGGTACGCTCGCCGCGCTGGGTTTCGACGTGACCCGAAGCGGCCCGCAATCGCTCAGCGTGCGCAGCGTCCCGGCCTTGCTTGCGCAAGCCGAGCCCGAAGCCTTGCTGCGCGACGTACTGACCGACCTGCGCGAGCACGGCGAGAGCCGACGCATTGCTGCTGCACGCGACGAACTACTTTCCACCATGGCCTGCCACGGCGCCGTGCGTGCGCATCGTCGCCTCACGCTTCCCGAAATGAATGCGTTGCTGCGCGAAATGGAAATCACCGAGCGTTCCGGCCAATGCAACCATGGCCGGCCCACATGGGCACGTTTTTCCCTGGCCGAAATCGACCGCTGGTTCCTTAGAGGACGTTGAAATGCTGAAACCCACCTGCTGGCTGTTGGCCGGACTGCTGTTGTTGCCACTGGCCGCGTGCAAGCGCGATGGCGCCGGTGACGGCGACTCGGCCAAGGCCTCGGCGCCTGCCGCTGATCCGGTGTTCCTGGCGGACAACGCCATCTGGCGCCAGGAGCGCAAGGAGAGCCTGCTCAAAGCGGACGGCTGGACCAGCCTGGTCGGATTGCACTGGCTGGAACTGAAGGCGCATTACCTGGGCAGCAGCCCGGCCAGCGGCATCAAGCTCGCGGTGGGTCCGCCGAAACTGGGCATGGTCAAGCAGGAGGATGGACGCGTGTTTTTCACGCCGGAGAGCGGGTTGGCATTGACCTTGAACGATGAGCCATTGAAAGGTCGCGTGGAGTTCATCAGCGACCATGGCGAAGTACCCAGCGTGATCGGCTTCGACGAAGGCAAGGGCAAGCTGAGCCTGATCAAGCGCGGTGAGCGCTTCGGCCTGCGCGTGAAGCATGCGGATGCGCCGTCGCGTTTGCACTTCAGCGGGCTCGAGTACTGGCCTGCGGATGCCGCCTGGAAAATACCGGGCAAGTTCGTGCCGCATCCGCCGGGCAAGACCATGCCCATCGTCGATATCGTTGGCACGACCAGTGACGCACCCAACCCGGGCGCGGTGGAATTCGTACGCGACGGCAAGACCTATCGCATCGAGGCCATGGGCGAACCCGGCGAAGAACTCTTCCTGGTGCTGGCCGACCGCACCAGCGGCCATGGTAGTTATCCTGCAGGGCGTTTCATGTACGTTGCCTTGCCCGATGCGCAAGGCAACGTGGCGCTGGATTTCAACCGTGCCTACAGCCCGCCGTGCGCGTTCACGTCCTTCGCGACCTGCCCGTTGCCACCGCCCGAGAACAGGCTTGACCTTGCCATCACCGCGGGCGAGAAAACCTACGTGCATCCCACGATCCCCGCCGCCGCGCCCTCCGCGGCCACTGCTTCCACCCCATGAAAGGGACCTCCATGCGCCTGATCCGATCCGCCGTGTTCAAACCCGCCCTGCTGGCGGCGCTGGTCGCCAGCACCTTCGCCGTCAATGCAGATTCACCGAAGCCGCTCGCTGCCAACGCCCCGCCGGTGCCGCTGTTGTGGAAGGTGTCGGACGCGGACAATTCGGTGTACCTGCTGGGTTCATTCCATTTGCTGAAACCTGGCGACTATCCACTTTCCAAAGACGTGGACGCGGCCTTCGCCGACGCCGAATCGCTGGTGTTTGAAATGTCGCCGGAAGAGATGTCGTCACCGACGCTGGGCATGCAGATGGGGCAGGCCGCGCTGCGCAGTGACGGCACCCCGTTGAACAGCCAACTTTCGCCGGACACGATCAAGTTGCTGGATGCATGGACGACCGAGAACGCGTCCGTCTTGCAGGCGATGGGACTTACGCCGCAGGTCCTGCAGATGTTCGAGCCGTGGTTCGTGGGCCTGACCATCAGCATCACCGAAATGACCAAGCAGGGCCTGGATCCGAAACTCGGACTGGACGCCAACCTCGCCGCTCAGGCGGCCAAGGCAGGAAAGCCGGCCACGGGGCTGGAAACCGGCGCCCAGCAGATCGCGTTCCTGGACGGCATGGACAAGGACGAACAACTCCAGTTCCTCAACGAGGCGCTTTCGCAATCGAAGGAATCGGAAGCGGAAACCGCGAAGCTGCACGATGCGTGGCGCGCAGGCAATGCGAAGGTGCTGTGGGACGACATGGCCGTGGAGATGAAGAAGGACTACCCACGCCTGTACCAGCGCATCAATGTCGCGCGTAACGATGCCTGGGTGCCGAAGATCGAGAAGCGCCTGACCACTGCAGGCAAGGACGATACGCTGGTCGTGGTCGGTGCCTTGCACTTGCTCGGTCCCGATGGCGTAGTGGAAAAACTTCGCGCCAAGGGCTACACGGTGGAGCGCGTCTGCAGCGCCTGCAGCACGAGCAAGTAGCACGTCCATTATTTTTTGTAGAGCCGAGCAAGCTCGGCCTTACAAGTGCAACGAGCAGCCGAGCAAGCTCGGCTCTACGAGGCGTTGAGCATTTCGATGCAATCGACCGGGCAAGCGGGCAGGCACAGCTCACAGCCGGTGCACAGCGGCTCGATAACGACATGCATATGCTTGGCGCCGCCGACGATGGCATCCACGGGGCAAGCCTGGATGCATTTGGTACACCCGATGCAGTCGGCTTCGATGACCAGTGCAATCGCCGCCGGCTTGTGGCTGCCACGCGAACGGTCGTAAGGCAGCGCTTCGGTGCCGAGGATGCGTGCCAGTGCGCGTGCGCCCGCATCGCCGCCGGGCGGACAGCGATCCACGTCCGCCTGCCGCGCCGCCATGGCTTCCGCATACGGGCGACAGCCCTCGAATCCGCACTGCCCGCACTGCGTCTGCGGCAATACGCGGTCGAGTCGGTCGGCGAGTGAAGGACGCATGTCCATCTGCAAAAGCCGGTTCAATTCGCAGGACGAATCAGGACCGGCTCGCGATCAACGCACCGGCATGCCGGGTTCGGCGCTGTCGTCGGCATCCAGCAGTGCCAGTGTGCCGCCGTCGAAGCCTGCCGACAGGATCATGCCTTCGCTGATACCGAAGCGCATCTTGCGCGGGGCCAGGTTGGCAATGAACACCACGTTGCGGCCCACGAGCGCCTCCGGTCCGCCATAGCTCGCGCGGATACCGGAAAAAATCTGGCGCTTGCCGAGTGCGCCGGCGTCCAGTTCGAAGCGCAGCAGCTTGTCGGAACCCTCCACGAACTCGCACGCCGTGACTTTGCCAATACGCAGGTCGAGTTTGGCGAAATCATCCATGGAGATGAAGCCGTCGCCATTGTCTGTAGGAGCGACGTGAGTCGCGATGGCTGTTGCAGGCGATATTTTTTTCGCGACTGACGTCGCTCCTACAACAGGCGCAGCGCCCATGGTGTCTTTCGAGGCTTCGGTCATGGCATCAATCTTTTTCGGGTCTATGCGGGTGAACAGCGGCACGTAGGACTTCACGGCATGCGCCAGCAGCGGTGCATCCAGGTCTTGCCATGCCAGCACGGGCGAGGCCAGGAAATCCTCGGCCTGCGCGGAGGTCTGCGGCAGGATCGGTTTCAACGCGGCAACCAGCACGCGGAACAGGTTCAGGCCCTGCGTGCACACCGACTGCAGTTCGGCATTCGCGCCGTCTTGCTTGGCGATGACCCACGGTTTTTTATCGTCGATGTAACGGTTGGCTTCGTCGGCCAGGGCCATGGTCTGGCGGATGGCGCTGGCGGGATCGTTGCGCTCATAGGCTTCACGGATAGGTGCCAGTGCGGCGGTGAAACGGGCGTACATGTCCGCATCCGGCAACGTGCTGGCGAGCTGCCCATCGAAACGCTTATCGATGAAGCCCGCGCAGCGGCTGGCCAGGTTGACGAACTTGCCGACCAGGTCCGCGTTGACGCGCGCGACGAAATCGCCGAGGTTCAAATCAAGGTCATCCACGCCACCGGAGGACTTGGCGGCGTAGTAGTAGCGCAGGGCTTCCGGTTCCAGCCCGGCATCGAGGAACGTACGTGCCATCACGAAGGTGCCGCGCGACTTCGACATCTTCGCGCCATCGACGGTCAGGTAGCCATTGACGTGCAACCGCGTCGGCGTGCGAAAGCCCACGCCATGCAGCACCGCCGGCCAGAACAAGCCGTGGAAATTGACGATGTCCTTGCCGATGAAATGGTGCAGTTCGGTTTGCGTGCCTGCGCGCAGGTGCGATTCGAAATCCAGGCCATCGCGGGTGCAGAGATTCTTGAAGCTGCTCAGGTAACCAATTGGCGCGTCCAGCCACACATAGAAATACTTGCCGGGCGCGTCCGGGATCTCGAAACCGAAATAGGGCGAATCCCGCGAGATGTCCCAGGCGCGCAGGCCGCCTTCGGCATCCAGCCATTCCATGAGTTTTGCCTTGACCCCGGGCAGGGCTACGTCGCCGGCCAGCCATTCGCGCAGGAAGGATTCGAAGCGTCCCACTTCGAAGAAATAATGATCCGAGTCGCGAAGTTCCGGCGTCGCACCGGACAGCACCGACTTGGGTTCCTTCAGTTCGGTGGGCGCGTAGGTGGCGCCGCAGTGTTCGCAGTTGTCGCCGTACTGGTCCGGGGTGCCGCAGTTCGGGCAGATGCCCTTGATGTAGCGGTCCGGCAGGAACATGCCTTTTTCCGGATCGTAGAACTGGGCGACGCTGCGGCGCGCGATGTGGCCACCGGCAACGAGCCTGGCGTAGAACGCTTCGGTCAGTTCGCGGTTGGCGGGCGAATTGGTGGAATCGTAGTGGTCGAAGGCCACGCCAAAGGCGGCGAAATCACGCTCGTGGCTGGCCTGCACGTTGGCGATGAAGGCTTCAGGGCTGACGCCCGCTTTTTCCGCGGCCAGCATGATCGGCGTGCCGTGGGTGTCATCGGCGCACACGAACCAGGCGGTGTCGCCACGCAAGCGGCGCGCGCGCACCCAGATATCGGCCTGGATGTAGCCCACCAGGTGGCCGAGGTGCAGCGGGCCGTTGGCGTAGGGCAGGGCGGTGGTGACTAGCGCGGTGCGGGTCATGGCGGCGTTCGTGTGGGGATGCCGCGATTATCGCATGGGCCGATTTGCGGACGCCGGAAACGAGATGGCCCGGCAAGTGCCGGGCCATGTACGAGTGGAATGGGGGCCAGTCGTTACTGGCGGATCCAGACCTGCTCCTTGCAGATGAAGGCAACGCAGCCGGAAACATTCAGCTTCTTGCCACCATCGGCGAGCTCCATCTTCGACTTGAAGACCTTGCCATCCGCCGGGCGCAGGATCGTGCCGCCGGCATAGCTGGCGCCTTCCTTCTTCATGCCGCGGATGATCTCCATGCCCTTGACCGGCTTGTTCTTGCGGTCGTCCTTGCACTTGTCGCAGATCGGGTTGGGGCCTTTGTCCGAGGACAGGATCTCGGTGATGCGGCCACTGAAGGTGCCGTTGCTGTTCTGGGTGATTTCGACGATGGACTTGGCCTTGCCGGTTTCGTCGTCGATGGTCTTCCAGCGCCCGACCACGGGGTCGGCCGCGGAAGCGGCCAGCGAGACGAACAGCAGGGGCAGTGCCAGCAGCGTGGCGGTCAGTGTGTTGCGCATGATTCCCCTCCCAGGGAGTGTGGATGGTTGGACCCGGATGGTGGTGATGGCAGTCCGGTGCGCCGCCTTTATACCGCATCCGCCAGCGTATGGAGGCCGTTGATTCATTCAGCTGCCGGGGCCGCCCAGTCCATCCTCGTCGCGCTCAGGCGTGGAAGGCTCCACGTCGTCGACCTTTGGCTCGGTGGCGGGAATACGTGAACCTGGGGCCTTGCCCTCTTGGTTGAGGTCTTGTACCTCCCCCACGCTCACGCGTCCCACGCGCGGCTTCATCCAGATGCTGTCATGCCAGGCCTGGTACTGCTTCGGATCCCAGAACTTTTCATCAAAGAACTTGGTGCCACTGATTTGCTCGACACCCCCTTCGCCGGGGATCAGTATCTCGACGTTACCGTCGAAGCCGGTTCGGCTGCCGGCCATCTTGCGGCGTTCGCGCCTGAGGACCGCAGCCAGGCGGGGTTGCGCCGCGGCATCGCCATACTTGGCATAGATGGCCTGTCCTTCAACGATTGCCTGCGCCTGCTGTGCTTCACTGAGCGTGTTCCAGTAGCGTTCGCGCAGCCCCAGGAAACCTGCGTATCCGCGTTCTGCTGCAAGATCCATCCAGGCATAGGCCATTGCCGGATCACGTTCACTGCCTTGGCCATTCCACAGCATCTCGGCCACCATGGCTTGCGAGGGTTTGTCGCCGTAATAGGCGGCACGCTGGAAGAAACGCAGCGCATCCCCATGCTTGCCTGCTTTCATCTCCTTCAGTCCATGCAGCCTGTAGCGCAGGTCAGGATGGCTGGACAGGAAACCCGCCTTGATCATCAAGGCGTCGACTTCCGGATTGGTCGGCTTGGCGTTCGTGGCGGGTTCCGCGGCCTGCACGACGACTTGGACTTGCAGCAGGCCCGTCAGGGCAGCCGTCAGCAAACAGTATCGGGTCCACTGGTGAATCCGTTTCATGGCAGCTCCTGGGTGCATGGTTGGCGGGTACTGCCGGCCATGTTGCGTTACTCCTGCGCGTTGGGCATCCGCCGTAAGTCATCCCTGCGCAGTTGTGAATCCAGCCAGTCGATGCGCGGGCGGCTCGCCAAATGCAACGGGCCGCACCAGGCGGCCCGTTGCGGGTGGCAGTTCACGAAAACTATTTCACCTGTCCAGCCTCGCCGGTATCGACGCTGCCGCCAATATGGCGCCCGAAGAAGTCCAGCATCTTGGTGTACAGATTGACGCGATTCTCCACGTTGTAGAAACCGTGCATTTCGCCGGACTGGATGATCATGCCCTCGGGCGGATTGCCCGCCGCGACCAGCGCCTTGTTCAACAGTTCAGTCTGCTCTGGCGGCGTGCGCACGTCGCGCGCGCCCGCGGCCAGGTACACCGGGATCTTCACTTCGGCGGCGCGGCGTGCCGGTGAGTTCTGCGCCCAAGCCGCAGTGTCGCTGCCATGGGTGCGCCGCAGGTAGCGCTGGCCCGATTCGCGTTCGGGAATGTCGCCGCGCTCGAACATCATCGCCACGTCATACACGCCCACGTAGCCGAAGGTGCACTTGAACAGGCCGGGTGCGCGGATCGGCGCCATCAATGCGGAGTAGCCGCCGAAGCTGCCGCCATAGATGCAGATCCTGTCTTCGTCCGCATAGCCGTTCTTGATCGCCCACTGCGTCGCATCGATGATGTCGTTCTGGATACCCTGGGCCCACTGCATGTGGCCGGCGTCCTGGAAAGCCTTGCCGTAACCGCCCGAGCCACGGAAGTTGACTTGCAGCACCGCGTAGCCACGGCTGGCAAGCAATTGCGCTTCTCCGTTGAACCCCCAGTCGTCGCGTGGTCCGATCGGTCCACCATGCGGATTGACGATCATGGGCAGGTTCTTGCCAGTGGAGCCGTGCGGCAGGGTCAGGTAGCCGTGGATCTGCTTGCCGTCGCGCGAGGTGAAGTTGAAGGGTTTGACCGAGGCCATGCGCTCCTTGTCCAGCTCAGGGCGGCGGCTCATCAGGAAGCGGGCCTTGTTGTTCTCGCGGTCATACAGGTACAGCTCGCCGGGGTTGCTGTCGCTGTACACGCTGACGATGATTTTCTTGCCGTCCTGCGTATAGCTTGAGAAATCGACCATCTGGCCTTCGAAACTGGCTGCCAGCGAGGCATACAGTTCGGCATCGGGGTGGGCCTCGTTGATCAAGGTCACGGCGGGGGCACCGGCTTCGGTTGCCACGCCGACCAGGGTATTTTCATCGGTGGACCAGATGTAATTCGAGACTTCTGCCACCTTGTCATGGAACAGCGGCTTGAATTCCCCACTCGCCGTATCCAGCGTGCCGATGGCGGCCGGGCTGACGTTGTCATCCTGCATGGCATACACGGTGCCATCCTGGGTGGTACGCATGACCTGCAGGTGCTTGCCTTCGGTCTTGGAGGCATTCACCAGGGTCCAGCCGTTGTCGTCGCGGCGATACAGTTCGGTGCGTTCGTCGTACTCGCCCTCTTCGTCGCGGCTGGACGAGCACACCGCGAAGCGCGGCTGCTTGGATGCGTCCAGCGCAATGCCGCAGTTTTCCTTCGGCGCACGGCCCAGCGAGGTACGGCGCCCGCTCAGCGTGTCCATCCGCACCACCTCCGTCCCCACGCCCTCGGAGGAGCGCGGCGTGGTGACCTGCATGATCACGTTCTGGTCGTCGTCGCGAAGGGTGTCGAGCAGGGAAAAGCGCTCAGAGCTGACGGTCTTGCTGCGTTGGCTGGCATCGCGGGTGCCGTAGTAGATCAGCGGACGCGGCTGGCTGCCGTCGGCGTTGACCGCGAACCATTCGCCGGTGGCGAAGGGTAGTGCATAGCCCCCCATTTTCTTGACGGCGTTGAACATGAGCCGTTGCGGGCTGACCCAGTAAAAACTGCCGACGCTCTTGTTGTCCGGCAACTGGTTGACCTTGAGCACGGCAAGGTCGCTGGTGCGCATGATCGTCAACACGTCCTGCTCGCCATGGTCCATGGTGACTGCCAGGTACTCGCCGTTGGGCGAGATCTTGGCGGTGCCGTAACCGGGGTGCTTGACGAAATCCACGACCGGCTGTGCTGGCGCGCACCAGGCGGCCGGGGCAATGCAGAAGCCTGCGAGCAAGATCAATTTGCGTAGTGATGACATGGAACCCTCCGTTTCTTTTCAATGCGCCCGTGCGGTGCCGGCGCCGCTATTTTTACAATGTGTGCTGGCAAAAAGAAAAGCCCGGCATAGGCCGGGCTTTTCCCTCGCATGCGCATGGATCAGAACGTGTATTCCGCCGTTATGACGTAGCGGCGACCAACCGGGTCTGCACCGATGGTGTAGTCGAAGTACGGATAGGCGGTGTAGCTGTTGTCCGCACGGAACGTATTGTCCAGCACGTTGATCACGGTGCCCGTCAGGCGCAGGTTCGGGGTGATTTCCTTGCCTACCGTCAGGTTGTACAGCATGTAGGGCTTCAGGCGGGCGGGGTACGTGCCACCTGCAGTGTTGGTGCCATCCACCGCGGCGAAGCTGCCATTGGAGCCATAGCGGCTGCCGAAGACAGTGATTGCCCAATCATTCTGGCTCCAGCCCACCGAACCGCGGATGCGGCTGCGCTGGTCGGAGATCAGGGGATTGTCGCGGTAATCGATCAGCTCGTCATCCGCAAACTGCTTGTACTTGTTGGTCAGGCTCAGCGAGTAGCCCAGGTCGAAGCGGAACACGCCCATGCGGTCGGTGGTCAGGCGGTATTTCCAGGTGGCATCGATGCCGCTGGTATCGGTGAGCGCGGCATTGATGTAGGCCGAGTTGATGCGATCAATGCGATTCTCGGTGCTGGAGCCCGGCTCGCCGGTCTGGCGCGTGATCAGGCTGGTGATGTTCTGGCAGAACGAGGAATTGATGTCGTTCGGGAACGCCGTGCCGTCACGGTAGACGCCCAGGCGGCAGTTGGCCTCGTTTTCCAGCAGATACGCGGAGCTGAGCTGGGTGGCCTGGTCTTCAAGCTTGATGCGCCAGTAGTCCACCGAGACGCTCATGTCGTCCACGATGTCCCAGACGAAGCCGGCAGTGAACGACTTGCCTTCTTCTTCCTTCAGCAGCGGGTTGCCCGCGATCAGCGTGCGTGCCTGGTAGATGGTCGGATCGTTGGCAACGTTGCACTGGGTGCGCGTGCGCGGACCCGTGGTCAGCCCAAGGCCCGTGCCCGAGCGGCAGGAGTATTCGTCCAGGACGCTGGAGAACGAAGCAGCACCCTCCGCGTACACCAACTGCATGTCCGGTGCGCGGAAGCTGGTGGCGTACGAGGCGCGCAACAGCAGGTTGTCCACCGGGCGGTACTTCAAGCCCAGGTTGTAGGTGAAGGCATCGTCCACGGCGGTGATGTCGTCGTACTTGTCGTAGCGTCCGGCGATTTGCGCGTCGAAGTTGCTGAGGATCGGCACGTTGAGCTCGATGCCCGCTGCATAACGGTCGCGCGAGCCGTGCGTTTCGCCAGAGCTGGTCAGGTTGTAGATCGTCTGCCCGTCGAGCGGGCGCAGCTGGTTGGTGCGCGGGTCGCTGGTCAGGTCGGTCTTCTGGCGCCCGGCCTCCAGTATGGCGGCGAATCCGAGCGGGCCGGCCGGCATGTCGAACAGGTCGCCGGTCATTTCGAAGTTGAGGTTGGACGAGCTGGTCTGGCCCTGGTTGATCACGCGCGTCGCGAAGGACTGGTAGATATCCGGATTGATGGGGGCGTACCAGCGATTCAGGTTCAGGCGGTAGACCGGGTAGATGCCGCCCGCCGCGCCCGTCGAGGTTGCCCAACCCAATTGCGGGCCAAGGAAATAGTCATGCACGGGCTTGGCCAGCAGGCGCGGGCGATCGGCGGTGTAGTCGTATTCCGAATGCTGTACCGAGGCTTCCCAGTCGAAACGATCGGCGATGGTGCCGCGGACGCCGAAGGTGAGGTTGAAGGTGTCTTCGTCATACAGGGTCGAAGCGGCTTCGCTGCCACCCAGCTCAAACGGGTTGAACACGCGCTGCAGCTGCAACAGGCCGCCGGCCTGCGGGTCGTAGTACAGGGACGTGGCGCCGCCACTGCTGGTGGTCAGGAAGCGATCACCGCTGGTGCCCCAGAACTCGGTGCCGCTGCTGGCCTTGCCGTCGGCGTGGTAGTAGGTGGCGTCGCCGAACAGCTGCAGGTCTTCGGTTATGTCGAAGGTGCCGTTGACATAGGCGGAGTAGCTGGAGCCGGCATTCCAGATCGAGCGCGAGCCGGGCTGGGTGAACGAGCCGCAATAGGTGCCGCGATTTGCCGTGGTGACCGTGGTGTAGTCGAAGGCGTCGCAGGACGCGGCATTGTAGAAGGCGTTGGTGTTGACCGCTCCGCCGGGGCGGGTATTGCCGCGGATGGCGATGAGTGAGAGGGCCGGATTGGTCACGCTGCCGAGCGGGCCTTCGCGCGTGTCGGCAAGGAAGTCGCGCTGGCTGGCGAAGACGGCTTCGTTGACCGAGTACTGCAGGGCATACACCGCGCTCCAGCGTTCACCGGTGGTGCCGCCTGCCAATTCGAACTTGCCGGTGTCGCCGCCGCCGCCGGCAGTGGTGCCGCCGCTGAGGCGCAGGCTGTGCCCGTCGATGTTCTGGCGGGTAACAATGTTGACCACGCCCGCGACGGCGTCAGAGCCGTACAGGGCCGAGGCGCCGCCCGTCAGGATCTCGACGCGCTCGACGATGGACGAGGGAATGGCCTTGACGTTGACGACGTTGTTGTCGCGGTTGTAGGGCTGCGGGTATTGCGCCGGGCGACGACCATTGACCAGGGTCAGGGTCAGGCCAGGTCCCAGGTTGCGCAGGTTAACGACCTGGGCGTTGGGGGTGAAGCCGGAGACGGCCAGGTCGCCGGTGAAGGATGCGGTGGTGTTCTGGGTGAGGGTCTGCAGCATGTCGCCGACGGTCTGGAATCCTTCGCGCTCGATGTCTGCCCGCGTGATCACGGTGACGGGTGCAGGGCCTTCCAAATCAACGCGCTTGATGCGCGAACCGACCACGGTCACCTTGTCGAGGGTGGTTGCCTGTGCAGTCGCGGCCTTGTTGTCCTTGGCGGCGGCCTCCGTTTCCTGGGCCATGGCCGTGCCGGCTACTGGAACCAGCAGGGCGGCCAAGAGTGCTGAACTGAGGCGGTTGCGCTTGGGCGTAACGTTGTTTCGTAGTGACATGCATGTATCCCCATAGTCTGATCAAAGTAGTGCGGCCTCCCCGTGGTTCCTTCCACACGGCCATCTGCCTAATTCCTTCTTGGGTCGAAATTAACATAGTGTTAACGTGAAATGTACAGGTCACATAAAAATGTTAGTGCCCTCGGCGTCGAGCCACGCCCCATCACACGAAAGGGTCATTTCCAGCTGGCTTGGGACACCTGGCGTTGTTCCAGCCTTGCCGCCACGGGCTCTCCGGCCTGTAAAGCCCTATCCTTGCGCGCTGGATCCGGACACTTCCGAGCCGTGCGATGTACTACCTACAGCGATCAGGAAACCCAGCTTGAAACAGACACAACCAAGCCCAAGGCCCGCGGCCCACGCCGTCCAGCCAGGGCTGCATCCGATTCCGCGCATCCGCAATGTCATCGCCATCGGCTCCGGCAAGGGCGGGGTGGGCAAGTCGACCACGGCGGTCAACCTGGCCCTGGCCCTGCATGCGGAAGGTGCGCGGGTAGGCATCCTGGATGCCGATGTTTACGGTCCCAGCATTCCCGCCATGCTGGGCCTGAGCGGCAAGCCGGAGAGTCCGGACAACAAGTCCATCGAACCCATGCGCGCGTTCGGGGTCGAGGCGATGTCCATCGGCTTCCTGGTGGATGCCGACACGCCAATGATCTGGCGCGGGCCCATGGCCACGTCGGCGCTGACGCAGTTGTTCAATGACACCCGCTGGGATGACCTGGATTACCTGTTGATCGACCTGCCTCCGGGCACCGGCGACATCCAGCTCACCCTGGCGCAGAAAATACCGGTGGCGGGCGCGGTCATCGTCACCACGCCGCAGGACATCGCCACGCTGGACGCGAAGAAGGCGTTGAAGATGTTCCAGAAGGTCGAGGTGCCGGTGCTGGGCATCATCGAGAACATGGCCCTGCACGTCTGTTCCCGCTGCGGGCATGAGGAACACCTGTTCGGCGAAGGAGGTGGCCAGCGCATGGCGGCGCAGTATGGCGTGCCGCTGCTCGGTTCATTGCCGCTGGACATCAGCATCCGCGAGCAGGGCGATGCCGGGAAGCCGGTGACGGTGTCCGCACCGGATTCGACGGTGGCGGAAGCCTATCGCCACGCGGCGCGCGCCCTGGTGGCCCAACTCGAGTTGCGGCCCAGGGCTGCCATGTCCATCGCCTCATCACTGGTATAGGGCGGGCGCCGGCCCGCCATCGTTGCATCGGGCAACCGGTGGTATCGAACAAAGACGGCGGGCCAAGGCCCGCCCTACAATAATCAGCTTCTGGCCCCGCGCCGACAGGAATCCCTTAATGAGCATCAAGAGCGACCGCTGGATCCGCCGCATGGCCGAAACGCAGGGCATGATCGAACCGTACGAGCCCGGCCAGGTGAAGCAGGTGAACGGCGAGCGCATCGTCAGCTACGGCACGTCCAGCTACGGCTACGACGTGCGTTGTTCGCGCGAATTCAAGATCTTCACCAACATCAACTCCACCATCGTCGATCCCAAGCATTTCGACAGCGGCAGCTTCGTCGACGTGGAAGCGGATTCCTGCGTGATCCCGCCCAACAGCTTCGCGCTGGCACGCACGGTGGAGTTCTTCCGCATCCCGCGCAGCACCCTGGTCGTGTGCCTGGGCAAAAGCACCTACGCGCGCTGCGGCATCATCGTCAACGTCACCCCGCTGGAGCCGGAATGGGAGGGCCACGTCACGCTGGAATTCAGCAACACCACGCCGCTGCCCGCGCGCATCTACGCCAACGAAGGCGTGGCGCAGATGCTGTTTTTCGAATCCGACGAAATCTGCGAGACCAGCTACAAGGATCGCGGCGGCAAGTACCAGGGCCAGACCGGCGTCACCCTGCCGCGTACCTGACCCACACGTGTAGGAGCGCCCCATGGGCGCGAGCTTTTGGTTTTTGTTGGGATTAGAGCGAAGAGCTCGCGCCCATGGGGCGCTCCTACCTTGGCTCAGGGTTTGTCCGGTTTGGGATTGAACAGCATGCCCACGCCGACCGCGATCAGGATCGCGGGCCACCAGGTGGCCAACAGTTGGCCCAGGCTGACATTGGTCCAGCCCAGGTTGTTGGCCAGGAACAACAGGCCAATGATGATGAGCGCGATGGCGGGAACGAGGTTGCGTTTCATGCGAGTCCGTCGGGTGTCTGTGGGCCAGGCCTCATCCTAACTGTTGCCGCCAGCGGCCGATACGCTCGGCGAGTTCCTCGCTGCTGATCGGCTGCGATGGGCCGCTGCCCCACACCGGCCCCGGCCATGCGGCATCGCCCACGTGCCGTCCAACCAGGTGGACGTGCAGTTGCCGCACGATGTTGCCCAATGCGCCGATGTTGAGTTTCTGCACGCCGGCGTGTGCTCGCACGAGGTTACCGACCTGGTTGATTTCGGCCAGCAGCAGGCGCTGCTGGTTGCCATCAAGTTCCAGCCACTCCGAGACTTCGGGCACGCGGGGCACCAGCAACAGCCAGGTGAAGCGTGCGTCGTTCATCAGGCGTACCTGCGACAGCGGGCCATCGGCGATGAACACGCTGTCGGCTGCGAGGCGTGGGTCGAGGATGAAGTCGGTCATGCGAGGTGTTCCGAGAAGAAGGCGAGCGTGCGCTCACGGGCAAGTCCTGCGCTTTCGGCATCGTAGTCGGCGCGCGCATCGCAGTTGAAGCCATGGCCCGCCGGATAGACATGGGTCTGCATCTGCGGCATTCGCTCACGGTGGCTGGCGACCATCGCGGGCGGGATGGACGCATCGCGTTCGCCGAAGTGGAACATCACCGGCGCTTTCGGTGTTTCTTCCAGGAAGGGAAGGTTGCGTGCACCGTAATAACTCACCGACGGCAGGCCAAGCCGCAACGCCGCAAGCAGCGCAACCGTGCCGCCCCAGCAGTAGCCAACCGTGCCAACACGCTCACGCTCTTGTAGAGCCAGGCTTGCTCGGCTGCTCTTCGCCGGGCCCCCGAGAAAATCGGCCGCCGCTGCCGTGATGTCGGTTGCCTTTTCCAAGCCGAGTTGCGTGATCAGCTCACGCCCCTTGGCGATCCCGCCAGCGTCGTAGTCCAGTTCGACACCCGCCTCGATCACGTCGAAGTAGGCAGGCGCAAGTACGACATAGCCTTCGCTGGCGAAGCCGTCGGCAACGCGGAGGATGTGCGCGTTCACGCCGAAGATTTCCTGGATCACGACCAGCGCGCCACGTGGCCTGCCCATAGGCTCGGTTAGCCAGGCGGATACTTGGCCGTGTGTCGTGTCGAGTGTGATCCAGCGGCCCATCTGCGGCTCGAAGGCGGGTATGCGCGCAAGTCTAGCGCCAATTTCCATGGCGCTTTGTAGAGCCGAGCTTGCTCGGCTGCTTTGGGCATGGAGTCAAAGGCAGCCGAGCAAGCTCGGCTCTACAAAGTAGAAGGCAATTCTCGTCAAGTTTGCGATCAAGGCAGATGCGCGTAACTCACGTCCATCACCGAAAAACTCTCCGCGCCGCCAGGAAGCGCGACTACGATTTCATCATCGACGCGTTTCTTCAACAGCGCGCGCGCCAGCGGCGAGTCGATGCTGATGTATCCGAGGGTCGCGTCGGTTTCGTCGGGGCCGACGATGCGGTAGCGCGAAATGGTGCCGCTTTTGTTGTTCTCCAGTTCGACGACTGCACCGAAGAACACCGCATCCCGGTCACTCGGCGCCGTGTCCACGATCCGCAAGGCTTCAAGCCGCTTGGTGAGGTAACGCACGCGGCGGTCGATCTCGCCCAGTTGCTTCTTGCGGTAGTGGTACTCGGCGTTTTCCGAGCGGTCGCCTTCGGCTGCAGCGGCAGTCAGCGCAATGACGACTTCCGGACGCCGCACCCGCCACAGGTCATCCAGTTCGGCTTTCAACCGGGCATGGCCCTCGCGGGTGATCAGCGCCGTGCTTTTTTCGCCCGGTGGACGCCAGCGGCTCACGTGCCGTCAGTGCCAGCGCGGAACGCCTGCGACATCAGCGCTTGCCACCAAAGATGCTGCCCAGCACGCCGCGCAGGATCTGCTGGCCCAGCTTGTTGCCGACGGTACGCGAGGTCTGCTTGGCCATGGTTTCGATCATGCCCTGGCGGCGCTTGGTGCCGAACACCGCATCCTTGACCGCCTGGCCGAACCCGCCTTCTTCGGCGCCCTTGGCTTCTGCTTCCTGCTTCGCAGCCGGTGCATTGGCCGACACACTGGCGCTTTCCACGCGCTTGGCCAGCATTTCGGATGCGGAATCACGGTCGATGCGCGTGTCGTACTTCGCACCCACTGGACTGCCGTTGCGCACCTGCTGGCGTTCGGCTTCGTTGATGGCGCCCATGCGGCAACGCGGTGGTGCAATCAGGCTCTGCTGCACAGGCGAGGGCACTCCCTTGTCCTGCAGCGTCGACACCAGCGCTTCGCCGGTGCCGAGTTTGGAAATGGCTTCGGCCACGTTGAGCTTCGGATTGGGAACGAAGGTTTCCGCCGCGGTTTTCACGGCTTTCTGGTCGCGTGGCGTGAAGGCACGCAGCGCGTGCTGCACCCGATTGCCCAGCTGGCCCAGGATGTTGTCCGGCACGTCGTCCGGGAACTGCGAGCAGAAGTACACGCCCACGCCCTTGGAGCGGATCAGGCGTACAACCTGCTCGATGCGTTGCTGCAAGGCTGGTGGTGAGTCGTCGAACAGCAGGTGCGCTTCGTCGAACACGAACACCAGCTTGGGTTTCTCCAGGTCACCGACTTCGGGCAGGTTCTCGAACAGTTCCGACAACAGCCACAGCAGGAAGCTGGAGTACAGGCGCGGCTTCAGGATTAGCTGGTCGGCAGCCAGTATTCCGATCACGCCACGACCATCGGTATTGGTGCGCATCAGGTCCGCCAGCTCCAGTGCAGGCTCGCCGAAGAAGTTCTCGCCGCCTTCCTGTTCCAGGCGCAGCAGTGCGCGCTGGATCGCGCCGACTGATTGCGCGCTGACCAGGCCGTATTCGGTGGAAATATCCTTGCGCTCTTCGACGATGAGGCCGAGCAGGGCGCGGAAATCCTCGAGGTCCAGCAGCAGCAGGCCGCGGTCATCGGCCAGCTTGAACAGGATGTCCAGCACGCCGCTCTGGGTGTCGTTCAACTCCAGGATGCGCGCCAGCAGGGTGGGGCCCATCTCGCTGACCGTTGTGCGGATGGGGTGTCCCAGCTTGCCGTACAGGTCCCAGAAGATCACCGGGTTGGCAGCCGGTGCGTAGTCGGTGATGCCGATATCGCTGGCCCGCTGGCGGACGCGCTCGCTGCCATCGCCTGCGACGGCCAGGCCGGCCACGTCGCCCTTCACGTCGGCCACGAACACCGGCACGCCGATGCGCGAGAAGCCTTCCGCCAGCGTCATCAGGGTCACGGTCTTGCCGGTGCCGGTGGCACCCGCAACCAGTCCGTGGCGGTTGCCGAAGCGGGGCAGCAGGTTGACGGGAATGTCGTCGGTAATGCCTTTGCCAAGCAGGATGGGGTCCATGTCGTTCCTGGAAGTGGGTCAGGCCTGGGATTCTAGCGGTTCAGCCTGTCGCACAGGTCAAACTGAGACATGTCAACCTTGCCGCGCACTACGCCGCGGGGCTAACCTGCGTTTTTCCTGCAGTCCTCCTTCCTGATGCCCCCCACGTATACATTTGCACGTTCCTGGCCGCTGCTGGCCGCCTTGGCTCTGTTGTTTGTTGCTCCTTCGGCCTTGGCCCAACGCGTGTCCGCACGTGACCGCGAAGCGGCCGAAGTCCTCAACCAGCGCATGGAGGCAGCGGAAAAACGCTACCGCGACGCCCTGGTGCTGACCTCCAACAGCGATCCGAAGGGCACCAGCGAGGGCGATGCCGCGCTGGAGGACATGGAAGACGTGCTGGATGCCTGCATCAAGCAGCGTGGCTGCCAGGTGCATACGCTGCTGACGGCGTACAAGCGCCTGCTGAAGCAGAACGTGGACGATGAATCGTCCGCGTCAGGCCTTGAAGGCGATGTTGACCTGCTGGATGACGGCAGCGACCATTCCGCGGTGATCGCCGCGGCACTACCGGAAGCCACCCGTGCCGCCGCGCTGCTCAACGACAAGCGCCATGCCTTCGACACCATGGTCGAATACAACCCGGCCGTGCAGGCCGGCATCCGCCGCTGGCTCACCGACATGCGCGTGTCGTTGATCAACAGCTACGAAAACTACCAGTACATGCGCGCCGACATGTGGCCGGCCTGGCAGAACCACGGACTGCCCGAAGCCCTGCTGTTCGGCATCATGGCCAAGGAATCCAACGGTCGCGTGCATGCCAGCTCGCGTGCCGGTGCGGCCGGTCCCATGCAGTTCATGCCGGCGACCGGACGTCGATTCGGTCTTGGCCCTGACGGCACCGGTTTCGATACCCGTTTCGACCCTCCATCGGTGGGCATGGCCAGCGCCGAATACCTGGATGAGCGCATGCGTAGCCTCACCCGCAACATCGAGTACGCCCTCGCGGCCTACAACGGTGGCGAGGGGCGGGCGCAGCGTGTCTACAACCAGTTCGGTGGCCGCAGTTTCTGGGACGAGGCGGTGTACAACCAGTTCCCCGCCGAAACCAAGGACTACGTGCCGATGGTGATCGCCGCGGCCTGGCTGTACCTGCATCCCAAGCAGTACGGCCTTGAGTTTCCCAAGGTCGATGCGCAGCCGGCGACCTTCCGCCTGGCCAAGTCGTCTTCTATCTATGAATTGACCATCTGCCTGGGCAATGGCGGCACGCCCAATGGCTATATGCGCGCACTACGCAACCTCAATCCGCGCTACGAGGCGGATGCCTACATACCCGCAGGCACGCAGCTCAAGGGTACGGCCAAGATCGCCAATCTCTACAACCGCAATTGCGTCAACGGCCCGCGCGCCGACCTCACGCGCACGCTGATGGCCGCCGACGTGAGCCAGGCGATCACGCGCTCCGCGTTGACTGGAAGTGTTGACGTAGGTGATGTGACCCAAGTGGCAGGCACGCCACCGGTGGAAACGCCGGTCGAGCCCAAGCCGGCCAAGCCAAAGACCGAGAAAGTCCGCACCTACCGCGTCGCGCGCGGCGACACTCTGGGCAGGATCGCGCAGCGCAACGACTGTGACCTGAAGCAACTGGCGCGTGCCAATGGCTTGAAGGCACCTGCGTACAACGTGCGGCCCGGGCAGGTGATCAAGCTGGAAGGGTGCAGCAAGTAGCGTGCGCCGTGCGCACGTTGGAATTCATCCGCGTGCTTGCCGCATGACGATCGAGGCAGGGTGTAGGGTGGGCCTCGGCCCACCATTGCCATCCATCCGATTGCGTTGATTTGGAGCGAAGCGCGGTGGGCTGAAGCCCACCCTACGCAGTCCGCGTGGCCAGCCGTTGCCCCAGCTTCACCGCCATCTCCGCCTGCAGCTCCGGCGCCAACTCGGCTACGCCGGGTGGTAGCAGCACGATCACCGTCGAGCCGTAATTGAAGCGCGCCATTTCGGCAAAACGCTCCAGCACGATGCCCTTGCCGCGCCAGTCCTTGCGGGTGATGGCATCGCCGTAGCGCGGGATTTCCACGCCGCTCCACACCGTTTCCACGCCGGAGACCAGCAGTGCACCCACCATCACCGAGGCCATCGGGCCGAAGCTGGTGTCGAAGTGGCAGACCAGCCGTTCGTTGCGTGCAAACAGGCGCGGCACGGTCGCCACCGCCGCAGTTCCTACGCTGAACAAACGACCCGGAACATGCACGGTTTCGCGCAAGGTGCCGGTCCACGGCATGTGCACGCGGTGGTAATCCTTGGGTGACAGGTAGACGGTGGCGAACAAGCCATTCTCGAAAGGCTTCGCGGCCTCTGCATCGCCCAACAGTTCCGCAGCGGTGAACGAGCGGCCTTTCGCCTGGAAAATGGTTCCGTCCACGATCGGCCCGCACTGGCTGATACGTCCATCCGCCGGCATCAACAACGCACGCGGATCGGCGTCCCCGACGCGTGCGCCGGGCTTCAGCGCACGGGTGAAGAAGGCGTTGAAAGTCGGGTAGGCGGTTGCGTCGGTTTGCGCGGCTTCACTCAGGTCCACGCCGAACTTGCGCGTCACCGTGTCGATCAGCCATTGCTTGGTGCCCGGCGACGTGGAGTACGCCAGCTTGCGCGCCAGCGACGACAGCAAGCGGTGTGGCAGCAAGTAGGTCAGGTAGGTGGTCACGCTCATTTCAGGCTCGCCTGCGTCACTGCCGCCATGTCGGCGGCAATTGCTTTCGGGTTGAAGGGCGGGCGCATCAATCCGGCGACGCGACCCTGTGGATCAATCACGGCGATGCCTGAGGAATGATCCATGCTGTAGTCCTGTGGATTCGCGTCGAAATCCTTGCCCGGCACCTTCATGAACACGAAGCCCAGCGACTTGGCAAAGTCTTCCAGCGCCGGCACGTCGGCGGTTGCGGCAATCGTGTCCGGGTGGAAGGCATGCGCGTATTCGCCGATGCGCGTGGGGGTGTCGCGCTCCGGGTCCACGGACACGAACAGGACGCGCGGGCGGATGCTGTCCGGCAGCGCCTGCCATTGCTTCTGCGCCTGCGCCAGTTCGGCCAGCGTGGTCGGGCACACATCCGGGCAATAGGTGAAGCCCAGGAAGACCAGGGTCCAATGCCCGTTCAATTCGCCCGAGGTCAGCTGGGTGCCATCGGACTGGCGCAGCGAGAACGGGGGCAGGGCGCGTGGTTGCGGGTAGAGGGTGACGCTTTCGGTGGCTGGCCATTGCGCCACGGCCGGAGCGTTGCCGAAGAATTTCTGTGCCGCCAGCAGGCCCAGCCCGGCGGCCAGCGCGACGATGAGGATGTAGCCGGTTTTGCGGTTGAACATGCAGGTCTTGATCCATTGGGCCAGTACAAGTCGCGTCCCGTGATGAAAGGGGCAGGACGCGAGGTCAGCCGCCATGATACCGGCGAGTCTGCGCCCGCACCCCTATAATCACGGGCCCGACCCGCCGGGCTAGCCCGAAAGCATAGACATGACTGCCGATCCGGCCGCAGAACTGCATACGATCATCGACCTGATCCGCTACGGCGCCAGCCGTTTCAACGCGGCAGGCCTGACCTTCGGCCACAGCTACGACAATGCCGTGGACGAAGCCACGCAGCTGGTGTTGCACACCTTGCACCTGCCGCATGACCTCGGCCCCGCCTATGGCCAGGCTCGCGTGACCACGCCGGAGAAGGCGGAAATCCTGGCCCTGTTCGCCCGTCGCATCGACGAGCGCGTGCCGATTGCCTACCTCACCGGGGAAGCCTGGTTTGCCGGCCTCAGCTTCAAGAGCGACGCGCGCGCGCTGGTGCCGCGCTCGCCGATTGCCGAGTTGATCGAATCCGGTTTCGAGCCGTGGCTGGGCGGCCGCGAAGTGAACCGTGCGCTGGATCTGTGCACCGGTTCCGGCTGCATCGCCATCGCCATGGCCCACTACAACCCCGACTGGCACGTGGACGGCGTCGATATCAGTGACGACGCGCTGGCACTGGCGGCCGAGAACAAGGCGCGCCTGCATGCCGATAACGCGCGCCTGCTGAAGTCCGACCTGTTCTCCGGCCTGTCCGGCGAACACTACCAGCTCATCGTCACCAATCCGCCCTACGTCACCAACGCGGAAACCGACGCGCTGCCGAAGGAGTATTCCTTCGAGCCCGAACTTGGCCTGCGCGCCGGCGACGACGGCCTGGACCTGGTACTGAAGATCCTGCGCGATGCGCCGTTGCACCTCAGCCAAGACGGTTTGCTGATTTGCGAAGTGGGCGAATCGGAGCAGGCGCTGGTGGAATTGTTGCCGGACGTCGAGTTCGCGTGGATCGAGTTCAAGGTCGGGCAGATGGGGATCTTCGCGGTGGAATGCGCGGAATTGATCGTGCATCACCCACGGATCCGTGAATTGGCGGATGCGAGGCCCTAGCTCGTCATTCCCGCGAAGGCGGGAATCCATGCAGGTAAAAAGATGAAACAGCCTGCTGTATGCATGTTGGCCAGTGAACGGAATGGCACCTTGTACATAGGCGTCACCAGCAACCTGATTGCACGTACTTGGCAACACCGTGAACACATCGTCGATGGATTCACCGATCGGTATAACGTAACCATGCTGGTCTGGTATGAGTTGCATGGCACGATGGAAACTGCGATTCAGCGGGAAAAGGAACTAAAGAAATGGAATAGGGCCTGGAAACTTCGCCTTATCCAAGAGGGTAATCCGCAGTGGCAGGATCAATGGCCCTCCATCATCGGATAGATTGTCGACATGGATTCCCGCCTTCGCGGGAATGACGAGATAGAAGAGCAAGGGCGTCCTTTGAATACCTTCGGTTACCTGTTCCGCGTCACCACCTTCGGCGAATCCCACGGCCCTGCGATTGGCTGCGTGATCGACGGCTGCCCTCCCGGCCTGGAAATCGCGGCGGAGGAATTCCGCCACGACCTGGATCGTCGCGCCACCGGCAAGTCGCGGCATACCTCGGCCCGGCACGAAGCCGATGAGATCGAGATCCTCAGTGGCGTGTACGAAGGCCGGACCACCGGGACGCCCATTGCGCTGTTGATTCGCAACACTGATGCGCGCAGCAAGGACTACGGCAAGATCAGCGAGCAGTTCCGCCCCGGCCATGCCGACTACACCTACTGGCAGAAATACGGCATCCGCGATCCGCGTGGTGGCGGGCGTTCGTCGGCGCGCGAGACCACGATGCGCGTGGCGGCAGCGGTGATCGCCAAGAAATGGCTGTCGCAGACCTTCGGCGTGCAGGTGCGTGGCTATCTGTCGCAGCTCGGCGAAATCACCCCGCAATCATTCGACTGGACGGCGGTGGAGGACAACCCGTTCTTCTGGCCGTCTGCCGAGCAGGTGCCGGTGCTGGAAAGCTACATGGATGCCTTGCGCAAGTCCGGTGATTCGGTCGGTGCGCGCGTCAACGTGGTCGCAGACGGCGTGCCGCCTGGCTGGGGCGAGCCGATCTACGGCAAGCTTGACGGCGAGCTCGCGGCAGCGCTGATGAGCATCAATGCGGTCAAGGGCGTGGAGATCGGCGACGGTTTCGCCGCGGTGAGCCAGCGCGGTACCGAACACCGTGACGAAATGTCGCCGGAAGGTTTCCTGTCCAACCATGCCGGCGGCATCCTCGGCGGCATTTCCACCGGGCAGCAGGTCACGGCCTCGATGGTGTTCAAGCCGACGTCAAGCCTGCGGCTTCCCGGCAACACGGTCGATATCGACGGCAACGCGACCGAAGTCATTACCACCGGCCGCCACGATCCCTGCGTGGGAATCCGCGCCACGCCGATCGCCGAGGCGATGATGGCGCTGGTGCTGATGGACCAGGC
>CALCNV010000148.1 GCA_937897645.1 uncultured Lysobacteraceae bacterium
CGGGAATGGATGGGGTGCGGATTATCCGCGTTTCTTTCCGAATTTCGCACTCAGGCCCGACCAGCTCGAGGCCAGGATGATCACCACGGACAGCACGATCTCGATCCATGCATACACCCGCGCGCCAGCATCGCTGTAAGCCAGCATCACCCCATGCGAGAACCAGAACAGGCCGAACACGCCGGCCCAGAACGATGCCTTCGCATTGCCCAGCAGCACGCCGACGAGCAACAGCAGCGGCGGCAGGGTGAAGACCAGCATGGCGGCGAGACGGTGCTTGTCGTCATGGAACCAGACCGAATACAGCACCGACAGCGCGAACAGCGCGATAGCCAATATCTTGCGAGAGGTCGTCATGCGCCAGCCCCCAATCGGCGTGCGATGTCGGCCACGCGACGACCCAAGGCACGCGCCAGCACGGCTTCGTCATCGCTCAGCTGCGGATCATCCGCACCGCCCGCCACATGGGTGGCGCCATACGGCGAGCCACCGGTGCGTGTCGTGCTCAAGGCCGATTCGGTGAAGGGAATGCCAACAATCACGCAACCATGGTGCAACAGTGGTACCTGCATGGAGAGCAGGGTGGATTCCTGGCCACCATGCTGCGTGGCGGTGGACGTGAACACCGCCGCAGGCTTGCCGACCAGGGTGCCACTGGCCCATTCCGCACCCAGTCCGTCGATGAAATGCTTCATCGGTGCAGCCATGTTGCCGAAGCGGGTGGGGCTGCCCACGACCAGTCCGATGCATTCCTCCAGGTCGCTGGCCTGGACATAAGGCGCGCCGTCTTCCGGCACCGGCGGTGCGACGGACTGGGTCACGGCCGCAACGGGGGGAACGGTACGCAGGCGCGCGGACATGCCGTCCACTTCGCCTATGCCGCGCGCGACCTGCCGCGCCAGCCGGGCCACGGAACCGCCGCGGCTGTAATAGAGCACCAGTATTTCCGCCATGGTCCCACCCTGCATCGAATCAGTGCCTAGTATCGGCGATGTCGCCGGCCAAGCGCATCGGGTACCCTTCCCGCATGGAACCACTGGACTCACTGAACCGCTGGAGCGAGCGCCTGCGCGATCGCGCCCGCGCCCGCACCTTCGCCCGCTTCCTGGCCAAGCGCTTCCTGCACGACCGCCTGTTCCAGGCGGCGGCGGCGCTGTCCTACACCACGGTCTTCGCGCTGGTGCCGCTGGCGATGGTGGTGTTTGGCGTGCTGTCGGCGTTCCCGGTGTTCGACCAGTGGAGCGGCCAGCTCACCAACTACATATTCGCCAACTTCGTACCCACCGCTGCAAGCTCCGTGCAGAAATACATCGCGGGGTTCACCGAGAGCGCGGGCAATCTCACCGTGCCGGGCGTGATCGCCCTGGTGATATCGCTGCTGGTGACGCTCAACAGCGTGGAAACCACGTTCAATGCCATCTGGCGGGTACCGTCGTCGCGGCCCAAGCTCAGTCGTTTCCTGGTGTACTGGACCGTGCTCACGTTAGGTGCGTTGGTGGCTGTCGCCTCGCTGGCCTTGTCCGCGCAATTTTTTGCCTTGCCGTTGTTCGCAACCGAGCCGGGGCAGGTGTTGGAAACCTTTTCATTGAACGTAGCGCCGTTGCTGATCGAAGCCGGGGCCATCACCGCGATCTACCGCGTGGTGCCGCACCGGACCATCAGGCTGCGATACGCGATCGCCGGCGCGGTGCTGGCGACGGTATTGCTGGAACTCGTGCGCTGGGGCCTGGGCATCTACCTCAGCAGTTTCGATTCATACCAGCGCATCTATGGCGCCGTGGCTGCCGTACCGATCTTCCTGCTCTGGATATACCTGAGCTGGGTTTCGATACTGCTGGGTGCTTCGTTCGCATCGGCCATGGCCGCGTTCCGCTACCAGCCGGCGTCGATGCGCCTGCCGCTGGGCTACGAGTTCTATGCGCTGCTGCGACTGCTGGGGCGTTTCGACGAGGCGCGCGACGAAGGCCGCGGCCTGCACAGCGACCAGCTCCTCTCCCTGGAGCCGATGCTCACCGATTCGCTGATCCAGCAGATACTCGGCCAGCTTTCAGACATCAACCTGCTGCGTCGCGACGAAGCAGGCGAATGGCTGCTGGCACGTGACCTGGATGACATGACCCTGGCCGAACTGTACGAAGCCTGCCAATTACGCATCCCGATCGCCGAAGCCCGCCTGCCGTGCCAGGACGATGCGCTGGGCGTCGCCGCCCGGGGCGCGATGGACGAACTGCGTATTCCCCTGCGCGATGTATTGAAGCGCAAGGTCAGCGATATCTACACCACGGCGGGCGAGGTCCAGGCATGAGGTCACGAATTCTTTTCTGCGTGTTGATGGTGGCCATGGTGGCCTGCAAGCGCGACGCCACCGCCACGCAGCCGGCGGCCACTGCGCCAGTAGTGGCGGAAACGTCCGCTGCGCCCGCCGGGTTCAGCACTGCCACGGCGACGATTCCGGTCCTGCAGCTGGAGACCGTGGAAGGAAAACCATTTGAGCTCGCCGTGCATCGTGGCCAATGGGTGGTGGTCAATTTCTGGGCGACCTGGTGCGCACCGTGCATCAAGGAAATGCCGGAACTCTCCGAGCTGGATGCGCGACGCGAGGACGTGCAGGTGGTCGGGCTCGCCTACGAGGAAATCGAGCCACAGGCGATGCGCGATTTCCTCACTGCGCGCCCGGTGGTCTATCCCATCGTCATCCTGGACGTGTACAACCCGCCGGCGGACTTCGCCACGCCACGCGGCCTGCCCATGACCTACCTGGTCGCACCGGATGGCACCGTGGCCAAGCAGTTCCTCGGCCCGGTGACCGCGCATGAAATAGAAGCGGCGATCGCAGCGGCAGGAAAAACGTAGGCATTGTGGGAACTGTGGGAGCGACGTAAGTGGCGAAGCTCTCAACCTGCACAGGCTTCGGTTATCGCGACTTACGTCGCTCCCACATTCAAGAAACCTGCAAAGAAGGTTGCTCAGCCCTTGTAGTCGGCGATCGGCTTGACCACGCCGAAACGTTCCTTCAACGGCTTGCCTTCCAGCGGCGGCAACACGAACTTTTCTTCCGGCACATGCGTGTCCGGCAATCGATCCAGCAAATCCCGGATCAGGCTGAGGCGGCCGCGCTTCTGGTCATTGAAATCCACCAACGTCCACGGTGCCTGTTCAGTGTGCGTGGCCTTGAGCATGGCCTCGCGCGCCTTGGTGTAGTCGGCGTAGTTCTCGCGTGCCTTCAGGTCGATGGGCGACAGCTTCCATTTCTTGAGTGGATCTTCCAGGCGTTCGGCGAAACGCTCTTCCTGCTTGGCCTGGTCCACGGTCAGCCAGTACTTGAACAGCAGGATGCCGTCGTCGACCAGCAATTTCTCGAAGACCGGCGCTTGCTGCAGGAATGCCTTGTATTGCGCGTCATCGCAGAAGCCCATGACTTTTTCGACGCCGGCGCGGTTGTACCAGCTGCGATCCAGCAGCACGAGTTCGCTGGCGGCGGGCAGGTGCGCGACATAGCGCTGGAAATACCACTGCGTGCTTTCGCGATCACTGGGCTTGGGCAGGGCGACCACGCGGCATTGGCGTGGATTGAGGTACTGGGCGACGGCGTTGATCACGCCGCCCTTGCCCGCGGTGTCGCGGCCTTCGATGACCACGACCACGCGTTTGCCGGTGTGCTGCAACCAGCGCGCCATCGATACCAGTTCCACCTGCAGCGGTTCCAGCTCCTTCAGGTATTCCTTGCGCTTGAGCTTGCTCATCGTTTGCCTTTCCTGCGGCTGCTTGAATGCGTGTCGGCCATGGTGCGCGCGACCTCCAGCAAGGCGCCTTGCTGGCGCGTGTTGAGGGTGCGATAGGCGGCCAGCAGGTCGTGCTCGCCCTTGGTGCGCGCGGGATCGAACGTGCTCGCCAGTTCGGAAAGCAATGCACCGGCCGGTACGCCGAACGTGCGCGCCAAGGCGTTGACCTGGTCCTTGCCCGGCATCTTGTCGCCGCTCAACCACGCCTTTACCGTGGCCACGCCCGCGCGCGGGATCGCAGTGGCGATGTCCGTGGCGGTGAGGCCGGTGGCCTTGGCCAGCAGTTGCAGCATGTTGTTCTCTTGCGACATGCGTTTACTCCTTCAAACGTGGGCGCAGCGTAGCCAGGTTGCAGGGTTTGGTGCGGGCATCGAGTTGCGCGCGGATGATCTTTTCCCAGCCGGTGCGGCAGGCGGAGGTCGAACCCGGCAGGCAGAATACAAAGGTGCTGTTGGCGAGTCCTGCGAAGGCGCGCGACTGCAATGACGACGTGCCGATCTCATCGAAACTGATGGCGCGGAACAATTCGCCGAAGCCCGGCATTTCCTTGTCCAGCAGGGGCAGCAAGGCCTCAGGCGTGGAATCTCGACCCGTGAAGCCGGTGCCACCAGTGACCAGGATGCCATCCACGCCAGCATCGGCGATCCAGCGCGAAACAATCGCGCGCAGTGCGTAACGGTCATCGGGCAGAAGCGCGCGCTCTACGAGGCGGTGGCCTTCCTCTGCCAGTACGCAGGCGAGGTAGTCGCCGGATTTGTCCTCGTCGATGCTGCGCGTGTCCGACACGGTCAGCACGCAGAGATTCAAGGGAATGAAATTGGCTTCGGCGCTCATGTCGCGCAGGGTAACCCAAACCGGATGTCAACCGAAGGAAGCCGCTGGCAGCCCTTGCCGGTGCCGGGTTGCCATGTGCCGTGCGGCGTTGGCGAAATCCTGCGCGAAGCCCTCCATGTCGAACAGGTTGGAGTTCGCGCGCGCCTCGTGCAATTGCGCACGCAGGCTTGCAAGCGGTTGCGGATCGTTGCCCAGCGCGATGGCCTTGGCGATGAAGTCGGCATCGGAATCGACGTTCAGTCCGCCGAGGCCGAGGTGGTGGTTGAGGCTGCCGGCCACGCGCGAGGCGAAGGTGTCTCCTGGGCGGGTCAGCACCGGGCATCCGGCCCACAGTGCATCCGACGCGGTGGTATGCGCGTTGTAGGGATTGGTGTCCAGGAAAAGATCGACGTGCTGGTATAGCGCCAGATAGGTCGAGTGCGGCTGCTTCTGCATGAAAACCAGTCGCGCAGCGTCGATGCCCGCCGATGCTGCGGCATGGCGCAGTCGCTCGTCGGCGCGTCCGGGACCTGACATCAGCCACAGCACGCTGCCCGGCACGCCAGCGAGGATCGCCAGCATGCGCGTGAAGCTGGCCGGATTCAGTTTGTAGCTGTTATTGAAGCAGGCGAACACGACGCCAGTGTCCGGTAACCCGCATTGCGAACGCGATGGAGGCGGCAACAATGCGCGGCGTGTGTCGGAAGGCTGGAAGCAGCACGGAAGCCATGCGACCTGTTCCGAGAAATGCGGCGCCAAGGCTTGCGGCAGCACGAAGCGGTCGGCCAGCACGTAGTCGATCCATGCGGCTCCGGATGTGCCGGGATAGGCCAGCCAATTGACTTGGACGGGCGCAGGACGCCGCGCCAGCACCTCGGGCATGCCGCCGCCGCCCCAGCCACGCAGGTCGTAGAGGACATCGATGCGGGTGGCACGGATGCGTTCGGCGATGTCGTCGTGGTTGAGTGCGGACACGTCATGCAGCGTGTGCACTGCATTCGCCAGCCGTTGGCGGATCGCGCTGGCATCATCGCGGTTGCTGGCGAACAGGTGCGATTCTACGCCGGGGATCGAAGCAAGTGACTCGAGGAAAGCGACGGTCAACAATCCCGTGGGATGTGCGCCGAATCCGTTGGACAGGAATCCGAGGCGCAGTGTGTCGCCATTGTTGGAGTCTCGCGGAGGCAACGGGAGAGCTTGGCGCGGGATTCCAGCGGCACGCAGCCGCGCGCATGCCAGCTGCTCTGCCGCGGAGGAGTCTTCACTGAGGAAGGCGAAGGGTTCGATGGCAGCGTGGTTGGCGGCTACGGCTTTCCGGACCAGTGTCGACAGCGAATCGAGCTCGCGCCAATCGCAGAGTTTGCGGCGCAGGTTGAGCAGGTGTGCGGCGAAGGCGGGCTCGTCGGGCAGCAGGCGATGGGCGTGTTCGTGCGACTGCGCGGCGGCTTCCACGTCGCCGGCGTCTTCCAGTGCATGGCCCAGCCATAAAGCGATGCCGGGATGTTGTGGCGCACTCATGGATGCTGCACGCAAGGCGGCGACCGCCTCGGCATGGCGATTCAAAGTCCAGTACGCACGACCCAGGCGTGCGAGGGCTTCGGGATGTCCCGGTCGAAGTTTCAGCGCATGTTCCGCAGCCGCAAGACCTGCATCGGCATCGCGCGCATCGAGTTCGGCGTCAGAGAGCATTACCCAAGCAATGAAGTCCGCAGGGTTGCGGGCCACTGCCTTGCGTAATGCAGGCAAGCTCTCTGGATCAGGATTAGTCATCTGTCAGCTTGCGCCGTCTATCAACCCAACAAGGATATGCGAAGGCCTAGTACTTCACCGGCTTGCGCTAGGCGGCGTGAAGTTCTTGGCGAAGGACTTCCCGCAACTTGGCGACAGTGAGCGGCTCCTCGCCGCCCTTGGCGCGATCAATGGCGCTCTTGAGCACGGCATTGATCATGGTTTGATACCCGGTCCCTTGGGCATCCGCACTCTCACGGAAGTACTCCAGTACTTCGTTGTCGAGCATGATGGTGATGCGCGTCTTGCCCGAGGAAGGGATGACCGCACCACGCTTGCCACCACTGAAATCATAGTCTTTACGCATGATAGTGCTCCACCTCGCCGGGACTTGCTTTGCGCGCGGAGATGATCCTGATCCTATCCGCGCGTGGGGTATGTACGACAACCAGAATCCGACCTAAAGCATCCATGCCGATTGTCACGAAGCGCGACTCACCTTCTGCGTCCGGGTCAGCGACCGTGATGGCACGCTCATCGCGAAGTGACTGCTCTGCATGAGCGAAGCTCACGCGGTGCTTGCGAAGGTTGGACTGCGCCTTGTCCGGGTCGAACTCGATCTCCATGATGGCAATATGCATATAGAATGCATATTGGTCAAGCGGAGATTACCAAGCTAGACATCAAAGGCCTGAATTACGCAGTCCCACGTATCTGGTTGGACTCTATTGAACTGTTAGGCACAAGGGCGGCCATACTCGCCTGCCTTGGCTTGGATCTCGCTGATAAGGGCTTCATTGCCGGTATAGCTCGCCAATTCGCCCGCTGCTAATAGTGCTAGAAGACCACCTATGCGTAGCGCCCCAACGACTGTTTCTGGGGGATACCTGCCCGCGACAGTTTCCTGAGAATGACGCGAACTGACCTGCCGAATCCCAGTGTGCGTGTAGTCATTCATTATTTTCCAAGTGCCGGTCTGCAGTGACGATAGCGGCGTGCCAGCTGAGCCAACAGCAGTCTCCACTTCTTTTAACAGCTCAGCGAAAGAAAGTTGCAACTTTCCTCGGGCGAACTTACCGCGCTGGTCGGGAGTTGCACAGTGCCGAAGCCAAAGCCCCCGGCCGGTCGACTCAAAGGCAACGCGCGTTAGGGATAGCATAGTGCCGTAAAGCTCTGAACTTGCGAGCAGCACCATTGATCCGGCGTGCTCAAGAGTCATGTCAAAGCAGCCGATGCTCTGATAGTTTGACGCGGTCACAGGAAGCGCAACCTTCAACTTCCCATCGAGCCATTGAAGGTGCTCGGCTTGATATTCGACTTCCCTGATAACTTTCATCTTAGGGCCTAACACGCGATAGCCGAAAAAGAATGCTGATAAGAAATCATGCTTTCAGCGTTCGCGCGATTCAGTCCGCTGCTCACGCCGCTTCCGAAAGTCGTGCCAGTTCGTCGGCTTGGTGCTCACGCGCAAGGCGTTCCACCAGTTCATCCAGGCTGCCCTGCAGGATGTTGGGCAGGTCGTACAGGGTGAGGCCTTCGACGCGGTGGTCGGTGATGCGCCCCTGCGGGAAGTTGTAGGTGCGGATGCGTTGGCTGCGGTCGCCGCTGCCGACCTGCAGCTTGCGTGATTCGGCTTGCGCCGCCGCCTGCTTGCTGCGTTCGGCTTCCAGCAACTGTGCCTTCAGGCGTTTCATCGCGTGCTCGCGGTTGGCGTGCTGCGAGCGCGCGGTCTGGTTCTCCACGACCAGTCCACTCGGAATGTGGGTGATGCGGATCGCCGACTCGGTCTTGTTGACGTGCTGGCCGCCGGCGCCGGACGAGCGGAACGTATCCACTTTCAGGTCGGCCGGGTTGATCACGACTTCTTCCACCGCATCGTCATCCGGAATGATGGCGACCGTAGCGGCGGACGTGTGGATGCGGCCCTGCGACTCGGTTTCCGGCACGCGCTGCACGCGGTGGGTGCCAGACTCGAACTTCAGGCGTGAGAACGCCCCGCGTCCACTCACCTTCGCCACGATTTCCTTGAAGCCGCCGTGTTCGCCGGGGCTCTCTGATTCGACTTCCACCTTCCAGCCCTGGCGCTCCGCGTAGCGCGCGTACATGCGGAACAGGTCGCCGGCGAAAATCGCGGCTTCATCGCCGCCGGTGCCGGCACGTACTTCCAGGAACAGGTCGGCGTCATCGCGCGGGTCTTTCGGCACCAGCAGCAAGGCAAGCTCATCCTCAAGCTGCAGCAGTCGTGCTCGCGCAGTCGCGATTTCCTCCTCGGCCAGTTCACGCATTTCCGGGTCGCTGCGCATGGCTTCGGCGGCGGCGAGATCGCGCTTGGCCTTGGCTTCTTCGGTCAGCGCAACGGACACCGGTTCGAGTTGCGAAAACTCGCGCGAGAACTTGCGGAAGCGCTCGTTGTCCGCGACCACGCTGGGGTCGGAGAGCAGGCGTTCGAGTTCTTCGCGGCGTTCGGCCAGCGCTTCGAGTTTACGGCGCAGGGTCGGCGTCATCGTCTTTCTTTGAATGCGAGTAGGGCGCCTGCGCCGGGAACAGCTTGTCGGCCGCGCGCGCCAGTTCAGCGTCGCCGCTGAGCGCGGCTTCACGCAGCGCGGCAGTGGGCGGATGCAGCAGGCGGTTGGTCAAGGTGTGGGCAAGGAAGTCGAGGACTTCCTCGGCGTCGCGGCCATTGGCGAGCTGTTGCCGCGCCTTGGCGAGGATTTCGTCACGTGCGGAATCGCCGTGTGCGCGCAGGCGCTTCAAGGGCTCCTGACGAGTGCTGGCGTGCAGGTTCTCGATGTAGCGCGCGACCTGCAGCTCGATGATGGCTTCGGCGGAATCGGCGGCTTCGCGGCGGCTGCGGCGGTTGTCTTCGACCGCGCGCTCAAGATCATCGACGGTGTAGAGATATGCATCGTCCAGCGTGGCTACCGAAGGTTCGATGTCACGCGGCACGGCCAGGTCGAACAGCAGCATCGGCTTGTGCTTGCGCCGCGAAAGCGCGGCGGCGACCTGCGCATGGGTGAGGACGGGTTCACGGCTGGCGGTAGCAGAGAACACCACGTCGGCTTCGGCCAGGTGGCGATCCAGTTCCGACAAGGGCAGGGCATAGCCACCGTGGCGCGTGGCCAGTTCCTGCGCGTGGGACAGCGTGCGGTTGGCGATCAGCAAGCGGCGCACCTTGCCTTCGCTCAAATGGCGTGCGGCCAGCTCGATGGTCTCGCCCGCGCCGATCAACAACACGGTGGAGTCGTCGAGGCGTGCGAATGAATTCTGCGCGAGGCGTACGGCGGTGGACGCCACCGACACCGGGTTCGCGCCCACGCGGGTGTCGGTGCGCGCACGCTTGGCCACGGCGAAGGTCTGCTGGAACAGGCGATCCAGGCGGCTGCCCAGCGCGCCGTTTTCGCGCGCGACCATCCAGGCGTCCTTGACCTGGCCGAGGATCTGCGGCTCGCCCAGCACCATGGAGTCCAGCCCGGTCGCCACGCGGAACAGGTGGCGCACGGCATCGGCGTCGTGGTGCCGGTAGAGGTACGCGTCCAATCCGTCGGCATGGGTCGCCAGCCAGTTGGCCAGTGCGGCGCCGTCGTTGGCGATGGCATAGAGTTCAGTGCGGTTGCACGTGGACAGCACCGCGGCCTCGGAGACCTCAGGCAGTTCGCGCAGCGATGCCAGTGCGGCGGGCAGGGCCTGTGCATCGAACGCGACGCGCTCGCGCAGGCTGACCGGCGCGGTCTGGTGGTTTATTCCTAGGACCCACAACGTCATCGTTCAGGTGCTTGCGCTAAGCTTCCGGCCAGTCATGGGCCCCATTTTACGGCCCGGTTCGCTTCCATGCCCGCATTGATTCGCATCGCCGTCCTTGTCCTGCTCTATCTCACCGCCAATGCACCCGTCCTGGCGGCTCCTGCCACCAAGGCCGAAGATGCCCTGACTCCGGTGATGGCGGGCGAATTCGCCCTGCAGGCCGGGCAATTGGACGAAGCCGCGCGCTGGTACCTGCAGGCGGCCCAGGCCAGTGACGATGCCGGCCTGGCCGAGCGCGCTACCCGCATTGCCCTGCTGGCCAATGACGATGTGCGCGCCGCGCAGGGCCTCAAGCTCTGGCGCCAGCGCGCCCCACAATCCATGGCCATGCGCGGTGCGGAGGCGGCGCTGGCCTTGCGCAAGGGTAATGTCGCGGCGGCACGGCGCGAACTGGATGCCTTGTTGCGCGACAAGGAGGACATGGGCTGGCGCTATGCATTGACCGTCTTGGGAAGCGGCGGCCGTGATCCCGCGTTGTCCGCGAAATTGCTGGGCGAACTGGTCGATACGGGGTCCATTCCCGGCAAGCTGCAGGCTTGGCTGGCCTTCGGTGGGCTGGCGCAATCACTGGAGCAGCCGCAGCTGGCCGAACGCATCGTAGGCGAGGCAGTGAAGCGCTTTCCGACCGAACCCCGCATCGCCCTGTTGCACGCCGGCCAGTTGCGTAAGGCCGGTGACACGGGACAGGCGCGCAAGGTGCTGGAGGGGCTAGAGAATGCCTCGCTGCTGGTGCCGGAACTGCGCTTGTCCATTGCCGTGGAATACGACGCGATGAACGATCCGGCGCGTGCGGCGGCGACCCTGGCGCGAGGCCCACAGGACAACCAGACCTATGGGCTGCGCGCGTCGCTGTTGGCCAAAGCCGAGGACAACCAGGCGTTGACCGCCCTCTACGACGAACTGCGCAAGGACACCAGCAAGCCGGATCCCGAGCGACGCCTGTTGCTTGGGCAGATGGCGCAGTTCCTCAAGCGTCCGCAGGAAGCGCTGGAGTGGTACAGCAGCGTACCGGGCGGCCCGCAGCGCACCGAAGCGCGTTTGCGCACGGCCAACGTGCTGTTCGAACTCGGGCGCAAGGACGAAGCCTTCGCCCAGGTTCGCGAGCTGCAGGGCGATGCAAGCGCCGATGACGACGCGCGACGTGGCGCATACCTGCTGGAATCCGAGTTGAAGCAGAAGAATGAGGACGATGCCGGCGAACTGGACGTGCTCGCCCGCGGCCTGTCTGCGTATCCGGACGACAATGCGCTGCTGTACGCGCGCGGACTTGCCTGGGAACGTCGTGATCGTATCGATCGTGCCGAAGCCGATTTGCGCAAGATCCTGGTCACGGATCCGGAAAACGTCGCCGCGTTGAACGCACTGGGCTACACCTTGGCCGATCGCACTACGCGCTACCAGGAAGCGCTGGAGTTGATCGATCGTGCGCGCGCCGCCGAGCCAGACGAGGCGGCCATCATCGACAGCTACGGCTGGGTGCTCTATCGCTTGGGTCGCAACGAAGAAGCGCTGGTCGAGCTGCGGCGCGCTTTCACTTTGCAGAAAGACGCCGAGATCGCCGCGCATATCGCGGAAGTGCTGTGGGTCACCGGCAAGCAGGACGAGGCGCGCAAGTTCTTCGAGGAATCACGCAAGCTGGATCCTGACAACCGCTCGCTGCTGCGTGCGCTGGAAAAGACCGGCGCATGATCGCAAGCAAGCGGCGCTGGATTACGGGTGGCGTGCTGGATGCGCAAGTGGCGGCGCACGACGTTGTAGGGCCGAGCTTGCTCGGCTGCTCCTGGCGCGATCGCAAGAGCAGCCGAGCAAGCTCGGCTCTACAGGGCACTGCGCCTGTTTTTGTTCTCCTGTCATGCCTCGCATTGCTTGCCGGCTGCGCCACCAAGCCGATTCGTCCGGCAGCGCCCTTGGCCTCTATCGAAGTACTGGATAGCCAGCGCAGACAGGTCGTTGAGTGGACCCTGGCCGGACGCATCGCGGTGTCCAATGGCCGCGACGGCGGTAGCGGGCGTATCGACTGGCAACAGGACGCGCGCAGCTATGTGATTTCGCTCAGTGCGCCGGTGACCAGGCAAGGATGGCGCCTCAGCGGCGATGCCAGCCACGCACGACTGGACGGAATCAAGGACGGACCGCGTGAAGGCGCGGATGCCCAAAGCCTGCTTCACGAGGCCACCGGTTGGGACATTCCAGTCGGCGCCTTGGGTCACTGGATTCGTGGCATCGGAGCGGCGGAGCAGCAGTTCGGCCCGGTGGAAGTGACTTACGGTCCTGACAACCTGCCCGTGCGGCTTGAGCAGGCCGGTTGGAGTGTCGAATACGCCGAATGGCGGTCCGTACCCGATGGCCCGATGTTGCCGACCCGGCTCGTGGCGACCCAGGGGCAGGCCAAGGTCAGGCTGGTCATGGACGCCTGGACACTGCCGGCCGCACAGGAAGCGCCCTGATGCTGGATACAGCGTGGTCGTCCTGGCCGGCGCCGGCCAAGCTGAACCTGTTCCTGCACATCACCGGCCGGCGATCCGACGGCTACCACCACTTGCAGACCGTGTTCCGGCTGCTGGACTGGGGCGACACGATCCGCTTGCGAGTGCGCGATGACGGCATCATCGCCCGCCACGGCGAGTCGGTGGCGGGCGTGATCGAAGCTGACGATCTCATGGTTCGAGCGGCAAAATTGCTTCAATCGGCTTCCAAAAGCAGCAAAGGTGCGGATATCTCCGTCGAAAAGTGTATTCCGGCGGGCGGCGGTTTCGGCGGCGGATCGTCCGATGCAGCCACTGTGTTGGTGGCCTTGGACCATCTCTGGCGCCTCGATCTGGGGGTCGAACGGCTCGCGGAACTGGGGTTGCAACTGGGCGCCGACGTGCCGGTATTCGTCCGCGGCGACAACGCCTGGGCCGAGGGCGTGGGCGAAAAATTGACCCCGATCCTGCTTCCGCAGGCCTGGTATGTGCTGGCCGATCCGGGAATCCACGTGCCCACCGGCGAGTTGTTCCAAGCCCCTGATTTGACGCGGAATGCTGCACCCGCGAAAATAGCGGACTTCGTTTCGGGAAATGTGCTCGGCAATGCGTTCGAGCCGGTCCTGCGTCGTCGTGAACCTGCCATCGAGGCCGCGTTCGCGGCACTGTCGCGGATTGGCACGCCACGCCTCACCGGGTCCGGTAGCGGCTGTTTCGTGGAATTCGCTGATCGCGCCTCTGCCGAGGCTGCGCTGGCGGATCTGCCGGACGGCCTGCGTGCATGGACGGCGGCGGGCGCGGAGCGCTCGCCGTTGCAGGTTGCCTTGGCGAAGAGACTTTAAAAACACTGGGGCGTCGCCAAGTGGTTAAGGCACCGGGTTTTGATCCCGGCATTCGTAGGTTCGAATCCTTCCGCCCCAGCCAAATCATCGTGGACAGGTAACAGGAAAAGCCCAGGCTTTCCCTCGTTTCCAATTCCCGGTTCCTCGCTCACCTTCCGTCTCCCAACCGGACTTCGACATGCAAGACGATCGCAACCTGCTTGTCTTTTCCGGTAACGCCAACCAGCCGTTGGCGGCCAGCATCTGCCGTGAACTGGGCATACGCCCGGGCAAGGCGATGGTGTCGCGCTTCTCGGACGGCGAAGTGCAGGTGGAGATCGAGGAAAACGTGCGCCGGCAGGAAGTGTTCGTGGTCCAGCCGACCTGCGCGCCCAGTGCCGAGAACCTGGTGGAGCTACTGGTGCTGGTGGATGCGCTGAAGCGCGCCTCCGCCGCCAGCGTCACCGCGGTGGTGCCGTATTTCGGCTACGCCCGCCAGGACCGTCGCCCGCGCTCGTCGCGCGTGCCGATCACGGCCAAGGTGGCGGCCAAGATGTTCACCGCCGTCAACGCGGATCGCGTGTTGACGGTGGACCTGCATGCCGACCAGATCCAGGGTTTCTTCGACATGCCGGTGGACAACGTGTATGCGTCGCCGCTGCTGCTCGCCGACATCTGGCGCGCCTACGGCACGGAAAACCTGATCGTGGTGTCGCCGGACGTCGGTGGCGTGGTGCGTGCGCGGGCCGTGGCCAAGCGCCTGGACGATGCCGACCTGGCCATCATCGACAAGCGCCGCCCGCGCGCCAACGTGTCCACGGTGATGAACATCATCGGTGACGTGGAAGGCAAGACCTGCGTGCTGGTGGACGACATCGTGGATACCGCTGGCACGCTGTGCGCCGCGGCCGCCGCGCTGAAAGCGCAGGGTGCGCTGAAAGTCGCTGCGTACTGCACGCACCCGGTGCTGTCGGGGCCAGCGGTCGACAACATCAACGGTTCGCAGCTGGATGAACTGGTGGTCACCGACACCATCCCGCTGTCCGCCGAGGCACGCGCCTGCAGCAAGATCCGCCAGCTCAGCGTGGCCGAGTTGCTGGCCGAAACCATCCGCCGCATCGCCTTCGGCGAGTCGGTGAGTTCGTTGTACGTGGATTAGTAAACGGTTGTTGGTTGTCGGTTGTTGGTCGTTGGATCTTTCCAGCAACCAGGAACCAGCAACCAGGAACCCACTCCGGCTCTTCTGGTCGCGGAAGAGTCAACAAAACCGTCGCGAGGCGGTTCATTCAACTGAAGGTAGTACAGAAAAATGGCAACCACACATGAAATCAAGGTACAGCGCCGCGAAGACGAGGGTAAGGGTGCGAGCCGCCGCCTGCGTCACGCCGGTACCGTGCCGGCCATCGTTTACGGTGGCGAACTGAAGCCGGTCAGCATCCAGCTGAACCACAACGACGTCTGGCTCGCCAGCCAGAACGACTGGTTCTACGCATCGATCCTGGACCTGAGCCTCAACGGCGACGTGCAGAAGGTGCTGCTGCGTGACATGCAGCGCCATCCGTTCAAGCAGCAGATCATGCACCTGGATTTCCAGCGCGTGAACGAAAACGAAGCGCTGCGCGTTTCGGTGCCGCTGCACTTCCTCAACGAAGACAAGTCGCCGGCCGGCAAGGCCGCCGAGGTCGTGGTCACCCACGAGCTCAACGAAGTCGAAGTCAGCTGCTTGCCGAAGGACCTGCCGGAGTTCATCGAAATCGACCTGGCCACGCTGGAAGTCGGTACCGTGATCCACTTGTCGGACCTGAAGCTGCCGAACGGCGTCGAGATCCCCGAGCTGAAGCTGGGCAAGGAACACGACGTGGCCGTGGTCATCGCCAAGTACGGCCAGGAAGAAGTGGAAGCCGCCGATCCGGCCGCTGCCGCCGACGTGCCGGCCGCCAAGGTCGCCAAGAAAGACGAGAAGAAGTAAGCAGCGTTTGCTTGTCCGTGTCCGCCACATGGCGGCGCGGGCAAGCAGCGTATTGCCACGATGGCAGGTTTGCGTCTTATCGTCGGGCTGGGTAATCCCGGCCAGGAACACGCGCGAACCCGGCATAACGCCGGGTTCCGTTTTGTCGACACGCTCGCGGAAAAAGAAGGCGCGCGCTTCGGCCTGGAAAGCAAGCTGTTCGGTGAAACCGCGAAGGTCCATATCGGCGGTGAATCGATCTGGTTGCTCAAGCCTTCGACGTACATGAACCTCAGCGGCAAGTCGGTCACCGCCGCGTTGCGCTACTGGAAAATCGCACCGGAGGAGGCGCTGCTTGCACACGACGAGCTGGATCTCGCGCCGGGCATCGCACGACTGAAGTTCGACGGCGGCCACGGCGGCCAGAACGGTTTGCGCGACACCATGCAGTTGCTGGGCCACGGCAAGTTCCATCGCCTGCGCATCGGCATCGGCCATCCGGGCCACAAGGACAAGGTCACTGGCTGGGTCTTGGGCAAGCCGGGCAAGGACGATGAAATCCTGATCGGTCGCGCAATCGATGACGCGATCGATGTGTTGCCGCTCGCGGTTGCGGGCAATTTCATGGATGCGATGACACGGCTGCATACGCAGCGGGAATAGGGCATGGGGAATGGGGAATCGGAAGGCACGGCTTTCCCATTCCCTATTCCCGATTCTCCATTCACGGATTCACCCATGGGCATCAAATGCGGCATCGTCGGCCTACCTAACGTCGGCAAGTCGACCCTCTTCAATGCGCTGACCAAGGCGGGTATCGCCGCGGCCAACTTCCCGTTCTGCACCATCGAGCCCAACGTGGGCATCGTGCCGGTGCCGGACCTGCGGCTGAACCAGCTGGCCGACATCGTCAAGCCGCAGAAGCTCATCCCCACGGCGGTCGAGTTCGTCGATATCGCCGGCTTGGTCGCGGGTGCGGCGAGTGGCGAGGGCCTGGGCAACAAGTTCCTGGCCCACATCCGCGAAGTCGATGCGATCACCCACGTGGTGCGCTGCTTCGAGAATGACGACGTCATCCACGTCAACAACAAGGTCGATCCGCTTTCGGACATCGATACCATCGATACCGAACTGGCGCTGGCCGACCTGGACAGCGTGGAGAAGGCCTTGAACCGCGCCGAACGCGCGGCCAAGGGTGGCGACAAGGAGGCCGCGGCACGCAAGCCGGTCCTGGCCAAATTGCTGATGGCCTTGAATGACGGAAAATCCGGGCGCAGTGCAGGCCTGGACGAGGAAGAGAAGGCGCTGGTGCGCGACCTGTTCCTGCTCACGCTGAAGCCGGTGTTGTACATCGCCAACGTGACCGAAGACGGTTTCGAGAACAACCCGCACCTCGACGCCGTGCGCGCGCGCGCCGCCACCGAAGGTGCGGAAGTGGTGCCGGTATCGGCGGCGATCGAGGAAGAGCTGTCGCAGATGGATGATGCGGACCGCGATACCTTCCTGAGCGACATGGGCCTGGACGAGCCGGGCCTGAACCGCGTCATCCGCGCCGCGTACAAATTGCTTGGCCTGCAGACGTATTTCACCGCCGGCGTGAAGGAAGTCCGCGCCTGGACGGTCAAGGCCGGTTCCACCGCGCCGCAGGCCGCCGGCGTGATCCACACGGATTTCGAGAAGGGTTTCATCCGCGCGGAGACCATTTCCTTCGCCGATTTCATGCAATACAAGGGCGAAGCCGGTGCCAAGGAAGCAGGTCGCCTGCGCCTGGAAGGCAAGGAATACCGCGTGCAGGAAGGCGACGTGCTGCATTTCCGGTTCAACGTCTGATGGCTTTTACAGAGAAGCCTTGCCCGTAACCGATGCGGTCTCTGGAATTGTAAAAAATCGTGGCTTGCGTCCCTTTTCCACAAGGGAAAAGGCGGTTAACGCCAGCCTCTCGCATATTCCAGACATCCAGTAAAAGCCCGTCTGCGAAGCAGGGCTTTCATGTCGAAGCGTGTACCCTTCGCAGCCGCTGGCAAAGCCAAAGAAAAACCCGTCTTTCGACGGGTTTTTCTTTTTATCCAGAAGCGACGTGCCTAGAGTGGGCTGCCGCCCAGTTTCCAGGTGAATTGCAGGTAGTAGCTGCGGCCCAGGCTGTCGAACCACGAGGTGTCGTAGTACGGGTAGTTGGCCCAGGTCTGATCTACGGGTGGCATCTCGTTGAGCAGGTTGTTGACCGTGAATGCCACGCGCAAGTGGTCGTTGACATCGTAGCGGGCCGCGCCATTGAAGCTCCAGGTGGATGGGATCCACGCATCGTTGTCGTAATTCGCCAGGCGGCCCAGGTAGGTGCCGAACAGGCTGCCACCCCACTGGCCCTTGTCCCAGCTCACGCCCAGGTTGGACTTGGTGCGCGGTGACGCGTAGTAATAGGCGACGTCCAGCATGTCCTCCCAGGCATCGCCCGAATTCTGCTGGCGCCTGTGGCGTTCCACCCAGGAGTGGCTGCCGCTGAAGCGGAAGTTTCCGGTATTGGCGGTCTGCAGGTTGTAGCTGACAGACAGGTCGATGCCGCTGGTCTCTTCATTGGCAATGTTGACCGGCCCGAACAGCACGCTGGTGATGTCGCCGTCTGCATCGCGTACCACGCGTGCCAGGGCGTCGACGCAGGTTGGGGAATTGATGTCGACGGCTTCGCCGCCCGGGGTCACGCCCAGTCGGCAGCTGCCCTCGGTGCTGCGCAACTGTTCCCGATCCTGGGTCTGCACCTGGTTCGAAATGCGTATCTTGTAATAGTCCAGTGCCAGGTCGAGGTTGGGGATCGGCGTCCAGACCAGGCCTGCCGTGAATGACTTGCTGGTTTCCACCTCGAGATCCATGTTGCCGCTGTAGACATCGAACGTGCTCACGTCCCAACTGCCATCGTCGTAGCAGTCCCCGTCACTGAAGCCGGGTTCGTCGGTGCGGCACTGGTAGTAGTCGGTCGCATAACGCGTGCGGTAATAGTCATTTCCGGCGAACAGGTAGTGCATGTCGGGCGCGCGGAAGCCGGTGCCGTAAGAACCGCGTACCAGCAGCGTTTCGACAGGACGCCACTCAATGCCCGCGCTGTAGGTGAACTTGCCCGGGTTCTGGTCGTCGTAGCTGTAGCGGTCGTAACGTCCGGCCAAGCTTGCATTGACGGTGGAGAGAAGCGGTATGCGCAACTCTGCCGCCGCACTCCAGCGATCACGGTCACCACTGCCATCGCCATAGCGCGGCCCGAAGTAGGCGTCCTCGGTCAAGGCCAGTGGATCGGGATTGATCGCGTAGGACTGCCTGCCGTATTCAAGCGCGCCAGCAAAACCGACATCGCCGGCTGGCATGGTGAACAGGGAGGAGTTGTCCACCGTGAAACTCAGGTTGTCGTTGTCGGCCTTGGGGGTGAACCTGGACATCACGCCGATGGTGGCGAATTGGGCGGTCGTCAACGGCGTGAACATGCGCGCCGGGTCCGGGTTGTACATGGCATAGCCATCGTCGTCATAGCCCAGCAGTGGCCCCAGGAACAGGCTGTTGGCTGCCGCGGCATCGATTCGTGGCATGTCCACGTCAGCCCGGTATTCGGAGTGGTTGTAGGCCGCTTCCCAGCCCCAGTCCTGGCCGAAAGAGCCCTCCAGGCCCGTGGTTACCGCAAACGTCTTCTGGGTGGTGGTGTTCATGCGGTTCCTGAGGCCGCCCGTTTCTTCCGGTGAGAATTGACGGGACCAGATTTCGTAATGGCCCGTACCCACGTTGTAGAACATCTTCTGCCGGTAGTTATTGGTAGAGAGCGGATCGTGGAATTCCCAGCCCATGTGGTCACTGACCACGTCATTGCCGTTGGTGCCGGTCAGCAGCCTGACATCCTGGCGACCCAATTGCAGGTCCGCGAACCAGGCCAAGTCATCGTTGAACCGGTACTTGAACGAGCCATAGGCATTGAAGCCTTTGCGCTCGTTGGTGATGGTCCTGTACGCGATGGCCCGCTCGCTGCCGCAATAGGGCTCGCCATAGCGATCCGCGGCCAATACGGTGGTTTCCTGGTTCAAGTGCGACAGCGCCGCGCAATCATCGGCCGGCGCAATGTTGACGTCGTCATCCCAATCGTAGACCTGGGCGATGAGGCGCGGCAGCTGCCGGCGCGAAGTAGGGGCGTCGAGGGTGGAGTCCTGGACATCCCGCTGGGTGCCCCACACCGGATCCTTGTTCTGGAACTCGATGCCGACGATGCCACTGAATGCGCCGCGGTCGAATCCCGAGGTCAGGGTCAGGTTGAAGGATTTTCCGCCGCCTTCGCTGGTGCCGCCAAAGCGGTAGTCCAGGGTGGTGCCGTCGGCGGAATCCTTGAGGATGAAGTTGATCACGCCGGCCATTGCATCGGAGCCGTACACGGCCGAGGCGCTGCCGGTCAGCACTTCGATGCGGTCGATCATGCCCAGCGGGATGTTGCCGATGTCGGTGAAGTTGCTTTTGCCATTGAGCGGCAGGGGGAAGTCGGCGATGCGGCGGCCATTGATCAGCACCAGCGTGTGGTTGGGGCCCAGGCCGCGCAGGTCGACCGACTGTGCGCCCGGCGTCTGCATGGCACCGCCGGTGTTCTGCTGGCCCTGGGTGTTGCCATTGTTCTGGCTGAGCGAGCGCATCACGTCCGGCACGCTGGTGAGACCGGCGGCCTTGATCTGCTCGGCGGTGATCACCGTGATCGGCGCCGGGCCTTCGATCTGCGCGCGCGGGATGCGCGAGCCGGTGACCTGGATCGTATCCAGTTCCTGCACGGCGGGCGCCGGTTCCGCAGCTGCTGCCGGCGGTGCCTGCAGCATCGATACCTGGCGGGCCGGCTTCGGTTTGGCGGGCGGGGTGCGCTTGACGATCACCATGGCGCCGGATGCATCGCGCTGTGCGACGTATTCGCTGCCCTGCAACAGGCGGTCGACGGCGTCTTGCGGCGATTTGGCGCCTTTCACGCCAGACGTTCGCAGTCCCTGCAACTGGTCGGCGCGGTAGACGAACTGCGCGCCGGACTGGCGGGCCAGCGAGTCAAGCGCGGGCACCAGCTCGCCGGCGGGGATATTGATTGGCGTTGATGCTTGCGCTTGGGCGGCCACGGACGCCGAACAAGCCAGGCTCAACAGCAGGACACGGAACGGTTTACGCATCTTTTTCCCCATTGGCGCACGGGATTGCGCCCACCTTAACCATTGACGAACGAAACCGGAAAATCCCTCCCACCCTTTTCAAGCCTGCGCTCCGGAGCGTGGGAATGGATCAGCGACTGTGGAGGACCACCTGTTCCGGTTGTTGTTCTACCCGGACCGGGAACGCCTGTTCCAGCAGGCGCACGAACGCCTCGGTGTTGGACCAGCGGAAATTGCCACCCACCCGCATCGCCCCCACCTCGGCATCGGCGATGACCATCTTGCGCGTGTTGTAGCGGTTGAACTCGGCGGTCGCGTCGGACAGCGGCGTGTCGTGGAAGGCGAGGTAGCCGCCGCGCCAATCGAGTTGGCGTTCGGCCTCTTCCACGCTGCCGGTGCGTACCAGCAAGCCCTTGCTGGTGGCGTGCGCCACGCTGCCTGCTTTCAGCAGGGTGGTTGGAGTGTGCCCGGAAGCAGCCGTTGCCCCGGACTCAAGGCGAACCGTGCCCTCGGTCACCACCACGCGCAGGTCGGCACCGTCGCGCCGCACCGAAAACCGGGTGCCCACCGCCACCACCTGGCGCCCACCCACGCTGACCACGAACGGCCTGTCCGGGTCCTTGGACACTTCGAAGAAGGCTTCGCCACGGTCCAGGTCGATGCGTCGCTCGTCGTGGGTGAGGGCGACCTGCATGCGGCTGTCGCTGCTGAGGACGGCGCTGGAGCCATCGGACAGCGGCACGGTCTGCAGGGTGCCCATGGCCGTCAGGTAGGACGCGTGCTCGGCCGAGGCCTGGCGTTGCCAACCCCAGCCCACGGCAAGCAGCGCAAGCACGGCGACGACGGCCCCGATCGTGCGCCGGCCCCGCGATGAGCGCTTCACGTCGCGTGGTGCGAATGCGAAGTCGCGCAGGTCCGGTGCTTCCGGTGCCAGCCGTGGTGGCTTTTGAGCACTCGAGGTGCTGGTTTCATGGGCGCCAAAGGGCGATCGCGACCATTGCCCGGGTACTGGGATCACCCCGGCCGCCACGCCAGCGCCCAATGCCTTCAGGCGCCCGCTGTGCGCCCATGCCGAATCCAGGCGCAGGAAGGCGACCCGATGGGCCGTGGACTCGGCCAGCCAGGCTTCAAGCTCGGCCTGGGCGCACGCATCCCAGTCGTCGCCGTCGCGCCGTGCCAACCAGGCGGCGGCGGTTCGCTCAATCTGTCTGCTGCTGGCCATGGCCGTTTCCGTTGCCTGCCTGCGCTGCATCGGCAGGCTTCGCCGATGCCAGCGGATCCGCCCCATAGAAATACTCCGCGATCAGGCGCGCACCCTTGGCGATCTGCTTTTCCACGGTTTTCTCGCTGATGCCCAGGCGCATGGCCACGTCCTTTTGCGGGAGTTCCTCCACCCTGCGCAGCCAGACCACCTCCCTGCAACGCGGGGGCAGGCGATCGAATGCTTCGGCAAGGCGCTTGAGGGTCTGCCGGCCGCTGGACCAGCGTTCGGGAGTCACCTCGTCTACCAAGACGTTCAAGGACTCGAAATCACCCACTGTCTCGATCGATACCACCCGGTTGCGGCGCAGGCGGTCCGCCATCAGGTTCCTGGCGGTGGTGAACAGGAACGACTTCGGCGCGCTGGGAAGGGCCTTGCCCGCGGACTCGTAGACGCGCACGTACACTTCCTGGCGCAGGTCATGCAGGTCGTCGCGGTACGGCCAGCATCGGCGCAGGAAGTTGGATAGCGCCGCCTCGTGTGCAAGGACTTCGCGGGCAAACCAGTCGTCGAGGCGATCATCCATGGCAACACCTTACCCAATCCGCTAGCGTGCTGTCTGGTGGCGAAGGTCACTGGAGCATCGCGTCGAATGGGGGAACTGCCATCGCCATTCGTCTTTCTCCGTGGCTGCGGTCAATCCGACTGGTTCCGCCCACTGTCTTCCAACGTCCCGCCACCCTCCAAAGGATTCGCTGAACATGAAGCGTAGAACCCGCATCGTCTGCCTGCACCTGGCCCTGTTTGGCCTGCTGTTTTCCGCGTCGGCGATGGCGAAGGACTACAAGCGTTACTTCGTGGGCGACGCCAGCGTTCCTACCCCGGGACAAGTCAGCCCGGGCTTGTTGCTGATGGGTGGCGGCGATCGCAATTACGATGCCTTGCGCTGGTTCCTGGCCAAAGCGGGCCACGGCCATGTCGTCGTGTTGCGCGCTTCCCAGTCCACCGACGTGGCCGACGAGTTGTTCTACGACGTCGGTGGCGTGGCCTCGGTGGAAACCTTCGTCTTCAACGGCCGTGGGTCGTCCAGCGATCCCGCGCTGCTGGCCAGCCTGGCCAAGGCCGATGGCATTTTCATCGCCGGCGGCGACCAGTCGCGGTACGTGCGTTTCTGGAAGGGCACGCCGGTGGCGGCCGCGCTGGATGCGCACGTGAAGGCCGGCAAGCCGCTGGGCGGCACCAGTGCGGGCCTGGCCATCCAGGGCGAATATCTGTACGGCGCCATGGACGGTGGCAGCATCGTCAGCCCCGAGGCACTGGCCGATCCGATGGGGCCGGCCACCACCATCGAGCACGACTTCCTGCACTTCGACCTCCTGAAAGGGGTGGTCACCGATACCCACTTCACCGAGCGCGAGCGCCTGGGGCGGTTGTTCGCGTTCGTGGCCAAGGCCGAGGCGATCCAGGGTCGCCCCGAAGTCCCGCTGCTGGGCGTGGGGGTGGACGAGAGCGCATCGCTGGCCGTGGAAGGTGATGGCAGCGCCCGGGTCTTCGCAACCGATCCCAAGGGCGGCGCGGTGCTGGTCAAAGGTGGGTTCACCGAGCAGCAGACGGTGGGCAAGCCGCTGTCCCTGGGTCGCGTGCAGGTCGTTGGCGTGGACACGGGGTCCAAGCTGACACTGCCCAGTGGTGCCGTCACTGATCCGTCATTCGAGCGTATTTACAGGGTGGTTGACGGCAAGATGACCGAACTTCCCCAACCCGTGCTTGCCATCCATGGCGGTGCAGGCGTCGACCGCAGCAGCATGACGCCGGCCATCGAAGCCGAAGTGCGCGCGGCCTTGACCCGCGCCCTGCAGGCGGGCCATGCCCAGCTGGCGGCCGGCAAGCCAGCCATGGATGCCGTCACCGCGGCCATCACGGTCCTGGAAGACGATCCGAACTTCAACGCTGGCAAGGGTGCCGTGTTCACCCATGATGGCCGTAACGAGCTTGATGCTGCCGTCATGGACGGTGCCACGCGCATGGCGGGCTCCATCGCCGGCGTGCAGCGGGTCAAGAACCCGGCCCTGCTGGCGCGTGCGGTGATGGAAAAGTCGGAACACGTGATGATGGTGGGTGCCGGTGCCGAGACGTTTGCCCGGGAGCAGGGCGTGGCGCTGGTGGATCCGTCCTATTTCCGCACCGAAAGGCGCTGGCAGCAGCTGCAGAAGGCGCTGAAGGAAGAGGCGTCCGGCCAGGCCCATACCGACCTGGAGACCGCCAAGCATTTCGGCACGGTCGGTGCGGTGGCGCTGGATCGCGAGGGCAAGCTGGCGGCGGGCACCTCCACTGGCGGCATGACCAACAAGCGCTACGGCCGGGTCGGCGACGCCCCCATCATCGGTGCTGGCACCTACGCTGACGCCGGCTGCGCGGTCTCCGGCACCGGCTGGGGCGAGTTCTACATCCGCGCCGTGGCGGCGCATGCCATCTGCGCCCGCATGGCCTACCTGAACGAAACCCCGCAGCAGGCCAGCCAGACCGTGATCAACCAGGTCATTCCCACCATGGGCGGGGACGGCGGCGCCATCGTGCTGGGTGCGGACGGCGCCATCGCCATGCCCTTCAATACCGAAGGCATGTACCGCGGCTGGATTGGCGCCGACGGCGTTGCCCACGTAGCCTTGTATTCGGACGACACGCTGCCATCTATCCCCGTGCCATCGGAAAAAGCCGCTGCCGCCGGTTCTGCCGGCAAGCACTGACGCCCTGTCCGCGGCGGGAATTGGGCCGGATCACGGAATTCGTGGTCCGGTCTGGTTGACAGTGCCGTGGCTTCGGGCGAAAATCTCTGGCTGCTTCACCCGGTTTGATCAGGCCCGCCAATTACGTTGGTCGAGTCTGTGCGATCCGGAGGGATACCCAAGCGGCCAACGGGGGCAGACTGTAAATCTGCTGGCTTACGCCTTCGGTGGTTCGAATCCACCTCCCTCCACCAGTTCCAAAGCGTTACATCCAAGTGTCACTGCAATGTCCCGGCGCGGGAGTAGTTCAATGGTAGAACCTCAGTTTTCCAAACTGATTACGAGGGTTCGATTCCCTTCTCCCGCTCCACTCAATGGCAATGCATCGATAGTCCAGTTTCAAGCGTCAGGTTCCAGCAACACGCTCACGTAGCTCAGTCGGTAGAGCACCTCCTTGGTAAGGAGGAGGTCGAAGGTTCGATTCCTTTCGTGAGCACCATATTCAGCGGCACTATTTTTAGTGCTCCACCTTTCAACGATCTCGAGAAAAGCAGCCATGGCAAAGGGTAAATTCGAACGCACCAAGCCGCACGTGAACGTGGGCACGATT
>CALCNV010000149.1 GCA_937897645.1 uncultured Lysobacteraceae bacterium
GCTTATTCTAGCCATCTTCCTTGCACGACGACCTATCCATGGACCGCAAATTGCTCGACATCCTCTGCTGCCCCAGCACGCGCCAGTCGCTGGCGATGCTAAACAGCCAAGGGCTGGACGCACTGAACCGCGCCATTGCCGCCGGCGGCATCACGCGCGCCGACGAGTCGCCACAGACCGATGCCGTACGCGAGGCGTTGCTTACCCGCGACCGCAAGACCATCTACCGCGTGGACGACGGCATCCCGGTCTTGCTGGCCGAAGAGGCCATCGCCACCGCGCAGATCGAAGATTTCCCCAGCAAATGAGCCGCGACCTTTCCCCTCCGCCGGCCGCGGTGATCGCAAGCGACGTGGCGCGCGCCCTTGCGGAAGACCTTGGCAGTGGCGACGTGACCGCTGCGCTGTTGCCCGACGCGGCGGACATCGCCTACCTGCTCTGCAAGGAAAATGCGGTGATCGCGGGCCGACCGTGGTTCGATGCCTGCCATCGCGCACTGGATCCGGACGTGGTGATCGATTGGCGCGTGGCGGACGGCGACCGCACGACTGCAGGCACGGTACTGGCGACGCTCTCTGGCCGTGCGCGTGCGCTGGTCAGTGCCGAACGCGCCGGCCTGAATTTCCTGCAGACCTTGTCCGGTACGGCCACGGTGACTGCTGCCTACGTGGACGCAATCCGCGGCACGGGCGCACGCATCCTGGACACCCGCAAGACCCTTCCCGGCCTGCGCATGGCGCAGAAATACGCGGTGCGCTGCGGTGGGGGCAGCAACCATCGCATCGGCTTGTTCGATACGGTGATGTTGAAGGAGAACCACATCCGCGCCGCGGGCTCGCTGACCGCCGCCATCCACGCTGCACGGGCCGCGCAACCCGACCTGCCATTGGTGGTGGAAGTGGAAACGCTGCTGCAACTGGACGAGGCATTGGCTGCCGGTTGCGACCGTATCCTGGTTGATGATTTCGATGCGGCTACCCGGCGTGAAGCCGTGCGGCGAGCAGACGGTCGCATTCCTCTGGAAGTGTCGGGCGGCGTGGACATGACGACCGTTCGCAGCATTGCCGAGGATGGCGTGGACTTCATTTCCATTGGCGGGTTGACCAAGCATGTGCATGCAATCGATCTCTCGATGAAGCTGGGGCCGGCACCTTAAGCGTTATTGGTTCTTGGGTCGGATTTCTTCGAACTGCAATCCGCAAGCATCGTCATCCCAGCGAACGCTGGGACCCATCTCGATCTTGATTCGACTTTTCGAGATCAGAAGCAACATCAGAGTGGATCCCAGCGTTCGCTGGGATGACGAAGGTCTTCAATAGCTTCACCCACGCCTCGCTGCCCCTTGCATAACCTCCCCCACACCGCCACATTCCCCACATGCCTACCCTGATCCTGCTGATGATCGCCGGCGCTGCCGCCTTCTCGTACTGGAATGCCGCGCGCGCGGCGGCCGAACATGCGGAGCAGCTCGGCCGCAATGCATGCACCGCAGCCGAGGTTATTTGGTTGGACCAAAGCGTGCATGCGTCAGGAATACGCGTACGTCGCAATGAGGACGGTCGCCTGGGATTCGAGCGCAGTTTCCGCTTCGAATATTCCTACGACGGCGTAGACCGGCATATCGGCAAGCTGGTGTTGCGCGGCGATCGCCTGGTGTCTTTCGTGGGGCCTGTGCGACCCTCGGTGACGCCCTTCAACCTGCATTGAGCCACATACCGTTGTAGGGGCGTGCCCTGCCCGCGATGCTTCTGGCTGGGACGTGGGGCGAAGAGCATCGCGGGCAGGGCCCGCTCCTACGAATCCGGACGGATTACTTCACCACGCGCAGATGGGTGCGCTTGCCGGCCGCAGGTGAATCTTCGGGTGTAGGAGGCGTAGGCGGATCGTCGTCGTTTTCCGGCGGCGTGGTGCCGGCCAAGTCATCGGGTAATGCCATGCCCTGCCCCGTTTCGCGCGCATATACCGCGATAACGGCTGAAATGGGCACCATGACCGGATAGCTGATGCCGCCAAAGCGCGCACTGAAACTGACTGCGTTATTGTCGATCTGCAAACGCATCACGGCGCGCTGGGCGATGTTCAACACCACCTTGCCTTCCTTCACCGCGCTCGGAGGCACCTGCACGCCTGGCTGCGTGGCATCGACCAGCAGGTGGGGCGTCATGTCGTTGTCGGCAATCCACTCGGACAGCGCCCGCAACAGGTACGGGCGATGGCTGGTCATGCCTGGTGCTTCATCGGTCATTCGTTTTACTTGGCCAATTCGTTCGCTGTGCGAACTGTAAAGTCGGCGGCTGTACCGCCTGCGAAGGGTAAAGCAATGGGCTTTTCTTCACCATTTTCAGCGCCGAAGGCGCGACTTCACTCTTCACCGCTCAAGCTGGAATCTCGCGCAACTTTTTTTCCTGGTCGGTCAGGCTGCGCAGGAAGCCGGGATTGCGGAAGATGCGGTTGCCGTAGTCCTCGATCGCCTTGCCATCCTTCGGCAACGGGATGTCCAGCGATGGCAGGCGCCAAATGATCGGCGCCATCGCGCAATCGGCCAGGCTCATTTCCGGATTGAGGAAGAACTTGCTGGCCTTGAACAGCGGGACCGCCGCGGTCAGCAGTTCCTTGAGGCGCTTGCGGCCCGCTTCGGCCTGCGCCTTGTTGCCCAACTGGATGGCCTGCACCTGCGGCACCCAGTCGTGTTCGATGCGCAGCATGGCCAGGCGCAGGCGGGCGCGTGAAAGCGGATCCACCGGCATCAGCGGCGGATGCGGATAGCGTTCGTCGAGGTATTCGCTGACCACCGAGGCGGCGTACAGCACCAGGTCGCGCTCCACCAGGGTGGGGACGGAATGGTAGGGATTGAGGTCGATCAGGTCTTCGGGCGGGTTCTGCGCATCCACCGGCACCAGGTCGTAGGTCACGCCCTTGGCCGCCAGCACCAGCCGCACGCGGTGGCACAGCACGTCATCGGTGGAAGAAAACAGCGTCAGGGTATTGCGCATACGCAGACTCGCAGCCATCAGGCTCTCCGACGACCGGAACCGCCGGTCGCATCGACGCCGCCAGCCCGTTGCCGACGGTCGCCACGGTCCACGAGTTGCGAGCCCCCAGCAGGAAAGAATGGATCCGGCCTTTCCTGCGAGCCCCGCGCAGGTGCGCACGGGGTCGAGACTCACGCTACGGCAGGCTTAGTGCACGTCCTTCCAGTATTCCTGCTTCAACAGGAACGCGAGGAAGGTAAGCGCCACCAGGAACAGGATTACCCACACGCCCATGCTCTGGCGCTTGAGTGCGGCCGGTTCGCCGACGTACTCGAGGAAATTGGTGATATCACGCGCGGTCTGGTCGAACTCGGCCGCGGTCTGCCGCCCAGGCTGGGTCACTTTCAACGATTCAACGTGACGCTCGCCGATCGCATCGGGTTCGCTGAACTCCGCATGCTGCATGCCCTGCAACTGCCACAGCGGATTGGGCATGGAGGCGTTCGGGAACAGCTTGTTGTTCCAGCCCAGCGGACGGGTTTCGTCCAGGTAGAACGACTTCAGGTACGTGTAGATCCAGTCGCTGCCACGCACGCGTGAAATCAGGCTCAGGTCGGGCGGCATCTTGCCGAACCATTTGGTAGCGTGGTCCGCCGGCATTGCCACGTGGATCTGTTCGCCGAACTTGGCGCCGGTGAAGTTGAGGTTGGCCATCACCTCTTCTTCGGTCAGCCCGAGGTCTTCGGCCATGCGCGAGTAACGCATGTACTTGAGCGAGTGGCAGCCCGAGCAGTTGTTCATGTACAGCTGCGCACCGCGCTGCAGCGACGCCTTGTCGCTGAGGTCGTTGCCAGCCTGCATCAGGTTGCCGCCGCCCGCTGCGAATACCGAGAACGACAGCAGCATCCCGCTGGCGAAAACGGCAAGTCGTGCAATCAATGTCTTAGTCATGCGTCGTCACCCGTTCCGGCACCGGCTTGGTCTTGTCTAGCTTGGTCCATATCGGCATGGTGATGAAGAAGGCGAAGTAATAGAAGGTCAGCACGCGGCCGATGATGGTTTCCACCGGGTCGGTACCCGGACCGGCACCGATCTTGCCCAGCCACACGAAGCTCACCACTAACAGGCCCAACAGCGTCTTGGACAGCAGGCCGCGATAGCGGTAGGACTTGACCTTGGCGCGGTCGAGCCAGGGCACCAGGAACAGGATCATGATGGCACCGCCCATCACGATCACGCCGCTGAGCTTGTGCGGAATCACGCGCAACATCGCGTAGTAAGGCGTGTAGTACCAGACCGGCTTGATGTGTTCCGGGGTCACCAGGCGATTGGCCTCGGTGAAGTTGTCGTGCTCCAGGAACCAGCCACCTACCGCCGGGATGAAGAAGATGATGAAGGCCGCGATGATCAGCAGGAAGCCGACGCCGACCAGGTCCTTGACCGTGTAGTAAGGATGGAACGGGATGCCATCGGCAGGCTTGTTGGGATCCCAGCGGTTGCCCTTCGGACCCTTCTTGATGTCCACGCCATCGGGGTTGTTGGAACCCACTTCGTGCAGGGCGCCGAGGTGTAGCACCACCAGCAGCAACAGCACCAGCGGCAACGCGATCACGTGCAGGGCGAAGAAGCGGCCCAGGGTGGCGTCGCCGGGCAGGTAGTCTCCCATGATCCATTCGGTCAGGCCGTTGCCGATCACCGGGATGGCGCCGAACAGCGAGATGATGACCTTCGCGCCCCAGAACGACATCTGGCCCCACGGCAGCACGTAGCCCATGAAGGCTTCGGCCATCAGCACCAGGTAGATCAGCATGCCCAGGATCCACACCAGTTCGCGCGGCTTCTGGTAGGAGCCGTACATCAGGCCGCGGAACATGTGGATGTAGACGACGATGAAGAACAGCGAGGCGCCGGTGCTGTGCATGTAGCGGATCAGCCAGCCCCACTCCACGTCGCGCATGATGTACTCGACCGAGGCGAAGGCTTCCGCCGCGCTCGGCTTGAAGTGCATCGTCAGGAAGATGCCGGTGACGATCTGGTTGACCAGCACCAGCATGGCCAGCGAGCCGAAGTAGTACCAGAAGTTGAAGTTCTTCGGCGCGTAGTACTCGCTCATGTGCTTGCGGTACATGGGCATGAAGCCCGGCGCGCGCTCGGTGAACCATTCCCAGGTGTTGTTGGCGGTGCGGGTGAAGATATTGTTCGCCATGGCTTACGCGGCCCCCTGCGGATCAAGACCGACCACGATGGTGGTGTCGTTCTCGTAGAAGTGCGGCGGCACCACCAGGTTGGTGGGTGCGGGCACGCCCTGGAACACGCGGCCCGACATGTCGAAGCGCGACTTGTGGCACGGGCAGAAATAACCGCCCTTCCAGTCCGGGTCATAGGGCTGCGGGTGGATTTCGGCGACCATTTCAGGCGAGCAGCCCAGGTGGGTGCACAGACCGACCAGCACCGAGATCTCGGGCTTGATCGAACGGAATTCGGGATTGCCCTTCAGCACGTAGGCGGGCTGCTGGTCGGGATTGGTCGACTCGGGGTCGCGCAGTCGACCGTCCAGGCCCGGCAGAGCATCCAGCAGGGCCTGCGAGCGCTTGACGATCCAGATCGGCTGGCCGCGCCATTCCAGGACCAGCCGCTGGCCTTCTTCCAGGCCGATCAGGTCCGCGGTCACCGGGGCGCCGGCCAGCTTGGCCCTCGCACTCGGATTCCACGACTTGATGAACGGTACAGCTAAAAACCCGACTCCCACCGCACCGACCACAGCCGTGGTCGCGGTCAGGAACCGGCGTCGGCCCGTATTCACAGGCTCATGGACCCCATCGTTCGCCATCCGGCACTCCGCAAAACGTTCAGGTAGCTAAAGGCTGCCAACGCCCGCACCAAAACACCGGCGCGGGCCACAAAAGACGGCAAAGTGTAACGGAAGCATGAATCCGTCGACAACGTTGGCCGACAAATCAATAGCTTGCACGTGAATTCAGGCCGCTACAGCGCAGACAGGATCAGCGCGCGCCCACCGCGCCGCGGTATCGGTCGGCCAGCACGCCCACGCGTTCCACGTAGCGCTGGGTTTCCTTGTACGGCGGCACGCCGCCATGGCGATCCACGGCGCCCTCGCCTGCGTTGTAGCCAGCGGCAGCCAGGCGCAGGTTGCCGTCGAAGCGCTTGAGCAACCAAGCGAGGTATTTCACGCCGCCACGGATGTTCTGGCTGGGATCGTAGGAATTGCTGACCCCGAAGCGCCGCGCCGTGGGCGGCATCAGCTGCATCAGACCCTGTGCGCCCGCGTGCGACAGCGCCATCGGGTTGAACGAGGACTCGGCATGGATGATGGCGCGGACGATGGCTTCATCCACCCCGAATTCGCGCGAGGCGGCGGCTATTTCAGCCTGGTAGGACGCCGTATTCAGGCGCAGCGTGCCGAAGTTGACGCCAGGGGCCGCCCCGCAGGCGAAGCAGGTTTCGATGAAGCTGTACTTGATGGTACGCACGCTGGCCACGCTACCGGCGCCCTTGGGGCGCGCACTGGTGTAGTGGCGCACGCCGTCCTTGACGTAGGAGTACACCTGTCCGCTGACCACGCGGCGCGTATCGCCCGTGCGTGCCGGCTTGGGCGCGGCGGAAGGCGCAACAAGGACCTTGGCCGGGACGATGGCGCTGGCCGAGACCGATTCGGGCGACGTGTCCAACGCACCGGCCGAGCCGGCACCCAGCGTGGTCGTGGGCGTGGCAGGAGTGGAAATGCTGCCGCTGTCCGAGGGGCGCGAAACCGACGAGCGGCTGGAACGGGTATCCGGGGTGTAGCGACTGACCACTTCACAGGTGGACCCGCCGACGCGTTTGCTGACGTAGTTGGGCACGCCGTCGGCGCCAACGCACTTGTACAGCGTGCCTGCAGCGGCCGGGAATGCGGTCGACGCGATCAGCGCGGCCAGCAACGACAGCGCATGCAGTTGGATAGAAGCCCCCTTCATCCTCAGGAGTGTCCCAACTTCAAGGGCAGTTGCCAAGTCCTTGTCCGACAAAAGGATTTCCTCAAGAAGCGGAGGGTGACCCACTTCTCATTGCGCAGGGCCAACTTGGCCGGGTTTCCTTCTAGAACGCCGGGCACGCCGTTTTCCGGCCGCCGGGCCTGCCCGCGTGGGCTGGCCCAGACGCCAGGAAAAGCTTTTCGGACACGAATCAGAGCGGAAAGGAGCGGATAGAGCACAGCCACTGAGGCTTGGCTTCATTCGCCTCTTTCCGCTCTGATCCGCGCCAAAACGCCCTGCTTTCCTTTTGACCCGCCATGAAGAACGTCCCGACGATCGGCAGCCGCTAAACTGTCCGCCCTTTCGCCAACCCGCCTGGATTACCCACCATGCCCGGGATCGCCACCCCCTCGCCGTCCACCGCGGACGATGCCGCCTTGCACGCGCTTCCGGCAGGCAAGCCGGCCCGCGGCAAGCTCTACATCAAGACCCACGGGTGCCAGATGAACGAGTACGACTCGTCCAAGATGGCCGACGTCCTCGCCGACTCCGACGGACTTGAGCTGACCGACAACCCGGACGAAGCCGACGTCATCCTCATCAACACCTGCTCCATCCGCGAGAAAGCGCAGGAAAAGGTCTTCAGCCAGCTCGGTCGCTGGAAGTCGCTGAAGAAGGACGGCAAGCCGGTGCTGATCGGCGTGGGCGGATGCGTGGCATCGCAGGAAGGCAATGCCATCGTCAAGCGCGCGCCCTACGTGGACGTGGTATTCGGCCCGCAGACCCTGCACCGGTTGCCGGAACTGATCCGCGCACGGCGCGAATCCGGCGTGCCACAGGTCGACATCAGCTTCCCCGAGATCGAGAAGTTCGACCGCCTGCCCGAACCGCGCGCCGATGGCCCTACCGCGTTCGTGTCGATCATGGAAGGCTGCAGCAAGTACTGCAGCTTCTGCGTGGTGCCGTACACGCGTGGCGAGGAAGTCAGCCGGCCGTTCGAGGACGTGCTGGTGGAAATCGCGCAGCTCGGCTCGCAGGGCGTGCGCGAGATCAACCTGCTGGGGCAGAACGTCAACGCTTATCGTGGCCCCTATGGTGACGGTGAATTCGCGGACCTTGGCCTGTTGATCCGCACCATGGCCGAGATCGACGGCATCGACCGCATCCGATTCACCACCTCGCATCCGCTGGAATTTTCCGATTCGCTGATCGAGGCCTACCGCGACATCCCGCAACTCGCCAACTACCTGCACCTGCCGGTGCAGGCCGGCAGCGACCGCATCCTGGCGGCGATGAAGCGCGGCTACACCACGCTGGAATTCAAGCAGAAGATCCGCAAGCTGCGTGCGGTGCGCCCGGACATTTCCATCTCCTCGGATTTCATCGTGGGTTTCCCCGGCGAAACCGAGGCGGACTTCGACAAGACCATGAAGCTGATCGAGGACGTAGGCTTCGACCAGTCGTATTCCTTCGTCTACTCGCGCCGTCCCGGCACGCCTGCGGCGGACCTGGAAGACGACACGCCCGAATCGGTGAAGCAGCAACGCCTTGCCCGCCTTCAAGCGGCGATCAACGTCAACGCGACGCGTATCTCGCAAACCATGCTGGGCAGCGTGCAGCGCGTGCTGGTGGAACGCCACAGCACCCGCGACCCGTCGGAGCTGACCGGGCGCACGGAGAACATGCGCTACGTGAATTTCCCCGGCAACGCGCGGCTGATTGGTGGATTCGTGGACGTGGAGATCACTGAGGTGATGGCAAATTCGTTGCGTGGCAGGATAGTGACTCGAACCAATGGTGATTCATAAGAGCTTGTTGTTGCCCATTGACCAGGAGAATTCGCGGATGGAACCAAAGAAAAAGATCACGTCGCCGTTCGTGCTGAAGGCTTTGATTGTCCTTTTCGGACTTCTAGGCTTTCTTAGAACAACAAAGGTAGTCAACAATTTCGTCCAAGGCATATGGCCAGCCGGTTTTTTGGGTTGGATGGAAACCCTCGCAGGACCCATCTGGCTGTTCCTTGCGATAGTTTTTTTCCTTCGTCTAAAACAACAACGCGGGCAACCAAAGCTGTAAAGCGCGCGTGACTTTGTAGGAGCGACGTAAGTCGCGATGAAGCCTCACCGATACACCCCCTTCGCGACTTACGTCGCTCCTACAAGTGCAGCGCGATCCGCATTACCCTTATTCCAGACCCAACCCGGAACCTTGCCATTCCCCAGAACGCCCCCAACTTGTGGATCTTCGTGCTTGAGGCTCAGCCGCTTCCCGAGGCACCCGAATACAACGAGTTCGGCGGCGCGTTCGTGCTCTGCTACCAGATGCCGGGACTGGCCGAAGACCCGGTGCGACATGCCAGTGATTTCCTGCGCGAGGCTGGCTGGCAAGTGACCGGTGTGCAGGAAGAACCGCGGCAGATCGAGCGCGACGAAGCGCCGGAAGCCGAGCATTTCGACCAGGCCCTGATCGACGACGAGGGCTATGTATTCCACCAATGGCGCGTCGAAGACGCCGATGACCAGACCAGGCACTGACTGAATCCCATGACCACCAACGACACGCGCGAATTCCTGCTGGAACCCGAGGACATTGAACGCCTGGCCAACCTGGCCGGCCCATTCGACGCGCACCTGCGCCAGATCGAGTTGCGGCTGGGCGTGGAAATCGCCAACCGCGGCAACATTTTCAAGGTCGTGGGCCCGGCCACTGAAGTGAAGGCCGCCGAGAAACTACTACGCCTGCTCTACGCGGAAGCCGGCGACGAAACCTTCGACAGCGAATCCATCCACCTGCGCCTCAACGAAGCCAACGTGCAGCACGTGGCGGCGGGCGGTTACGAAGCGCAGGAAGTGGCCATCAAGGTCAAGCGCGGCACCGTGCGCGGTCGCGGACCCAACCAGGCCGGCTACCTGCATGCCATCGCCACGCATGACATCAATTTCGGCATCGGCCCAGCCGGCACCGGCAAGACCTTCCTGGCCGTGGCCAGCGCGGTGGAAGCGCTGAACGAATCGCGCGTGCAGCGGTTGATCCTGGTGCGGCCTGCGGTGGAGGCGGGCGAAAAGCTCGGCTTCCTGCCCGGCGACCTGAGTCAGAAAGTCGACCCCTACCTGCGCCCGCTGTATGACGCGCTGTACGAAATGCTGGGCGTTGAAAAAGTGATCAAGCTGCTGGAGAAGAACGTCATCGAGATCGCGCCGCTGGCCTACATGCGCGGGCGCACCCTCAACGACGCCTTCGTGATCCTGGACGAGGCGCAGAACACCACCATCGAGCAGATGAAGATGTTCCTGACCCGCATCGGCTACGGCAGCACCGCGGTCGTCACCGGCGACCTGACCCAGGTCGACCTGCCCAAGCACGTGAAGTCCGGCCTGAAGGACGGACTGGAAGTGTTGCGCGGCGTCGACGGCATCAGCTTCACCTTCTTCACCAGCCGCGACGTGGTGCGCCACCCGCTGGTGGCGAAGATCGTGCGGGCTTACGATGCGCGGGACGGGAAGGATGCTGAGACGGAGCAGGCATACTTAGAGAGATGAACATACATTTGCGCGGACTGACACTTGTTTTACTCGCACCTTTTGGCGCGAATGCGGGAGAGCGTTGCTTCTTAGTAAAAGATTCGCCAGTAACAACGATTGAGGGAATGAGCAATATCAATATCGATCTTCCCTCGATCATTGCCTTGACTGAGGAGAAAGCTATTGGATTCATTCCAGAAGCTAAAGAAAAGAGGGTCAAGTGGGTCGGGGATTACCATGACTACTTTGCAGAGGCAAATTGGATTGAAAAAGATCTGAACGTGCATGTTGACTGGGGCAACGGTTTTGGTGGTGCCTCCTTTGACCTCGCTCCTCGCGGGCAAGATCTCGTGGGCACAGTGACTCCTTACGCTGATGTTCGCGATTCGACTTATCATCCGCTAGTCCGACCCGTTGAGTTGATTCGGACCGAGTGCCCCGAGCATCTGTCTAGCAATTCATTCAAGCCGAGCCCGCATCAGGGCGGCGGCTTAGTTCAGGCGTTCGGCTTCCCGTAGAGCCGAGCTTGCTCGGCTACCCCTTGCACAAAATCAACAGCAGCCGAGCAAGCTCGGCTCTACGAAGACAAACAACCCATGACCCAAGGCCCCGTACTCCTCGAAGTCTCCGTCAGCTACGCGCTGCCGCGTGTGGGCTTGCCTTCTTCGGTCAGCTTCCGCAAATGGGTGGCTGCCGCGCTGAAGGGCCGCATCCGCGAAGCGGATCTCGCCGTGCGCATCGTCGACACCAAGGAAGGCCGCGCGCTCAACCGCCATTACCGCGGCAAGGATTACGCGACCAACGTACTCAGTTTTCCGGCTGAAATAGCGGAAGGCGTCAAGATGCCGAAGGGCTTCAAGATGCCACTGCTGGGCGACCTGGTGATCTGTGCACCTGTTGTCGCGCGCGAAGCGAAGGAGCAGAAGAAGCCGCTGGCTGCCCACTACGCGCATCTCACCGTGCACGGCGCGCTGCACCTGCTGGGCTGGAACCACGAAGACGACCGCGAAGCCGAGGCCATGGAACAACTGGAACGCGAGATACTGGCCGAACTGGGTATCGACGACCCTTACGCATTCGAGGAGTAGGCATGCGCCGTCAACTTTTTCCACTGGCGCTGATGCTGCCACTCACGCTGTTCGCACAAGAAGCGCCTGCATCTGCCGTCGCTGAAGAAAAACTGGATCCCGCGAAGATCGACCTGGCCGCGCTGGCCGAATGCAAGCGCACACTCGCCGACTTCCATTACCTGGCCCCCGCGTTGACCGATCCGCTGCAGGCCGTGGCGCTGGGCTGGCGTCCGCTGCCGCAGGCCAACCTGTTCATGACCGAATTCATGTTGAACACGCCGATCAGCGTGTTCGGATATACGACCGACCACATCGCCTTCACCGGCGACAGCCTCATCGCCATCCTCGACCTGCCTGATCCGCGCGCACTAGCCAAGCAGTTGGAACTGGAAACCGGCATCGATACACCGGACAAGGCCCTGTTCGGCAAGGAGCTGGTCAGCGAGGAGGAACAGGATCCAGCGACGGGCACGGTCTTCATACGGTCAGTCGTGTTGAATGTATCCAACGTCAGCTCGCACCCGGGCAAGACGCTGGCGGGATGTACCTACAGCCTGGACCTGGCCGAAGACCCGGAGCCGGAGCCCGAGAGCCCCTGACCCAGTGTGGGAGCGCCGTCCCGGCGCGAGCTCTTGCTCAGGGAGTGTCCCAAAGCTTTAAAGCAAGAGCTCGCGCCGGGACGGCGCTCCCACAGGGTTCGCAAGGGATTGAACGCCTGATCGCAGCCAGCCTGATAGACTGCCCACGTCGCCCTCCCCCGGGCTGCCCGCTTACTACGAAACACATGTCCGAAGACGACAGTACCTCCGCGCCGGAACATTCCGAGAAACACCCGGAAAAACGGCGCACCTGGCTGGACCGCATCAGTTCTGCGTTCTCCGGCGAACCCTCTTCACGCGACGACCTGGTCGCGCTGCTGCGCGATGCGCAGGGCGACGGCCTGATCGGCAGCGACACCTTGCGCATGATGGAAGGCGCCATCGCGGTGGCCGACCTGACGGTTGGCGACGTGATGGTCTCGCGCTCACAGATGGTGTCCCTGCCCATCGCCTCACGCTTCCTCGACCTGATGAAGGAAGTGGTGGAATCCGGCCACTCGCGCTTCCCGGTGCATGGCGACAACAAGGACGAGATCCTCGGCATCCTGCTGGCCAAGGACCTGCTGCGCGGCGTGGTCGCCGACAACGGCCCCGGCAACGTGCGCGAACTGCTGCGCCCGGCGGTGCTGATCCCGGAATCCAAGAAGCTCAACCTGCTGCTGAAGGAATTCCGCCTGTCGCGCAACCACATGGCGATCGTGGTGGACGAATACGGCGGCGTGGCCGGACTGGTGACCATCGAGGACGTGCTGGAACAGATCGTCGGCGAGATCGACGACGAGCACGACGATGCCGAAGAAGGCGCGGACCAGATCGCGGCGCATGCCGACGGCCAGTACGTGGTCGATGCGCTGACCCCGATCGCCGACTTCAACGAAAGCTTCGGCGCCGATTTCCCGGATGACGAATACGACACCGTCGGCGGCCTGGTCACCGCGGCCATCGGCCACCTGCCGGATACAGACGAAGAACTGACGCTGGGACGCTTCGAGTTCCGCGTGGCCAAGGCCGATGCGCGCCGCGTGCACGCGTTCCATGTCAGCGTCCTGTCCGACAATTAAGAGGCTGCCCGCCCGCTTGGTTGCACTGTGTGTGCTGTCGCTGCTCGCTGTTTCGGCGTGGGCGGCGGCACCGCGCATTGGCGTGGCGACGATGCAGCCGGGTGAAATCTTCTTCGAGCGCTTCGGCCACGATGCCATCGTGGTGGTGGATGCGGAAACAGGCGCGGCGACTTCGTACAACTTCGGTTTCTTCAACATGGAAGAACCCGATTTCGCCAGTCGTTTCGCCAAGGGCGACATGCAGTACTACCTGATGGCCCTGCCGCTGGAGCAGGACCTGGCCTACTACCGCGACACCGGCCGCGGCGTCAGCGTGCAATGGCTGGACCTGCCGCCGGACGAGGCCCAGGCCATCGCCGATGCACTAGCCGAGCGCGCCAAGCCCGAGAACGCACGCTACCGCTACGACTACTTCACCAACAACTGCTCCACGCAAGTGCGCGACACACTGGATACTGCGTTGGGCGGCGCGCTGAAATCGCAGATGGTCGGGCGTTCGCGTGGCAACACCTTCCGCAGCGAAGCGGTGCGCCTGGCCTCGCCGGCGACGTGGATGTGGCTGGGCTTCGACCTCGGGCTGGGCCCGTACGCCGATACGCCGATGTCACGCTGGGAAGAAGCCTACGTACCCATGCGCCTGGCCGACAGCCTGCGCCAGGCCAAGAACAGCGCGGGTCGCCCGCTGGTGCAATCCGAGCAAGTACTGGTGCCACACCGCATCGCACCCGAACCGGTGGAAGCACCGCGCCGCTGGTGGCCGTGGTTGCTGCTGGGTTGCGCGTTGGCCGTTGGCATCGTGATCGGTGGGCGCCGGCACCTGCGCGCAGTGGCCAGCTTCGCGCTGCCGCTGTGGCTGCTGTGCGGTATCGCCGGGCTGGTGCTGGCCTACCTGTGGGGCTTCACCGAGCACCGTGCCGCGTGGGCCAACCGCAACCTGCTGCTGCTGAACCCGCTGTGCCTGTTGCTGATACCCGGCGCAATGGCCGTGCTGCGCCGCCGCACTCCGGGCCGGCTGTTTTCGTGGTTGGCAGTCGCGGTGGCAGCGTGCGCGTTGCTCGCGTGGTTCCTGCATTGGCTGCCGATTCCGTTGCAATACAACCAGAGCTGGGTGGCCTTGCTGCTGCCCGTGCATGTGGCCCTCGCATACGTATTCAGTCGGCAACGCTTGTCCCACTGATCGGGCTACCGCAGGATTCGGCGCTCACCCGGACCCCTGAAGGCGCGCATGTTCCTCCGACTCCTCGCACTGACCCTGTTGTCTGCTTCGACGTCCGTACTGGCGGCCCCCGGCGTGCAGGTCGCCTCGCCCGACGGCAGCCTGTCGGTGGCCGTGACCACCGACAACGACGGACGCCCGAGTTACGCGGTGTCGCGCAAGGGCAAGCCAGTGATCGCGCCTTCGCGGCTGGGTTTCATCTTCGTGGATGCACCGAAGTTCGAACGCAACTTCGTCATCACCGGCCACGAGACCAGCAGCTTCGACGAGACCTGGGAATTGCCGTGGGGTGAACGCCGCAGCATCCGCAACCACTACAACGAAATGCGCGTGACCCTGAAGGAAAAGAACGCGCTGAAGCGCAGCCTGGACGTGGTGTTCCGCGTGTATGACGACGGCCTGGGCTTCCGCTATGAGTTCCCGAAGCAGGATGCGCTGCAGCAGGTGAAGATCGGCGAGGAACTGACCGAGTTCAACATCGCCGCACCCGCCACCGCCTGGTGGATCCCGGCCGGCGAATGGAACCGCGAGGAATACCTGTACCACCGCACGCCCGTGCAGGAAGTCGGCGACGCGCAGACACCGATGACCTTGCGCTTCGACAGTGGCCTGCACCTGTCGATCCATGAAGCCGCGCTGGTGGATTATTCGGGCATGAACCTGACCCGGGTGGAAGACCTGAAATTCCGCGCCATGCTTACGCCCGGCATCGGCGATGGGAAAGTGGTGCGCGATGCGCCGTTCCACACGCCGTGGCGCACGCTGCAGGTGTCCGACACGGCCGGCGGACTGATCATGTCCAGCCTCATCCTCAACCTCAACGAACCCAATGCGCTCGGCGACGTGTCCTGGGTGAAGCCGATGAAGTACGTCGGCGTGTGGTGGGAAATGCACCTGGAGACCAAGACATGGGCCTCCGGGCCCAAGCACGGCGCGACCAACGAAAACGTGATGCGCCACATCGACTTCGCCGCCAAGCACGGCCTGGGTGGCGTACTGGTGGAAGGCTGGAACGTGGGCTGGGATGGCGAATGGTTCGGCAATGGCCAGGACTTCAGCTTCACCCAGGCCTATCCGGATTTCGACATCGAGAAACTCGCGGCCTACGCCAAGTCGAAGAACGTGCGCCTGATCGGCCACCACGAGACCTCGGGCAACGCCGCGCATTACGAATCGCAGATGGAAGCCGGCTTCGACCTGTACCAGAAGCTCGGCATCGATGCGGTCAAGACCGGCTATGTCGCCGATGCCGGGCAGGCCAAGGTCATCGGCACCGATGGCAAGCTGCATTACGCGTGGCATGAAGGCCAGGACATGGCGCGCCACCACCAGAAGGTGGTGGATGCCGCCGCAAGGCACCACATCGCCGTCAATCCGCACGAACCCATCAAGGACACCGGCCTGCGCCGCACCTACCCCAACTGGGTCACGCGCGAAGGCGCGCGCGGCATGGAGTTCAGCGCATGGGGCCAGCCCGGCAATCCGCCGGAGCACGAGGCGAACCTTGCGTTCACCCGCCTGCTGGCCGGGCCCATGGACTACACGCCCGGCATCTTCGGCATGAAGACGCGCGCACCGGACGGCGTGGCCACGACCTGGGCCAAGCAGCTTGCCCTGTACGTCACCATCTACAGCCCGCTGCAGATGGCCGCTGACCTGCTGGACAACTACGAAGCCAACCCCAAGCCGTTCAAATTCATCGAAGACGTTCCGGTCGATTGGGACGACACCCGCGTGCTGAACGGCGAGGTCGGCGATTTCGTCACCATCGTGCGCAAGGACCGGCACAGCGACAACTGGTACCTGGGCGCGATCACCGATGAGGAAGCACGCGAACTGAGCGCGCCGCTGTCGTTCCTGGATCCGGGCCGCACCTACACCGCGCAGATCTACCGCGACGGCGACAACGCCCACTGGAAGCACGCGCCGCAGGACATCGTGATCGAGGAGCGCACGGTCACCAGCACCGATACCTTGACCCTGCGCCTTGCCCCAGGCGGCGGCCAGGCGATCCGCTTCGTCGCGAATTAGTGCGGCTTGTAGGAGCGACGTAAGTCGCGATGAAGCGTTACCCGGACAGCTTCATCGCGACTTGCGTCGCTCCCACAAAGGGTAGGCCTATCAACTATCTCTGTCCTTTCTGGTCCGCCCCTTTGTTCGGACTATCTGCCATCCAATTGATCGACATCAAGGCCACGGCGGGCAGGTCCGGCTAGGCTGCCGGCATGATTCCCAACACTTCCTTCGATCCGGACCTGCTGCGCCGCTACGACCGGCCGGGCCCGCGCTATACCTCCTACCCGACCGCACCGCAGTTCAGCGACCGCTTTGGCGAAGCCGAATTGCGCGAAGTCGTGCAGCTCAGCAACGGCGACCCGATCCCGCGCCGCCTGTCGCTGTACCTGCACGTGCCGTTCTGCATGAGCCCGTGTTTCTACTGCGGCTGCAACCGCGTCATCACCCGCGACCTGGCGCGTGGCGAGGTGTACCTGGCGCGCCTGTACCGGGAAATCGAGCTGACCTCTGCCATGTTCGACCGTGACCGCGAAGTGGTGCAGCTGCATTTCGGCGGCGGCACGCCCAATTTCCTGTCGCCTGCACAGCTGGCCGAAGCCGTGGACGTGCTGCGCGGGCACTTCCGTTTCAGCAACGCGGACCATCGTGATATCTCCATAGAACTCGATCCGCGCTTCCTGAAACCCGACGATGTCGGCCTGCTGGCAGACACCGGTTTCAACCGCGCCAGCCTGGGCGTGCAGGACTTCGATCCTGCCGTGCAGGAAGCCGTGAACCGCATCCAGGGCGTGGAAGAAACCCTGGCCATCCTGCGCGCGTGCCGCACCTATGGAATGCGCTCGGTCAACGTGGACCTGATCTACGGCCTGCCCAGGCAGAACCTGGAAGGTTTCACGCGCACCCTGGATACGGTGATCGACGCGCGCCCGGACCGCCTGGCCGTGTATGGCTACGCGCACCTGCCGAACCTGTTCAAGGCGCAACGCCAACTCGATGCCACGGACTTGCCCACTGCCGAGCTGAAGCTGCAACTGCTGAGCCTGGCCATCGAAAAACTCACCGCCGCCGGTTACGTCTACATCGGCATGGACCACTTCGCCCTGCCTGACGACGAACTGGCGCTGGCCCAGCAACGCGGCAGCCTGCATCGCAACTTCATGGGCTACACCACCCATGCGGATACCGACCTCGTCGGCATGGGCGTGAGCGCGATCAGCCATGTCGGCGACAGCTTCAGCCAGAATCCGCGTGACCTGCCCAGTTGGCAGGCCGCGCTGGACGAAGGCCGCCTGCCGGTGTTCCGTGGCATGCGGCTGTCCGCGGATGACGTGCTGCGCGCCGACCTGATCCAGCAGTTGATGTGCCAGGGCGAAGTACCGATCGAAGCGCTGGAACGCCGGCATGCGATCGACTTCACCACCTACTTCGCCGATGCCCTGGTGAAGCTGCAGCCCTTGCAGGCAGACGGACTGGTCCGCCTGGAGCCAGGCCGCATCGCGGTGACGGCGCAGGGCCGGCTGTTGTTGCGTAATATCGCCATGTGCTTCGACCACTACCTGCAACCGCCAGCCACTGCCGCGGACCCTGCCCCGGCAGCGGCGCCACGCTTTTCGCGCGCCATCTGACCCGCGTCGGGGCAGCATGAGCGGCACGGCCTTTCCGCGCCTGGATACCAGCATCCTCGCCGACGATGGCGACACGCTGCGTTTCTGCACGACCTGCGCGTTCTCGCAGGCCTGCCTGTCCCAAGGCATGGACAAGCGCGCGCTGATGGACCTGCATGTCCTGGTCGAACATGTCGGCCCGCTGCACGCGGGCCAGCACCTGTTCCGCGAAGGCGACCCATTCGAAGCGATCGCGGCGGTGCGCGCCGGCACGGTGAAGACCTACGCCATCGACAGCGACGGCCATGAACACGTCCTCGGCTTCCACCTGCCCGGCGAAGTGATCGGCCTGAATGCGATCGATGGCGAATCGTATCCGTGCAATGCGGTGGCGCTGGACACGGTGATGCTGTGCCGCTTCTCGTTTCCAAAGATTTCGGTGCTTGCGGCGCGGCTGCCCGGCTTGCAACAGCACCTGTTCCGCTTGATGAGCCGCGACATCGGCAGCGCGTCGCAGCTGGCCGGCGACTGGTCGGCCGACCAGCGCATGGCCGCATTCCTGGTCGGCTTGTCACGCCGACTCGCGGCGCGCGGATTTTCCGCCGACCGCTTCCAGTTGACCATGGCCCGCACCGATATCGCCAACTACCTGCGGCTGGCACCGGAAACGGTAAGCCGCGTACTCAAGCGTTTCGAGGGCGATGGACTGCTGAAGATAGACCGCCGCGAAGTGGAGCTGGTGGCGCGCGAACGACTGCAAGTGCTGGCGGCGCCGATCCTGCGCAAGTAGCCACCGCGCGTCAGCGGCGCAGGTGGCGTCCTGCTGTTCGCATACATGCCTTGCCTGTAGTGATGGGCCCGCGCTTGACCCAGGTCATGGCGATGCCCGGGTGATGCCGCCGAACATGGCGCATCACCCTGGAGACCGCCATGCACAACTATCGAAGACTCTGGCTGGGACTGGCCATCTTGCTCGTGGCCTCATTTTCGGTACTGCTGTGGGCGGGCGGAGAAATCTTCCGCGCCGCGCCGCCCATGCCGGAACGCGTCGTCACCGAAAGCGGTCAGGTGGTCTACACCAGGGCCGACATCGAGACCGGCCGGCAAGTGTGGCAATCCATGGGCGGCATGCAGCTGGGCTCCATATGGGGCCATGGCGGCTATGTCGCGCCAGACTGGAGCGCGGACTGGCTGCACCGCGAAGCCGTCGGCGTGCTCGACCTGTGGGCGCGCCGCGATGACAGCACGGCCACGTATGCGCAACTGGACGCCGAACAGCAGGCCGCACTGCGCAGCCGGCTGCAGGCGATGATGCGGGCCAATACCTACGACGCAGCAACGGGCACGATCACCCTCACCGAGGATCGCGCGGTCGCCATCTCCAACGTGGCGGCCCACTACGAAAGCCTGTTTGGCAACGACCCGGCCACGCTTGCGTTGCGCGAAGCCTACGCAATGAAGCAGTCCACCGTGGACACGCCGGAACACCGCCGCGCACTGACTGCGTTCTTCTGGTGGACGGCCTGGGCCGCGACCACCGAACGCGCCAGCGATCCAGGCGCTGCCGCTGCACCGGACAGCACCGGCGTGGCCAGCAAGAAAGTCACCTACACCAACAACTGGCCCAGCGAACCGCTGGTAGGCAATACGCCACCGCCGTCGCTGTGGCTGTGGTCGTCGTTCAGCGTGCTGTTCCTGATCGCCGGCATCGCGATACTCGGCTGGCACCATGCCGTCACCCATGCGCGCGGCGAACCCGCGCATGAGCTTCCAAAAAGCGATCCCTTCGCCACCTTGCGCATCACGCCCTCGATGCGTGCGGTCGCCAAGTATTTCTGGGTGGTACTCGCACTGTTCCTGACCCAGATCCTGCTGGGCGCGATCACCGCGCACTACCAGGTGGAAGGCCAGGTCGCCTACGGCTTCGCGCTCTCGGAAATCCTGCCGTATTCGCTGTCACGCACCTGGCACACGCAGCTCGGCGTGCTGTGGATCGCGGTCGCGTGGCTGGGTACCGGCCTGTACATCGCGCCTGCACTGTCCGGGCACGAACCCAAATACCAGCGCTTCGGCGTCAATTTCCTGTTCGTCTCGCTGTTGCTGATCGTGGTGGGTTCCTTCACTGGCCAATGGCTGGCCGTGATGCAGAAACTCGGGCTGGAGCACAACTTCTGGTTCGGCCATCAGGGTTGGGAATACGCCGACATGGGCCGCTTCTGGCAGTGGTACCTGTTCATCGGCCTGCTGCTGTGGGTGACGCTGGTCGGGCGTGCGCTGTGGCCCATCCTGCGCGGGCCATCGACGGATTCGAAATCGATCATCGCCCTTCTGTTCGCCTCCACCGCCGCCATCGGCCTGTTCTTCGGCGCCGCCCTGATGTGGGGCGAGCACACGCATATTTCCGAAGTCGAGTACTGGCGCTGGTGGTTGGTGCACCTGTGGGTGGAAGGCTTCTTCGAAGTGTTCGCCACCGCGGTGATGTCGCTGATCTTCACCCGCCTGGGCCTGATCAAGACCTCCACGGCAACCGCCGCCGTGCTGTTCGCCACCATCGTGTTCATGGCGGGCGGCGTGCTCGGCACCCTGCACCACCTGTACTTCATCGGCACGCCGATCTCGGTGGTGGCGATTGGCGCAAGCTTCAGTGCCTTGGAAGTCGTGCCCCTGGCCTACATCGGCTTCGAGGCGTACCACACCTTCAAGCTCGGCAAGTCCACGCCATGGATGGCGCGCTACCGCTGGCCGGTGATGTTCTTCATCGCGGTGTCGTTCTGGAACCTGGTGGGTGCGGGCCTGTTCGGCTTCCTCATCAACCCGCCGCTGTCGCTGTACTACATGCAGGGCCTCAACCTGACGCCGTTGCATGGCCACACTGCGTTGTTCGGCGTGTACGGCATGCTCGGCATCGCGTTGATGCTGTTCTGCCTGCGCGGCCTCCGCGGGCAGATGGTGTGGGATGGCAAGCCGCTGAAGATCGCATTCTGGAGCCTCAACATCGGCCTGAGCCTGATGGCCCTGCTGACGCTGTTGCCGCTGGGCATCATGCAGCTCATCGCGGCGATCGAACACGGCTACTCCTACGCACGGTCCGCGGAATTCATGCAGCGGCCCATCGTGGAGTTGCTGGTGTGGATGCGCGTGCCGGGCGACACCATCTTCAGCATCGGCGCGTTGGCACTGGCGTGGTTCGTGTTCCGGCTGTGGGTTGCACCGAAGCGCGACCCGGCGCTGGCGGCACAGGCGGAAGGCGTTGATCACTGAGCCTGCAAGCGCCCGGCATCTGCCGGGCGCTTGCCCATCTCCAGCATCCATCAAACACGAGTATTCCCCGCATGCACTACACACTTGGCAACCACGGCAGCTCAAACATCAACGCAATCGTGCAGGCCATCGCAGGACTTGATCCCGCCGCGGTCGTTGATTTCGATGCCTCCAAATCCCTTGTCCGGATCTCGTCGGTGGCAACCGAGGCGGAACTGATTGCCTGCCTTCGCCAGGCCGGCGTAGCGGCCATGGCCGAACAACTGGTCCGCCTGCCCTCGCAATGCTGCGGCGGCTGCGGTGGCTGAAACGATGGCAGGCCCGTCGACTCGCCTGCTGGCAAGTGCACCGCACCGGCTGATGTTCTTCGTGGGCGCCAGCAACCTGCTGCTGGCAATGCTGTGGTGGGCGGCATGGCTGGTGGCCGCGCGCTGGCAGGTGTTCGCCATGCCGCAGCCTTCGCCTTATGCCGGCTGGCTGCACGCCTATGTCATGCAGTACCAGATGCTGCCGAGTTTCATCTTCGGCTTCCTGCTGACGGTATTCCCCAAATGGACGGCACAGCCGGAGATTGCGCGCAGTCGCTACCTCCCCGTCGGCATGGGACTCTTCGGCGGGCAGGTCGCCACGTTGCTGGGTGCACTGGGCTGGCCACACGGCGTTGCGGCCGGCGTACTGCTTACGCTGTTGGGTTGGGTTGCCGGGCTGTCCGCGCTTGCGCCGTTGCTGTGGCGGGAATCAGGCACCACCTGGCACGCACGTTCGTGCCTGGCTGCCCTGGTCGTGGGATTCGCGGGGTTGCTTGCCTGGACGGTGTTCGTGCTGGGCGGATCACCGCTGTGGATGTTCGCCAGCATCAAGATCGGCAGCTTCGGTTTCCTGTTGCCCGTGTATTTCACGGTCGCGCACCGCATGTTCCCGTTCTTTGCGGCCAGCGCGGTACCGGGTTACCAGGCATGGCGACCGATGTGGGTGCTGGCGATGTTCTGGCCGCTGGCGTTGTTGCACCTTGGGTTGGAACTGGTCCACGCCTATCGCTGGCTGTGGCTTGCCGACCTGCCCTTGCTGGCGATGACGGCTGCACTGTGCTGGAAGTGGTGGCCGCGCCAGCCACACCCTGCCCTGCTCGCCGTGCTGTTCGTGGGGCTGGCCTGGTTGCCACTGGCCTTCGCGCTCTATCTGTCGCAAAGCATCGCGTACCTGATGACCGGCGTTTTCTGGCTGGGACGCGCACCCGCGCACGCATTGTTCATCGGCTTCTTCGGCAGCGTGCTGGTGGCCATGGTGACGCGGGTGACGCAGGGACATTCCGGGCGGCCGCTGCAGCTTCCTGCCGCTGCGTGGTTTGCATTCGTCGCCATCCAGACCGTTGCAGTGATGCGTGTGGTGGCGGAACTGGCGCCGGACCCGATGGCGTGGCAGGCCGCGGCGGCCGCAGGATGGTTGCTGGCATTCCTGCCGTGGGTGATGCGGATAGGTGGCATCTACCTGTCACCGCGCGTGGATGGGAGGCCTGGATGAAGGTTCGCCCGCGATGATCGAATTCTATCCGCAGATCAAATCCTTCCACGTGTGGATGGTGCTGCTGAGCGGCGCCCTGTTCGCACTGCGCGGCGTGGGCGTACTGCTCGCCGCACGCTGGCCGATGGCCATGCCCGTGCGCATCGCCAGCTATGCCATCGACACCACGTTGCTGACCGCCGCGCTGATGCTGCTGACGATGCTGCCAGCGTCGATGTTCGCCAACGGCTGGCTGGCGATGAAGATCACCCTGCTCTGCCTCTACATCGTGCTCGGCACGCTGGCCTTGAAACGCGCGCGCAGCCCGCGCATGCGTGCAGTCTTCTATGTGCTTGCCTTGCTGACCTATGCCTGGATGCTGACGATCGCGCGCAGCCACCATCCGCTGGGGATATTCCACGCCCTGGCGGCATGACCCAGGGCAACGAAAGCATGCCTGTTGATCCAGCCCATGGATTGTGGGAGCGGCACTGTTGCTAGGCCGCATGCCTGATGCATTGAGCAATCGACTGCCTGTCTTCGGCATGGCTTTTTTCGCAAGCGGTTGACCTGCGTCAAGGCGCACAGCACCAGCGCGGCCCAGCATGCACTGGAAAGCCGGAAAGCCGGTCCACCCAGAGGACGCAAGGCGATGAAACGAGCCACACTTCACTTGGCCATGGCCTCCATGGTCGTACTCGCGCTGCTGTCGGGTTGCAAAGGCAGCCCGGACGACGCGGCAACGACGGACAAATCCGCAACGCGCCTGCACGGTGGATCGTCCAACGGCGATTTCGGTCCGCCGCAGGGCGCGCCCATCGACGCCATCCTGACCTCGCCCCCGATGGTTCCGCCCGCAACCGGCCGCACAGCGCCGGCCAAGGTGGTCGTCAAGCTGGACGTGGTGGAAAAGGAGATGGAGATTTCAGAAGGCGTGACCTATACGTTCTGGACTTTTGGCGGCACCGTGCCCGGCAGCTTCATCCGCGTGCGCCAGGGCGACACGGTGGAATTCCACCTGCGCAACATGCCCGAATCCAAGATGCCGCATAACATCGACCTGCACAGCGTCACCGGCCCCGGCGGCGGTGCGGCTTCCAGTTTCACCGCGCCCGGCCACTCGTCGCGCTTCACCTTCAAGGCACTCAACGCCGGCCTGTACGTCTACCACTGCGCCACCGCGCCGGTCGGCATGCACGTGGCCAACGGCATGTACGGACTGATCCTGATCGAACCGCCGGAAGGATTGACGCCGGTCGACAAGGAGTATTACGTCATGCAGGGCGATTTCTATACCGCCGGCAAGTACCGCGAGAAGGGCCTGCAGCCGTTCGACATGGAAAAGGCGATCGACGAGAACCCGACCTACGTGCTGTTCAACGGCAGCGACGGCGCACTCACGGGCGACAAGGCACTGAAGGCGAACACCGGCGAAACCGTGCGCCTGTTCGTCGGTAACGGTGGACCGAATCTGGTGTCGAGCTTCCATGTGATCGGCGAGATCTTCGACAAGGTCTGGTTCGAGGGCGGCACGAAGTTCCAGGAAAACGTGCAGACCACGCTGATCCCGGCGGGCGGCGCGGCGATGATGGAATTCCATGTGGAAATACCCGGCAGCTACGTGCTGGTCGACCACAGCCTGTTCCGCGCATTCAACAAGGGTGCGCTTGGCATCCTCAAGGCGGAAGGTGCGGAGCGGAAGGAGATCTACTCGGGCAAGGAAGTGGATTACGTCTACCTTGGTGACCGTGCGCAGCCCAACATGGCCGCTGTCGCCTCGGCGGCGAAGGCGGCGGATGCCGGTGCATTGACCCAGGCCGACCAGATCGAGGCAGGCAAGGCATTGTTCGCCGGCACCTGCTCCACCTGCCACCAGCCGGACGGCAAGGGCATGGCCGGCGTGTTCCCGCCACTGGCCAAGTCGGACTACATCGCCGCCGACAAAACGCGCCTGCCCAACGTGATCCTGCATGGCCTGCAAGGACCGGTGAAAGTCAACGGCGTGGACTACAACTCCATCATGCCGCCGATGAGCCAGTTGACCGATGATGAAGTGGCGAATATCGCGACCTACATCCTCAACAGCTGGGGCAACCCGGGCGGCAGGATCAGCAAGGAAGAAGCTGCGGAGATCCGCAAAACGAAACCGGCCAACGCCTCCGAAGGCCATTGATGCATGCGTCGCATCCTGGCCCTGTTGCTGCTGCTCCCCATCGCCAGCCTCGCGGCGGGCGGTGGCGGGTACGTGGACTTGCCCGCCGGCAAGTTCCGCACTGCGCTGAAGTACGAAGACCGCAAGGGCGACACCCGCATCGCCCCGTTCGCATTGATGCGCAAGCCGGTGACCAACGCCGAGTTCCTTGCGTTCGTGCAAGCCCATCCGCAATGGCGACGTGACCGCGTGGGGCGGGTGTTCGCCGAACCGCGCTATCTCTCGCATTGGGTTGCTGCCGACAAGCTAGGCAACACCGCATTGCCACAACAACCCGTCGTGCAGATCAGCTGGTTCGCCGCACAGGCCTACTGCAAGGCGCAGGGCGCGCGCCTGCCCAGTTGGGACGAATGGGAATACGCCGCCGCCGCCGACGAGACCCGGCGCGACGCACGCAGCGACCCGGCCTGGCGCGAACGCATCCTGCGCTGGTACTCACGTCCCTCCAACCAGGCACTTCCGCGCGCCGGATTGCAGACGCCCAACGCGTATGGCGTGCAGGACCTGCATGGGCTGGTCTGGGAATGGACCGAGGACTTTTCCTCGCTGCTGGTCAGCGCCGACAACCGCGACCAGGGCGATGCCGACAATGCGAAGTTCTGCGGCGCGGGCGCGCTGTCGATGGACGACCGCGACAACTATGCGGTGCTGATGCGCGTGGCGATGCTGTCTTCGCTGAATGCCGCAGACACCACCACCAACCTGGGCTTCCGCTGCGCAAAGGACCTGGAATGAAACCAATGATGGGCACGCTGTTTGCACTGATGCTGTCCGTGGGACTGCTATCTGCGGGAGCAATCGCAGCCCCCGGGCAGGCACCACTTCCCCGCGACTCCGTGTACCAGTTGCCGGTGCATCTGATCGACCAGCATGGCAAGGCCTTCGACTGGAGCAGTAAACGCGGCAAGGTGCAGCTGGTCTCCATGTTCTACACCTCGTGCCAGTACATCTGCCCGTTGATCGTGGACAGCGGAAAGGCGATCGAGAAACAGCTGACACCCACCGAGCAGCAGCGGCTCGGCATCCTGCTGGTCAGCATGGATCCGAAGCGGGACACACCCGCCGCGCTGCTTACCGTGGCCAACAAGCGCAAGCTCGATCCCGCACGCTGGACGCTGGCAAGTCCGCGCCCTGGCGACGTGCGTGAAGTCGCGGGTGTGCTGGGCATCCGCTACCGCGCGCTTGCCGACGGCGAGTTCAACCACACCAGTGCGCTGGTACTGCTGGACGGCGAAGGCCGCATCCTGGCCCGGACCGAGCAGATGGGCACCCAGCCCGATCCCGAGTTCATCCAGCAGGTGCGTGACAGCCTGCGGACAGCGCGCAAGTGACGTAAGCGCGGGAAGCCCGATGCACAGGGCATCAACGGAGCCCTTGCGCACGCAATGACTTGCCGCCTTGCCTTGGACTGGGGCAGGATGCCCGGCATGAACGATACCGCCACCTCCCAGCTGCCTTCCTGCGTCATCAACTGCGTGCTGTACGACAAGGACGGCGCGCGCCACGACATCACCCTGGATGCGATCAGCGACGTGCTGGCGAAGGACGACGGCGGCTTCGTCTGGGTCGGCCTGTATGAGCCTGAAGATTCCGTGCTGGAAAAACTGCAGGAGGAGTTCGGCCTGCACGACCTGGCCATCGAAGACGCGCAGAACGCGCACCAGCGCCCCAAGCTGGAAGCCTACGGCAACTCCATGTTCGCGGTGATGCATACCGCGCAGGTGGTGGACGAAAAAATAAAGTACGGCGAAACCCATGCGTTCGTCGGGCCGCGCTACCTCATCACCGTGCGCCATGGCGCTTCGCTGTCGTATGCGCCGGTGCGCGAACGCGTGGAGCGCGAGCCCGAACTGCTGGTGCTGGGACCGTCCTACGGCCTGTACGCTGTGCTGGACTTCATCGTCGACAACTACCGTCCCATCGTGAAGGAATTCAACGACAAGCTGGACCTGCTGGAAAAGGACATCTTCGCCGACACCTTCCGCCGCCAGACCGTGGTCAGGTTGTACGAATTGAAACGCGAACTCACCCAGATGCGCTTGGCCGTCGCGCCATTGCAGGACGTGCTGTCGCAACTCACGCGCACGCAAAGCCCGCTGGTGCAGGAGGAAGTACGCCTGTACTTCCGCGACGTGCAGGACCACGTGCTGCGCGTGAACGAAGCCACCGATACCCTGCGCGAGATGCTGACGGCCGCGCTCAGCGTCAACCTGGCCCTGGTCACCGTGTCGCAGGGCGAAATCGTCAAGCGACTCGCCGGCTGGGCCGGCCTGCTGGCGGCACCCACGCTCATCGCCAGCTGGTACGGCATGAACTTCCACAATATGCCGGAGCTGGAAGGCCGCTGGAACTACTGGATCCTGATCGGCATCACCGCGTCGGTGTGCACCGGCCTCTACATCGCCCTAAAGCGCGCGAAGTGGCTGTAGACGCCCGGGAATGTTGTAGTAGCGATGTAGGAGCGACGTAAGTCGCGAAGGAACATTTTCTAAGCGACAAACCAAGAGCATCGCGACTTACGTCGCTCCTACGACGCTCGTGCGCACCACATACGTGCGGCATCGCAGCACGCCCCTACGACCAAAGTCGAAGAGTGAATCATCGATTACGCATTGACCCCCTCACCGCATCGGAGGACGCTACCCGCAGTTGAACAGGAGGGTTGCGCATGAAGGGTTTCTCGAAGCTGGCTTGGGGTGCGCTTGCCGTACTCGGTGCATTCTGCCTGGGCACGATTGCCCTGCGTCGCGGCGAACAGATCAATGCCTTGTGGATTGTCGTCGCCGCAGTGTCCATCTACCTGGTGGCCTACCGTTACTACAGCCTGTTCATCGCCACCAAGGTAATGGGGCTGGACCCGACGCGTGCCACGCCGGCGGTGATCCACAACGACGGGTTGGATTTCGTGCCCACCAACAAGCACGTGCTGTTCGGCCACCACTTCGCCGCCATTGCCGGTGCGGGTCCACTGGTAGGGCCGGTGCTGGCCGCGCAGATGGGTTACCTGCCCGGATTGCTGTGGCTGGTTTCAGGCGTGGTGCTGGCCGGTGCGGTGCAGGACTTCATGGTGTTGTTCATTTCCAGTCGCCGCGATGGGCGCTCGCTCGGTGACCTGGTGCGCGCGGAGATGGGCAGGATTCCCGGCATCATCGCCCTGTTCGGTGCGTTCCTGATCATGATCATCATCCTGGCGGTGCTGGCGATGATCGTGGTGAAGGCGCTGGCGGAAAGCCCGTGGGGCATGTTCACGGTCATGGCCACCTTGCCCATCGCCATGTTCATGGGCGTGTACATGCGCTACTTGCGGCCGGGCAAGATCGGCGAGATTTCGGTCATCGGCATCGTGCTGTTGCTGCTGTCCATCTGGCTGGGCGGCAAGGTCGGCGCACATCCCACCTGGGGACCTGCCTTCACTTTCACCGGCGTGCAGATCACCTGGATGCTGGTGGGTTACGGCTTCGTCGCCGCGGTGATGCCGGTGTGGCTGATCCTGGCGCCACGTGACTACCTGTCCACCTTCCTGAAGATCGGCACCATCATCGCGTTGGCCATTGGCATCCTGGTCGTGATGCCGGACATGAAAATGCCCGCGCTGACCGAATTCGCCAGCACCGGCATGGGTCCGGTCTGGAAAGGGGGCCTGTTCCCGTTCCTGTTCATCACCATCGCCTGCGGTGCGGTCTCCGGTTTCCATGCACTGATTTCCTCGGGCACCACGCCCAAGTTGCTGGCCAGCGAGTCGCACACGCGCTACATTGGTTACGGCGGCATGCTGATGGAATCCTTCGTCGCCATCATGGCGCTGGTGGCCGCGTCGGTGATCGAGCCGGGCGTGTACTTCGCCATGAACAGTCCTGCCGCGCTCGTCGGTGGCGATGTGCACAGCGTTGCTACCGCCGTCAGCAGTTGGGGCTTCACGATTACGCCGGGCGAGTTGGAAGCGGTGGCGGCCGACATCGGCGAACACACCATCCTCGCGCGTGCCGGTGGCGCACCCACATTGGCGGTGGGCATCGCACAGATCCTGCACCAGGTGTTGCCGGGCCAGAACACGATGGCGTTCTGGTACCACTTCGCCATCCTGTTCGAAGCACTCTTCATCCTGACCGCCGTCGATGCGGGCACGCGTGCAGGCCGCTTCATGCTGCAGGACCTGCTGGGCACGTTCGCGCCTTCGCTGCGTCGCACCGAATCGTGGACGGCCAATGTGGTGGCCACCGCCGGCTGCGTGGCGCTGTGGGGTTACTTCCTCTACCAGGGCGTGCAGGATCCGCTGGGTGGCATCAATACGCTGTGGCCGCTGTTCGGCATCGCCAACCAGATGCTGGCCGGCATCGCGCTGATGCTGTGCACGGTGGTGTTGTTCAAGATGAAGCGTGACCGCTATGCGTGGGTGACCATCCTGCCAGCGGCGTGGTTGCTGGTGTGCACGACCTATGCTGGCTTCATCAAGATCTTCGATGCCAATCCGGCCATCGGCTTCCTTTCGCAGGCCGCGAAATACCGCACGGGCCTGTCCACGGGCACGGTGATCGCACCGGCCAAGAGCCTGGACCAGATGCAGCAGATCATGATCAACAGCTACGTCAACACGGGCCTGACTGCACTCTTCCTGTTCGTGGTGCTGAGCATCCTGGTGTATGCGCTGTCCGCGATCCGCAAGGCACGCGCCAACCCGCAGCGTAGCGACCAGGAAACGCCGTACGTGGCGGTCGATCCTGCACTGGCGGCGGCGCTTTGATGGGCACGGGACTGGTTCCCGCAGGCCAGTACCAGGCCCACCGCCGCGTGTGGTGGCGCCTGGTGCAGACCGCGCGCCTGTGCTGTGGCGTGCCGGACTACGACAACTACGTGCGCCACGTGCTGGAGAAGCATCCGGACCGTGAACCCATGGACTACAAGACCTTCTTCCGCGAACGGCAGAACGCACGCTTTGGCGGCAGCAACGGGTTTCGCTGCTGCTGATCTTGCGAATGAAACAAGAACTGGAAAAGGCGAAGCCATGGCTTCGCCTTTTTTTTATGGCATTGCACGTCTGTGGGAGCGACGTAAGTCGCGATGAAGCTTTCCCGGTAGAGCTTCATCGCGACTTACGTCGCTCCCACAAACCAGGTCTACCTCAACCCTGACCCGCCATTCCGCGCAACACGACGCCGACGATATAGGCAGCCACCGTACCTGTCGCGTAACCCAACGCACCCAGCAAGGCACCCACCGGCGCCAACGAGGGATGGAACACCGAGGCCACCACCGGTGCCGATGCCGGCCCGCCGATGTTGCTCTGCGAACCCATGGCGAAGTAGAAGAACGGTACCCGCAGCAGCTTGGCCAGCAACAACAGCAACACGATGTGCACCACGATCCAGATCAGGCCCAGCGCCAGCAGCCACGGCTTGTCGGCCAGCGAGCCGATGTCCATCTGCATGCCGATGCAGGCGATGAGGATATACAGGAACATCGTGCCCACCTTGGATGCGCCTGCGCCATCCAGCGTGCGCGCACGGGTGAAACTGAGGCCCAGGCCGGCAAACGTGGACAGCACCACCACCCACACGAAGGGCTCGTGCAGGCTGACCTGCCTGGCCCACGATACGTTCTGCGCGAACCATGCCGAGGCCGGGCCCGCGATGGCATGTGCAAGCCCCACGGTTCCAAAAGCAATGCCGACGATGACCATCAGGTCGGCCAGCGACGTGACCCGCTCGTGTTCCTTCTGGTAGCTGGCCAGGCGCTGCTTCAGGTCCTCGATGGCGCGCGTGTCGGCGCCGGTGCGCGCGTCGATGGCCTGCGCACGGTTGGCCAGGAAGATCAGTATCGCCATCCACAGATAGCCGACGCTGACATCCACCACCACGAACTGACCGAAGGTGGTTTCGTTGACGTTGAAGACTTCCTTCATCGCCAGCATGTTCGCGCCGCCGCCGATCCAGCTTCCCGCCAACGCCACCATGCCACCCCAGGTGTCGCCTGCGACGGTTTCCGGATGGATTAATCCCATCACCCAGAAGGCGACAAATGCGCCCAGCATGACGCTAATGGAAGCGCCGACATACATCGCCAGCAGTTTTGGCCCCAGCCGCAGCACGCCTTTCAAATCAATGGTCAGGGTCAACAACACCAGCGCCGCTGGCAGCAGCACGCGACTGGCGACGGGGTTGTACAGCTTGCTGGCACTACCATCGATCAGGCCGATGCTGTTGTAGATGCCGGGAATGAAATAGCAGAGCAACAAAGCCGGCACGTAGGTGTAGAACTTCTTCCAGAATCCGCTGTCGCGGGATGCGGTCCAGAACACCAGGCCCAGGGTGGCGGCTATCAGGCCAAACAGGACGATGTCATTCTGGATCAGGGCAGTGGAAGGGCCTGCACTTTCAACAGCCATGTAGTGACTCCATCAGGATACGGACGGACCGTGGCGGAAGTTCCACCACGGCCTGCAGGATTATCGGCCGATATGCTGCTTCAACCAGCCATTCACCGTGTCATGCCACAGCACGCTGTTCTGCGGCTTCAGCACCCAGTGGTTCTCGTCCGGGAAATACAGCAACTTCGATTCGATGCCCTTGCGTTGCAAGGCGGTGAACGCGGACAAGCCCTGGTCGACCGGCACGCGGTAGTCCTTCTCGCCCTGCACCACCAGCATCGGCACGCGCCATTGGGCAACATGGTTCACGGGATTGAATTTCTCGTAGCCCTTCTGGTTTTCGTAGGGCGCCCCACCGAATTCCCAATGGGTGAACCATTGTTCCTCGGTCACATACCCCATCGACAGCGTGTTGAACACGCCGTCGTGGTTGACCAGGCATTTCCACGGCTCATTCCAGTTGCCGGCAATCCAGTTGACCATGTAGCCGCCATAACTGGCACCCAAGGCGCATGCCTTGCCTGCATCGAGGAATGGGAATTTCTGCTGCGCCGCTGCCCAACCCTTCTGCAAATCTTCCAATGGCTTCCCGCCCCAATCCTGGCTGATGGAATCGGTGAAGGCCTGCCCATAGCCGGTGGAGCCGTGGAAATCGATCATCACTACGGCATACCCCTGTCCCGCATAGGTCTGCGGATTCCAGCGGTAGCTCCAACTGTTGCCGAAGCTGCCCTGTGGGCCGCCATGGATCAGGAATGCGACCGGATACGTCTTGCCTTCTTCGAAATCCCAGGGCTTGACCACGAAGCCGTGCACGGTTTCGCCATTCCAGCCCTTGAAGCTGAACTGCTGCGACGCGCCCATGGCCACGTCCGGCAGGCGTTCCGAGGTGCTCTGCGTGATTGCGCGCAACGGTTCGCCGGCCAGCGTGGTGGTGAACAACTGGTCGCCGCTCTGCAAGGTATTGCGAGTGAAGGCCAGGGTGTCGCCGGCGAGGTCGAATGCCGAGACGGTGCCTTCGCCCACCACTTGCCGCACCTGTCCGCTGCCCAGGTCGATGCCGAACAGCGGATGCTGGCCGACGTCTCCCGCGGTGGTGAACAACGTCTGGCCGTCTTCGGACAAACTGATGCCATCGGCAGAACGATCCCAGTCCGCGGCGATTTCTTTCAACGTCCCGGATGCGAGTTCAAGTGCGCGCAGGCCAAAGCGATCCGCCTCGAAGCCGGGACGCGTAGTGGCGCGATAGAACAGTGTCTTGCCATCCGCACTGAACACCGGCGTGGTGTCCCATGCCGGGTTGGCGGCAGTGAGGTTGGCGGGCGTGCCACTGCCATCGACATTGATGCGGAACAGGTCGAAATTGGTGGACCAGGCCTCGGACTTGCCTGCCACTCGGATGCTGGCGACGATGGATTTCCCATCCGGCGCCCAGGTGTATTCGCTCGCGTCGCCGAACGGCTTGGACGGCGCATCGCCGTCGATGCCATGCGTCAACGAGACCGCCGCACTTGCCGGCGCGGAGGTTGCAGCGGGCAACGTCGCCACGAACAGGCGATTGCGACGGCCATCGACCCAGGCATCCCAGTGGCGCACGAACAGGCGGTCATGCACGACGCCGGTGCTCTTCCTGGCCTTCGTGTCGTCCTGGCGCTTCTGCGTGCAGGCAAAGTCGGCCTTGCACTCGGCGAAGGTCTCGCTGCTGAAGAGCAGCTGCGTGCCATCCGGCGACAACTGGTAGCTGCCCACGTCCAGTGCGAATGCGGTCAGCTGTCGTGGTTTCCCACCCTGCAAGGGCATGGAATAGAGCTGCTGCGTGCCCGATTTCGCGCTGAGGAAATACACGGACTTGCCGTCCGGCGAGAACGCGGGCGAATTGACATTCCAACCCTCGGGCGTGAACTGTCGCGGCGGCGCCATGTCGCGGCTCAATAGATTGCGCATCCACAAGCCGGTGCTGGCCTTGACCACGTCCTTGTCCATCACGCGCTTGGCGAACACGACCACGCTGCCATCGGGCGACAAGGTGGGCGAGGACACACGATCCAGCGCGACCATGTCGCGCACCTCGAATCCGCGCGGTGCGGCGAACGCAGGCAGGCTGGCCAGCAGGCATAACGGCAACAATGCGATACGAAACTTCATCAAGGACTCCGAAAACGGTAATCCTTGATGGTAGGCCGCAATACGCACGCAACGCAAAGGCATGAAGTCACATCTTCGCGTCACGCCCCCATTTTTCAGGCGGAAGTTGCCTGTTCATGTGGCTTTGCACCGCTGCGGTACAGCAACCAGCCCACTACCGCCAATACAGCTAGCCCCACCCATTGGCTGAAATGCCAGGCCTCAGGCATGGCCAGGACTTCCGCATTGCTGGTCATCACGATAGGCACTGCGATGGCGATGCCCATCAGGGCTTCGCCGGTGATCAGGCCCGCGGAGAACAGCGTGCCCGGGCGGTGGATGCGGTCCTTCGCTTCTTCATCGTCGTCACTGACACCGTGCTTGCGCTGCACGTAATGGGAGATCAGGCCACCAAGGAAGATCGGCACCATCAGTTCCAGCGGAAGGTAGATGCCAATGGCCGCGGCAAGCACGGGCACGCGGAACTTCGAGCCACGTGATTTCAACCATTCGTCGAACGCGATGATCACCGCGCCCACGCCTACGCCAATCGCGATCATGCCCCACGGCAACTTGCCGCCAAACATGCCCTTGGCCACCGATGCCATCAAGGTGGCCTGCGGTGCGGACAGTGAATTGGGATGTTCCGGCGTCGGTGCGCCGATGCCGTAGGCCGCGGCCAGCAGGTTGAGCACGGGCGCCATGATCAATGCGCACGAGAATGCGCCGATGGCCAGCATGAGCTGCTGCTTCCACGGCGTGGCGCCAACCAGGTAGCCGGCCTTGAGGTCCTGCAGGTTGTCGCCACCCACCGCCGCCGCGCAGCACACCACGGCACCGATCATGATGGCCGCAACCGCGCCCTTGTCCGAGTCACGGCCGAGCAGCAATACGAGTACCACCGATGCGAACAGGATAGTGGCAATGGTGATGCCCGACACCGGATTATTCGACGAACCGACCAGTCCGGCGAGATAACCGGACACCGACACGAACAGGAAACCAGCCACGATCATGATGATGGTCATCGGGATGGCGACGAGCCATTGATTCACGATGGCCTGGTACAGGAAGGCCAGCGGAATAACGAACAGCACCAGTGCGACCAGCATCCATTTCATCGGCAGGTCGCGGTCGGTTTCGGCGACTGCTTCACCAGTATTCTTGCGCGCGGCTGCAAAGCCACTGCGAATGCCGGACAACAGGGACTTGCGCAGCGAGAACAAAGTCCACACGCCGCCAATCAACATCGCGCCCACGCCCAGGTAACGGATCTTCGCCGACCAAATCGCGAATGCGGTGTCGGCAGCGCTGGCGCCCACCACTTGCGCGGCCAGAGCCGGATCGCTGCCCATGAAAAACGCGTTGTAGATGGGAATCGCCAGATGCCAGGACAACACCGCGCCGGACAAGACCACGATGCCGATGTTTAAGCCAACGATGTAGCCCACGCCCAGCAATGCCGGCGACAGATTGGTCCCCAGGTAGGCAATGCCCTTGCCGTTGCCGAAGAAACCCGCGACCGCCCAATTGTCCGGGATCATGCGCAGCCCGCTGGCGGCCGCCAGCTTGATGAGTGCGCCGATGCCTGCCGAGAAGGCAAGTATCTTCAGCCCCGGACCCGGATTCTCACCGGCCTTCAGCACTTCCGCCGCCGCCTTGCCTTCCGGGAAGGGCAGCGGGTCTTCAACGATCATCGTGCGCCGCAACGGCACCGAGAACAACACGCCCAGCAAGCCGCCCAATCCGGCGATGCCCAGCACCCACCAGTATTTGAAGTCGGGCCAGAAGCCCATGATCACCAGTGCGGGGATGGTGAAAATCACGCCGGCGGCGATCGACGAACCTGCGGACGCGCCGGTCTGGACGATGTTGTTCTCGAGGATGGTGCCGCCACCCAACAGGCGCAGCACGCCCATGGAGACGACCGCGGCGGGAATCGCAGTGGCGATGGTCAGGCCCGCGAACAGGCCAAGGTAGGCATTGGCTGCGGCGAGGACCATCGCGAGGATGATCGCCAGCACTACGGCACGGAAGGTAAGTTGCGGCGTCTGTGCACTGTTCATGCGGATCCCTGAGCTTCGAGGTGCCGACAACCTATAAGGAAGCCCCACGCAAGTCCAGCCGTGGTGCGGCATGGACGTCCGGGACGTCGCTATACTCCGGTTTTCCACGCAGGATCGCGCCCTTGTCCGCATCCATCCAGCCGGCACTGCCGGCACACGGGGATTTCCTTGGCCACCCCAAGGGCGTGTACATCTGCTTCTTCACCGAAATGTGGGAACGCTTTTCCTTCTACGGAATGAAGGCGTTGCTGCTGCTGTATCTGACCAAATACCACCTGTTCGGCGACAAGGCAGGCCTGGACCTGTTGGGCGCTTACGGCGGAATGGTCTATGCGATACCGGTGATCGGCGGACTGCTGGCCGACCGCTGGCTGGGCATGCGCAAGGCTGTGGTCTTCGGCGGCGTGTTGCTGGTGCTGGGCCACATCGGCATGGCGTTTGAAGGAGTGGCCGCGGTGGATGTCGGCGGCGTCGTGACCCGCGACGAAAACGCGCTGCGCTACACGTACCTGTCGCTCGCCCTGATCATCATGGGCGTGGGTTTCCTCAAGCCGAACATCTCCACCATCGTTGGCAAGCTGTATCCAGAAAACGACCCGCGTCGTGATTCTGGTTTTTCGCTGTTCTACGCGGGCATCAACCTGGGGGCCCTGTTCTCTGCGCTGATCTGCGCCTACCTGGGTGAAACCTTCGGCTGGAAATACGGCTTTGGTGCTGCTGGCATCGGCATGGTGCTGGGCCTGGCGATGTTCCTGTGGGGGCAGAAGTACCTGGACGGCCATGCCGAGCCTGCCGCGCCACACACGCTGCGCGAACGCGTGCTGGGCGTGCCACGCGAGTGGTTGATCTATGCCGGTTCGGTAGCGGGGGCATTGCCGGTCGCCTGGCTGATGTGGGCGGCGGCCAACGGAAAATTCTCGCTGGGCGGTGAAGTCACGCTGGCGTTGATGCTGATGCTGCTGGTACTGGCCGGCGTGCTGGTCTGGTTCACCTGGTTCGTGCTGCGGCACTGCACGCCGGTGCAGCGCCAGCAGATGATCGCGTTGATGGTGACCATCTTCATGGCGCTGGTGTTCTTCACCTTGTACGAGCAGACCTACGGCTCGTGGGTGACGTTCACCGATCGCCTGCTGACCAAGGACCTGGTGCCATCACTGGTCATCCGCGATGGCACGCCGGTACCGTGGTCGATCATCTCCCTGCTGTTGGCACCACTATCGTTCGTGCTGGCGGCGCGGATGTCCGAGCGCGATCCTGCATCACGCGCACCGCAACGCCTGTTCATTGCCGTGGGCGTGATCATGCTGGTCTTCCTGCTGCGCGACATGCTGGCGCTGCAGCAGTCGGCGGGCTCGCTGACGTACCTGGGTTCGTTGTTCATCGTGTTGCTGGCACCGCTCTTCGCCGCGCTGTGGGCAGCATTGGGAAAACGCGGACGTGATCCATCCAAGCCGGTGAAGTCCGCGCTTGGCCTGTTCTTCGCAGGCCTGTCTTTCATCCCGATGGCACTGGCGGCGCAGCAGGCCGGGATATCGGGCCAGATGGCCAGTGTCTGGTGGTTGGTACTGGCGTACCTCATCCTGGAGATCGGCGAAATGTGCGTGTCTCCGGTTGGCCTTTCCGCGGTGACCGAGCTTTCGGTGCCGCGCGTGGTCAGCCTGATGATGGGTACCTGGTTCCTGGGCACCGCATTTTCCGAAAACCTCGCAGCGCTGTTCGGCAAGCTGGCTGCGATCGAGGTGCCGCATGGCGAGACGATGGATATGGCCAGTGCCGCGGGCAAATACGCCGACCTGTTCTGGCTGATGATGTGGATCGGCCTTGGCTTCGCGCTGGTCGCGCTGCTGCTGGCACCGCTGCTGAAGCGGATGATGCACGGCGCGCGCTAGGGCAGCGCCTGGTTCCACAAACAACGACGGCGCCTTTCGGCGCCGTCGTTGTTGGCATGAGTCGATTACTTGGTGCTGGTAACGGCCGCCGGCTTTGCCGGCGCACCACCGATGTTGCGCGCAAGGAAATTCAACAGCCTGGTGTAGAACTCGCGGCGATGTTCCTCGGTGTAGAAACCATGCCCTTCGGTATCGTAGTAGAGGGTTTCTACCGGCACGCCCGCGCCAATCAATGCTCGCTCCATCAACTTGCTGTGCTCTATAGGTGCGCGTTCGTCTTCGCCGCCGGCCGCAAGGAACACAGGGACCTTGATCTGTCCGGCGATGCGGTTCGGGGAAGCGCCGGCCAGCTTGTCTTTCTCTCCGATCCAGTCACGCACGAAATTCTCGCCGGACACACGTTCCTGGATATCGCCCCGAGAATGAAGCATCGGCAGATCGTAGACACCCACGTAACCCACAGCACACTTGTACAGATCGGGCTCCTTGGCAACACCCATCAGAGATGCGTAGCCACCATAGCTTGACCCGTATATGCAGATGCGGTTGGGATCAGCAATGCCTTGTTGGATGGCCCATCGCGTGGCATCGGTCAGGTCGTCTTGCATGGTGCCACCCCATTGTTTCCGGCCCGCTTCCTGGAAGGCCCGACCATGTTTTCCGGAACCGCGGAAATTGATCTGCAGCACTGCATAACCGGCAGATGCCAACATCTGGTTGTCGCCATCAAATCCCCACGTATCCAATGCTCCAAACGGACCGCCATGCGGCAATACCACCAATGGCAGGTTCTTTGCTGCTGAACCATGCGGCACTGTTAGATAGCCCTTCAACTGCAGACCATCACGCGCCTTCAACGCGACCGGTCGCATCTCCGCCATTTTCTCGGGATCGAACCATGTGGCACGACTGATGACATGATCAGCTTTCTTGGCTACGGTATCGTAAACATAGAAGTCACCCGGATTGCGATCACTGTACGTCTGTACCAGTGCCAGCCTTCCATCTGTGGTCGGGTTCTACCCCGAAATCACGGACGGTTGTAAAAGGGTTGAAAACTTCAATTCCT
>CALCNV010000150.1 GCA_937897645.1 uncultured Lysobacteraceae bacterium
GAATTGAAGTTTTCAACCCTTTTACAACCGTCCGTGATTTCGGGGTAGAACCCCTGGCTCTAATGCAATGTTGCGACTGTGAGAGCCCTATTCGCTCAGCTTGGCTACTGCGGCTGCGAGGTTGTGGGGCGCTAAATGGCTGTAACGCAGTGTCATCTTGAGGTCTGCATGACCCAAAAGCTCGCGCACGGTGTTGAGGTCTACTGACGCACGCACCAGCTTGCTTGCGAAGTGATGACGCAGGTCATGGAAGCGGAAGTCCTTAATGCCCGCAGCATCAAGCAATGCGCCCCATGCTGTTTTGACGCCCACGATATCGAAAAGCTGCCCTTCCTTGCCCCGTTGTTCGGCCCACTGGGCAAGCACCCGCTGTGCTTCTGTATTCAATGGCACATGACGCTGGCGTGCGTTCTTGGCACGTTCTGCACGTACAGTAATCATGCTTGCTTCAAGGTCAACGTCTGACCAGCGAAGCGAAAGCAGTTCACCCCGACGCAGCCCAGTATTGATTGCAAGCAATATCACTGGGGTCAGATGGTCGCCAAAGCTACCTTCTGGCAATACTGGATACAGCGGCTCGTCACGCAGCGTGCGCCAACGATTGCCCGACGCCCTGGCTTCGACCATCCAGCGGTCACGGTTCACCAACGCCGTACGCAGGCGTGCTTCTTCATCAGGTGACAGACTACGTACGACCTTGCGGGACTCGACTGTGCGCTTGCGCAGGTCAGCGAGTGGGTTCCTATCCAGCACACGCCACTCCACTGCTTTGGCGATTACAGAACGTAGGCAATCAAGCTCCCGGGAAGCCGTTGCCTTCGTCGCGGGCTTGCCAGTCCGGGTGGTAGGGGTAGTCACACGTCGGCCCCACCAAGCATCGATAGTTTCAACGTCTATGGCAGACAGGGGCTTGTCTAGCTGACCCGCGAACGCAAAGCGGATGCATTTGATGTACTGGGCAGCGCCACGTAGCTCGACAGTGGCCCACGGCTCGTAACGCTTCGTCAGGAAGTCATCAAGGGTGGGCGTGACGGCTACTGTTCTAGCGATGCTGGGCAAGCCCCGCTGGATGACCTCAGCAGCCGCTTGGGCAGCATGGGCGCGGGCTTCCTCTAGGGTCAGATGACTGAACGGCCCGAGGGTGCGACGTTGACCCCGCGTCCATTCGATAACCCATGCTTTATGACCCGAGGGCTGCACTCTGAGCAGCAGGCCACGCATCAGGGTGTCCCTAATCTCGTAGGGACGCTCCCGGGGCTCGGCAGTCGCTAGGAGTCGTTTGGTGAGCTGTGCGCGCATGTATCTGTCCCGGGTCAGTTGTCGTTGCGGCTGTAAGTGCAGCCGTAAGTGCAACGTATCGGACCGGGGAAAATGGAGGCTGGACGAGGAACATCCGCATCGGGACGTGCGGGAAACGGAAGTCCTTGAGGCCAAAGGGCTTTATAGGTGATAGGCGCTCTTGGGACGCCCGGGAAGGGCTGGCGCAGCCCCACCTGACACGTCTAGACTACGCAAGTACCTGGGGCGGTAGCTCAGCTGGGAGAGCGCCACGTTCGCATCGTGGAGGTCAGGGGTTCGATCCCCCTCCGCTCCACCATCGGGTAGTCTAAAGAAGTCCAACGAAGGCCGGAATCCCCAATAAATACAAGGGTTTCGGCCTTTTTTGTGCCCAGTGCAGTGCGATACCGTCTATTGCAATCCGGGGGCAACTGGGGGCAACCTTGGGGGCAACAGGCACAAGCCGCTGATGAGTTGCCCCCAAATGCCCCTGACAGATACCGCGATCCGCAAGGCAAAGCCCACGGAAAAAACCCAGCGCCTAGCCGATGGCGGGGGCATGTATTTGGAGATAGCCCCATCTGGTGGCAAGTGGTGGCGATTGAAGTACAGGTATGGCGGCAAGGAAAAGCGCCTGTCCCTTGGCACCTACCCCGATACCGGCCTGGCTGACGCACGCGGCAAACGCGACGATGCCCGCAAGTTGCTGGCCGCTGGCATTGACCCCGCCGAGCATCGCAAGGCCACCCGCACCGCTGGAGAGGAACGCGCGGCTAACAGTTTCGAGGTTGTCGCGCGTGAGTGGTTCGCTAAGCAAAAAACCGGCTGGGTAGAGGGGCATTCAAACAAGGTGCTACTGCGTCTGGAAAACGACGTATTCCCTTGGCTGGGAAAGCGGCCTATTGCCGATATCACCGCAAAGGAACTGTTGGCCACAATTAACCGCATCGTGGATCGCGGGGCGGTAGATTCAGCGCACCGCGCGCTGCAAAACTGCGGGCAGATATTCCGCTTTGCCGTGGTGACCGACCGCGCCGAGCACAACCCGGCCATTAACCTGCGGGGCGCACTACCGGCCGCGAAGGAAACACACCTGGCCGCAATCACCGATCCCGACAAGGTGGGCGGCTTGCTGCGCGCCATGGATGCCTATACGGGTTCGCTGGTGACCAAGTGCGCCTTGCGATTGGCCCCGCTGGTGTTCGTGCGACCCGGCGAACTGCGGCAAGCCGAGTGGGCAGAGATTGACCTGGACAAAGCGGAATGGAATATCCCGGCGGAGAAAATGAAGATGCGCGAGCCGCACCTTGTGCCGTTGTCCGCACAAGCCGTGGCGATCCTGACTGAGATGCAATCCCTCACAGGACGCGGCCAATACGTGTTCCCCAGCGCGCGCAGCTCCAAGCGCGCCATGAGTAACAACGCAATACTGGCAGCCCTACGCCGCATGGGCTTCGACAAGGAGGAAATGAGCGGTCACGGCTTCCGCGCGATGGCTCGCACGATTCTGGATGAAACCCTGCACTACCGGCCCGACTACATAGAACACCAGCTCGCCCATGCCGTGAAAGACCCAAACGGCCGCGCCTATAACCGCACGGCACACTTGGCCGAACGCAGGAAGATGATGCAGGGATGGGCGGACTATTTGGACACCCTGAAAGCTGACAAGGGGACCGTTCTGGCGTTTCGCAAGGCGTCTGTATGACGCGACACCAAGCGGCGTGACCGGGTGCTGATATCACCCAGCCGCGCCTTCCACAACCGTTCCAAGGAGAACGAATCATGGCAAGTGAAAGTGTAGCCCTTACCCTGAATGAGAAAGACCGGCTGGGCGAATTGATGGCCAATGCCATCGCTGTGGCAGACCTGCTGCAGTCTGCAGGGGAAGGTGGCGCGGAGGTTCCCAGCAGGACGTTGACGCAAGTTGGCTACATGCTGAGGAATCAGTTGCAGGAAGCCTCAGCGCTGACGGTGAGGGCATGAGCGCGCAGATCATCCATTTCACGCGAAAAATGAAACGAGGTCAAACAGTCAGATAGGGCGCAAGGACATGTAATGGTTCGCACAGTAAAGGCGCTCAAGCAATTCTCAGGAGTTACCCATGAGGACGTTTATGGAGCACTCCGCGTTCTAATCGCTCGACGCCGAGAGTTGGGCGTCACTCAGCAAGATATTGCCAACCGCATGGGCGTCACTGTGTCGGTAGTGTCGCGCCTGGAGAACTCGGATTCGCGAAACTCTCGGCCACCTTCACTCAAGCTTCTCCAACGATATGCAATCGCTCTTGGGGCAGAAGTTCGGCTCGCGGTGACTTAGCCAAAGTGGCAAGACGCGCTTGATTGCTCCCTGATGGTGCCTAGCCTAGGCATCCAATACCGTCCATTCCGAGGCGGTAAGGGGCAGAAAAAATGCACGTACTCAATGACACTGGCTACCTTAGATTGCGGGATATCGTGGGCAAGCCCGCGACTGAAAAAGCCCCAGCAGTGCCTGGGATCATCCCTGTATCACGCTCCACTTGGTGGGCGGGTGTCCGCAGTGGCCGCTATCCAAAACCTACGCGCGCCCTTGGGCCGCGCATTACCGCCTGGAGGTGTGAGGACATTTCCGACCTGATTGAACGCGCCGCCAAGGAGATTGCTTCGTGAGCGGGCCGTCGAGTCGCGCAAGCAACGAAGCTAACAAGGCCGAGCAGGCACGTCAGGCGTCGATCAAGAACACGCAGACCAGCGTAAATCGGGTGTTCGATAGCCCCGAGCGTGCGGCGGACATTTCCGATTACGTGGGTGCGCTGCGAACGTACTACGCCGACGACTTGAACCGCCAGAAAACCACGACCGACCGCGAGTTGAAGTTCTCGCTGGCCCGCAGCGGTCAGACGGGCGGCAGCACGCAAAACGATCAGCAGGCCGAGAAGGGCCGGCTGTATGCGCGTGGGCTGCTGGACATTGACCGCAAGGCACTGGGCGCGGGTGCGGAATTGGAATCCGCCGACCAGGATGCGCGTGCAAGGCTGATTTCGCTGGCCACGTCGGGACTGGACGCCACCACGGCTGCGACCCAATCGGCATCGGCGATGCGTAGCAACCTGCAGTCCGGCAAGTCCACAGCGCAGGCGCAGGGGATTGGCGACATTTTCGGCAGTCTCAAACCCGCGTTTGATGCTTCCAAGGATGCGGCGGCTCGGCGCAAAGCTATCGACGACGCTTACGGCAGACAGGGCACCTACAACACGTCAGGCCAGTTCGGGTACGGAGGTGGCACTTGAGCATTCGACCCGCAACCGTGGCCGACACGAGTGCCATTCTCGACATTGGCGCTGCAGCGTATCGAAACACGGACTACGTGCAGATAGCAGATGCCTGCCCTGATGCAGCCGCCGACCTGATCAGCACAATGAGAGAAACAGGAGTGCTGATGGTTGAAGATCGCGCAGGCGAGATAGTGGGGATCGTTGGGATGATCATCGCGCCGTACTTCCTCAATCGCGCTTATCGCACTGCCCACCAGTTGATCTGGTGGGTTGAGCCAAGCATGCGGGGCCGAGGAATTGGAAGGACACTGCTTTCGGCTAGTGAGCTTGCTTGCCGATACATAGGCGTGGCGGCAATCAACAACATCACGCATGCGAACAGTCCGGCTGCGGCCACTGCACTCTATGCCGACATGGGCTATCCCAACACCGAAACCTCATTCTCAAAGGTGACCCGATATGGCCACCACTAAAACGAGGAACCCCCCCGCTGGCGGGCGCAGGGGTTCGGGCAAAGCAGATTTGGACAGCCGTTCACATATTACCGCAATGCGCCGGTTGTACGGCATGAACGACCCGCCGCGCCTTCCCAAAAACTGGCGAGATCGCTTGCCTGCTCCCGGCGTCTACTACGCCGCATGCGTGGTGAAGCTGGGCAAGCCCAACGGTACTGGATGGGCACAAGGGCGATGCCCCTTCCATGAGGATCACGATGCGTCCTTGAGCGTGCAAACGACCGACCCGCATGGCGGCTGGCGCTGCTTTGCAGGATGCGGACAAGGCGATCTTGTCAGCTTTCACCAGCGCCGCACTGGCAAGCCGTTTGTCGAAGTCGTGGCGGACCTTCTGCGGGGTGTCGCATGAATGCCGTGATGAGTGTCGAGACTGCCCAGGACGGCGCGCGCCGATTGTTCGGGCGTGAAATTGCCGATGGCTTCCACCCTGTTGCCTTGCACTGCTACACCGATGCGCAAGGCACCCCGCTGTTCTACCGCCCGCGCTTGAAAAACCCCGATGGCCGCAAAGTAATAAAGCCGATGCGGCTGGATGGCTCACGGTTCGTCCTGGGCGAGCCACCAGCGCCGGCACAAGGCAAGCCGCTGTATCGCCTGCCGCAATTGCTGGCGGCCAACCCTGCGGACCTGGTGTGGATTGTGGAGGGTGAAGGCTGTGCTGATGCCTTGCATGCGGTGGGCTTGGTCGCCATCACCAGCGGAAGCGCCACCAGCGACAGAGCGGCCGACTGGCAACCGATGCAGGGGCGGCACTGCGTGCTATGGCCTGACAACAACAGGCCGGGGGCTGAGTACGCGGCGCGCGTTGCCGAACGATTGCAGGCCATGGGCTGCACTGTGGAAGTCGTGGACGTGGAGCCGTTGGCGTTACCTGCTGGCGGCGATGTTGTGGATTGGCTGACTGAGAATCCCAATGCAACGCCACAAGACCTACTCGCACTACCAAAGCTGGTGCCCGCCAATAAACAAACGGCGGATATTGGCCTCCCTGCTGTGACGGTCACTGCAACTGCACCGGAGCCGTTGCGACGTCCCGTGCCGCCGCCTGAGCCGTATCCCGTGAAAGAGTTAGGACCGATCCTTGCGCCCGCGTGTGAAAGCCTGCGCCGTGTGATTCAGGCACCGGACGCAATATGCGGGGCGTCCCTACTTGCTGCGGCATCGCTGGCAGTGCAAGGGCTGGCAGACGTCACCAATAGTGGGCGCGTCCATCCGCTGAGTCTGTGGTTCCTAAGTGTGGCCGAAAGCGGCGAACGTAAAAGCGCCGTGGATAGCGAAGCCATGAGGCCGGCGCGCGAATATGAAAAGGGGCTGGCAAGCGCCTATGACGCCGAAGCCGAAGCGCACCGCACGGCAATGGAGGAATGGGAGGCACGATGCGACAAGGCGCGCAGCACAGCCAAGAAAGCGGGCGGCGTTGGATTGGGCGATGCGTTACAAGATATTGGCCCTGCCCCACCCCCACCACTGCGGCCCATCGTAATTGCAGCGGACTTTACCGCTGAAGGATTGGCGAAGTTACTCGCAGCCGGTCTACCGAGCATGGGTGCATTCACCGATGAGGCGGCGCTGGTGTTTGGCGGGCATGGGATGAGCAAGGAAACCGTAACCCGTACCGCTGGCACCTTGTGCAAGCTGTGGGATAGCGGAAGCCTGGACAGAATCCGCGCGGGTGATGGCCCGGTAAAGCTGTACGGCCGACGCCTGGCGCTGCACTTGATGGGGCAACCCGTCATCGCAGAGCGCGCGCTGTCTGATGATGTTCTGGCGGGGCAAGGCTTCCTTGCACGCTGCCTGCTGGCATGGCCGCAATCCACCGCCGGAACGCGTCCTTACCGTAGCGAGAACCTGGCCGATGATGCGGCATTGATCCGCTACCGGGCGCGGGCGACCGACTTGTTGGCGCTGCCGTTGCCGATGGCCCAAGGCGCGCGCAACGAGTTGGCACCGCCCCTGCTGTCCCTGTCGCCTGAAGCGTTCCAATTCTGGGAAGTCCTGCACAACACAATCGAAACGGAGATGGCACCGGGCGGGAGCTTCGCCACGGTAAAGCCTTGGGCAAGCAAGACACCAGAGCAGGCCCTACGCATTGCCGGGGTGCTGACGCTGTTTGAGAACGCACACGCCCGCGCCATTGACGCGACCACGATGGAACGGGCGGCGGAGTTGGCGCTGTGGCACTTAGGAGAAGCGGCAAGGTTGGCGGGCACGGCGGCGCTATCGTCGGAAGTGCGGGACGCTGAAGCATTGCTGGCCTGGGCGCATGAGAACCGGCACGCGCGCGTCTATTCCACCATGGCGCTGAACCGTGGGCCGGCACGCATCCGAGAGAACGAGACTTTCCGGCAGGCCATGGGCGAGCTTGAACGCGCAGGATGGGCATTGCCCGTCGATGGCGGAGCAATGATGGACGGTCGCCACCGTCGTCACGTCTGGGACGTGCTGCCGCTATCGGCTGGGGGTGAATGATGGGCAGGCTATTGGATGCGCTACGGCAAAATTCAGAAACCGTACCCCCTGCGATTCCTGCGATTCCTGCGATTCTCTCGCCGGAACCAATACCAACAGGGTTCAATAATCGCGGAATCGCAATAATCGCAGCGGCTGCACTTTCAGAAAACGAGTATGTGTCGGCGTCCGAACACGCCATGCAAGCCGACCGACTGCTTCGAGTGCTGCGTGAGCAGTCCCTGCCGGAGTCCCTGATTGCCCGAGATGATGCCGGGACCGATGGGCTGGCTGCGATGAGCGACGACGAGTTGCGAGCATATGTCTTGGGGCTGCACCGATCCGCCACTATGGATGCTGGCACCGTACCGGCCGAATACACACAAGCGGCAAGGTGTCAGGGGTGCGGCCCGGTGTGGCTGTGGGCGACCTGCCCGGAAATAGTAAAGGCGTGTCCTTGGTGTTTTCGTCGTAGGGCTGGAAAGGCCATCCCCAGACCGTCCAAGCAAGACGTGTCAGGCAATAAAGTAGGGGCAAATACGGGGAACGGAAACGTAGGCGAGGCTCGCGATGATTGACGCTCTGATAAGCGGCAAGCTGGCAGCGACGCCAAAGCCCGGCACAAGCCGAAACGGCAATCCCTTCGCCACAGCGCGCGTATGGGTCACGATGGGCTCAGACGCGCGCCTGAGTGTCTCCGTGATCGCTTTCGATGAAGCTACGGTCACAGGCTTGTTGGCGCTGGATGCCGGCGATTCTGTCGCCCTGGCGGGAGAGTTCACGCCCAAGGTCTGGACAGATAACGAAGGCGATGCTCGTGCCAGCGCAGACATGAAAGCCCATGCCCTGCTGACCCCCTACCACGTCAGCAGGAAGCGCAAAGCAGTCCAGGATGACTCATGAGTGCGCCGATCAAATGCGGGCCACTCCCGAAGACGCGCAAGCGCAGGGCAGCATCGGATGCAAAGAGCAGCGATCCACGGGTTGTAAGCGTAACAATGCCGGACGGAACATGGACCCGTGATCGACTGATTGCCAAGATCGCGGTAGATGGAACGCTCGCTACCGCTCAGACGATTCAGGCATTTGCGCACGGGCATTTAGGCGAGCATGGGTCTGCCCAGCAAACCGTTGACTCTTTGCGGGAGAAAATCACCGCATCCCAGCAAGGCAGCACCAAAATAGCCGACGAGTTGCTGATTAGCCAGTCAACGGTTCTCAATACCGTGTTCACCGAATTGATGCGCCGTGCTGCCTCCAACGCTGGCTCAAATTTTGAGGCCATGGAGCGCTACATGCGGCTGGCGTTCAAGGCTCAGAGCCAGTGCCGGGCAACTTTGGAAAGTCTGGCCAGAATCAAGAACCCTCCCAGCGTGGCATTCGTGCGCCAAGCCAACATTGCGAACGGCCCTCAGCAGGTGAACAACGGCCTGCCCTCGTCACCCACGCGCACGGAAGAAATTGAAAGTGCGCCAATCGAACTTTTGGAGAACGACAATGGCGAATGGATGGACTCCCGAGCGACGGGCACGGCAAGCAGAGGCGATCCGGCAATGGCGACCGTGGGAGAAATCGACCGGCCCCAAGTCAAACGAGGGAAAGGCGGCAGCACGGGGTAATGCATGGAAAGGGGGCGAGCGGCCGGCGCTGCGCTCGCTGGCAAAGGTGCTGAGTGACCATCGCAACTGGTTGGATGAAGTGGAAATATAATCGCCGCTCACCTTTTGCGACCAAGTACGCGCGCGCACGCGAGGCTGAACTACTCCTCGGTGTAAGCCTTGCAGCCCTCAATAAATGATTGCGAATTGCCACCGCAGTCATCGGGGTCTGTGATTGCGTTGCGTTCGGCCCAAGAATACCCAGCCTTGTGACCAGAACAATTGCCCGTGCAGGCATAGCCGTGGAAGGTGTTGGTGTCTTCACTATCGGCGAGCGGATCATCCTGCCACCACCCCTCATCACTTGGTGCTTGGGGATTCGGTTCTTTGGTTGGTTCGGACTTCGGCACCAGGGCCAGATATGGATTTTCTTCCTGGGCGTCGCCGACTTGAGCTGCAGGCTTGGCAGCTTCCGGCGGCGTTGGCGGCAGTTCGGACACCGGAAACTTGGCACGACATGCTGCAATCAAGGCTTTGGATGCGACCTTGCTCTGGCCGCGTCCCACCTTGTCCAAGACGCAGTCTTCATACGTTGCGTAGCTGACTACGGATTCAGATGGGGGGACTTCCTCTTTCTGACAGCCGCCAAGCGCAAACGCCCATACGCACACGATTGATAACCACGCTTTTGCTGGGCCTTTGGCCATGTCCTTCCCCTTGAGTAGGCGGACTACATTATGGATGCTGGCAAGCCGTGCTCGACCGACTTCACCGAGTCATGCGCCGCCTTGTTTTGACAAGATCGAGCTGCGTCAGTATGTTTGCGCCTGAGCCTCGCGGCTTGTCGGCCAAGCCGGGCAATTGCAGCCCGGAACGTGCCGCCAACGCGGGGCTTAATTTTTTGGTTCACGTAGCGCAGCGGATTACGGAGCAACGCAATGGCACTGACACCCGAGCAGCGCAAGCAGATATTCCAAGCCGCTTACCGGGCGCAGAAAGCGGGCAATCCGCTACTCAAGAAAACCCCGACTTCACCCTTGGGAACCCCGACGCAGCCCGCCACGATGAATGCCGAAACTATCGTTTCGACCCTCAATCCCAACGCCCAAGGCGATGGCGGGAATGGGCAAATTGTAAACAGTGGCTCGACGCAGGTGGGTGATTCGTTGGAATCTGTAGCGCACGAGAATTAGTGCAACTTACGCGGCGAGCCAACTTCTGGCCGCAGGAGGATGGACGCTGCAGAAGCGGTGAATCGACCTTTGAACGAGGCAAGCACCCATCGCGTGGGGGCAACTTTGGGGGCAACTCGCAATGCCAGAAAACGGAAACCTGCGCAGTTGCAACGTTTACGGGCGTGATTTGATAGCCCTCCGCCCACCAGGACACCAAGGGCTGCGTGTAAACGCAGCCCTTTTTCCTTGGAGCGCAGCCAGCAGGAAAAGCCGGAATCCTGGAGGCTGCCCCTCGCATGCAGAGCACAGAACGCCATGTTCAATCCACGCCCGCATATCGAAGTCATCCGCATCGACGACGGCCATGACTGTTACGTGGTCGACGATGCCTTGCTGCAGCCCGAACTGCTGGTGGACTTTGCCCTGAGGCAGCGGGCGCATTTCGTCATGGCGCCGCACAATGCCTTCCCGGGCCTGGAACTGCGCATGCCGGACGAGTTCTCCGCACGACTGGATGATTTCTTCCGCGTGCACGTACGTGCACGACTGGGTGCGCGACGCACGCAGCGCATGTACAGCCGCCTGTCGATGGTCACCCTGCCGCCGGAACAGCTGCAACCACGCCAGTCCCTGTGCCACCGCGACCGCCTCAACTTCGCAGCCAACCAGTGCATCGCGGCCTCGCTGCTATACCTGTTCAAGGACGACACCCTGGGCGGCACCAGTTTCTTCGCACCACGCAAGCCCATGCAGGAGATTGATCGCCTGCTGGTGGATTCCGCGCTCCTGGATGCCGGCGAGTTCGCCCGCGTGCATGGCGTAGTGCCCCGCTACATGACCGAATCGAATGAATGGTTCGAGAAAGTATTGACGGTACCTGCCAAATGGAACCGGCTGGTCTTCTACGACGGCAGCCTGTTCCATAGCGGACATATCACCGAACCCGGCAAGCTCAATGGCGATCCGGGAACGGGCCGACTGACACTGAACGGGTTCTTCACCTGCAGCAAAGCCGCAGGCTAGGAATCACCCAATAAAAAAGCCCTGCCGGCATTGCTGCCGGCAGGGCTTGCAGTCAAGCAACTTTACGTGGATCAGAAGCGGTAGTTCACACCAAACAGAAGGGTGCGGCCGTAGCCCCAATATTGGCGAGGACGCGAGCTGTCGCCATCAAATGCCGATGTGAACGGCTCGTTCTTGATGTTGTTCATCTGCAACAGCAGCGAAAGACCTTCAAGCGAACCGCCTTGGAACGCGTAGCCGATCTGGGCATCCATTACAGTCTCGGCACCGAACTGGATCTTGGCGCGGTCACCGCCAAAGCCCTGCACTTCACCCAGGAACTCGGAACGATGACGCTGGCTGATGCGCGCCGAAAAGCCATAACGTTCGTAGTACAGCGAGACGTTGTAGACCTTCTCGGACAAACCAGGAAGCGGCTCATCAGGTTGCGTCGGTCCCAAAGGCGAAATCGAACTGGAGGTATCCGAGTAGCTGCCCACGAAGCCGAAGCCTTCCAGGGGCTCCCACAACAGGTCGAACGGCACCGATGCAGCAAGCTCCCAGCCCTTGATGGTTCCACCTTCGCCATTCATCGGCTGGGTGTACTCGCCGATGTCAGACGCGGGGAGATCGGCAGGAAGAACGTTCGGCGGTACGGGGAGTTGGCTGAAATCAAACTCCGTTGTCTGGTTGTAGATGTAGGTGCGCAGATCCTTGAAGAAATATGCGGCACTTACATAGGCCTTGGTGCCGAAGTATTTTTCGTAGGACAGGTCGTAGGAGTTCGACAACCAGGGCATCAGCTCGGTGTTGCCACCGCTGCCGGACCAGATCGGCCCACCACCACCCGTAGGATTACGATTGATCCCGAAGCCTGCATTGGCGCGCATGTCATCCATGCGAGGACGAGCTACCTGGCGTGCCGCGGCGAAGCGAATCTTCTGCTCCGCAGGAAGCTCGAAGGCGATGTTCAAGCTTGGCAGGTAATCGGTATAGCGGGCACTTCGCGACGCAGGTTGATCCAACGTGACGCCTTCAAAAGTGGAGACGCCGTTGGAGCTCTGGTCCACGTTGACGGCCTGGATACCGACATTGCCCTTGACCGGCACCGAACCTAGGTCAGCGTTGAAATTGGCCTGGAAGTAGGCCGTTGCAACCTTCTCGTTGACCGACCAATTCTTGTTGTTGATGTCACCGTTGTTGGTGTTGGCGCGCCGGTTGTAAACGTTCTCGTATGCGCCAAGTGCGTCATATCCAACAATGCCTGGCACCGTGGCGAAGCCAAAACGCGACTCGGTGAGCAGGTCGGCCGGGATCGGCAGTGCAACGCCATCCCTGCACACGCCCAGGCACAGGAAGTTCTCGTTCGAGGCACGGCTCTTGGTGCGGTCGGTCAGGTTGGCACCGAATTCCATGCTGCTGAACATGCCGCTGTCGAAGCTGCGCTCGAAATCAAAACGGATCGAGTTGAGCGAATCCTTGACCTCGAAATCCTTGATGTACCCATCTTGGCCCCAGTTACCCGCGTCGGTAAGCCGCACGATGGACGGATCGCCATAATCAAGCCCGAAGTCAAAATCGAAGAAGCCGTCCGAATTGAAGGTCGCGGTTCCCGAGTCGGAAGGCACCGCAGCTGCCAAGCCTGCATACGTCTCCAGGATGCGCTCATTGCGAGTCGCGCTCGACGTGCTGACGTCGGCGCGCATCGTCCAGTTTTCGTTCAACTTGAGCTCGTTGTTCCAGCCCAGCGCGAACAGGTCGTCATGGGTGGAATTGAAATCGTTGCGGATGACCGGCCTGAAACCGGAGAAGGTGAAGCTGGACCCGGTGCCAACCTGGTTGCCGAGGCCGAATTCCATGCCGCGCTTGACCTGGTCCTTGTCGAACTTCGAATAGAACACGTCCAGGACACTGTGGAACTCATCGTTCGGCTTGAACTCCAGCACGCCCATCAGGCCGTCGCGGGTGTTGTCGTCCTGGATGTCATAGATCTTGCCACCGCCCAAGCGACCAGCATCGTCGTAGCCCCAAGCCTCGAACTGCTGGCCCTGCTGCGGGTTGTTGAGGTGGGCATAGCCCAGCGCCAGGCCAACGGTGTTGTCGGCGAACTGGTCGACGTAGGAGATGCTGTAGCGGCTGCCACGTTCCTTGTTGCCGTCGAGGGTGTTGACGTCGCCACGGATGTTGGCCGCCACGACGCGTTCGCCATAGGACAGCGGGCGCACGGTCTGCAGGTCCACGGTACCGGACAGGCCCTGGCCGACCAGCGAGGCATCAGGGGTCTTGTAGACGACGACCTGGCTGATCAGTTCGGAGGGGTACTGGTCGAACTCGACACCGCGGTTGTTGCCCAGGCTGACCTGTTCGCGACCATTGAGCAGCGTGGTGGAGAAGTCGCCTGCGAAGCCGCGGATGTTGATCTCCTGCGGACGGCCACCGAAACGCTGTGCGGTCAGGCCAGGCAGTCGCGCGAGCGAGTCGGCGATGCTGGTATCGGGGAGTTTGCCGATGTCTTCGGCGGAAATGGCTTCGACGATGGAAGTCGAGGACTGCTTGGTTTCGATTGCGTCTTCAATGCCGCGGCGGATGCCAGTGACAGTGACGCGATCCAGGTCAACGGCCTCGTCGGTGCTGGCCTGCGCGGTCTTGTCCGCGGTTTCTTCTGCTGTCTGTGCGAAGGCACCCGCGGCACTGAACGTCATTGCGGACGCCAAGGCCACGCTCAGCATATTGCGCTTGAGCTTTACCATCTCCCCTCCACTCCCATGGTTGGTTTTTTTAGTTTTGCCAGGCCTGCGACGATGCCTGATTGGCGCTCGTTCAAACCTGTGCGCCCGGGTGCGCAGACCGCCCTCAGTACGTGCGGCAATGGTAGTCGTCGTAACGCCTGCATAACTTTTCCTGCATACGTATTCATGCAGTGCGAATACCTTGCAGCGCAACAACATGCAGTGATGCTGCTTGCTGCTGGAGAGCGATGCATGCAGTCTTCGTCACCCTATGCGGAGGTGCAGATGGACGACAAAGTATCTACGTTGCGATGCAGCATTCATGTTCTGGCGCTGGCGCTAGCGGCGGCAATGGCAGTGGGCGCGAGCGCAAGCACCGCCACCGCACAGCCAACCGATAAAGAAACCCCGCCGGCTGCACTTAAACTGCATGTGCCCTCGCCCGACTGGCGCGACCAGGTCATCTACTTCCTCATGACCGACCGCTTTGCGGACGGCAACCCCGGCAACAACGACCAGGGTGCGAATGAATTCGACCCGAAGAGTAATGCGAAATACAGCGGCGGCGACCTGGCAGGCATCCAGCAGCATCTGGATTACATACAGGGGCTGGGCGCGACAGCGGTCTGGATAACCCCACCGGTTGCCAACCAATGGTGGAACATGCGCATCCACTACGGCGGCTACCACGGTTACTGGGCCGAAGACCTGATGCGCGTGGACGCGCATCTTGGAACGCTGCAGGAATACAAGGAACTCTCGCACGCCCTGCACAACCAGGGCATGTATCTGGTGCAGGACGTGGTAGTGAACCACATGGGCGACTACTTTTCCTACGGCGACACGTGGGACAAGCAGGACCCCACGATTGGCTTCCGGCGTATCGCCGACTCCAACGGCATGAAGGCACCCACGCAGGTGCCGTTCGACCAGAATGACGTGCGCGACCCCGCGCATCGCAAGGCCGCCATCTATCACTGGACGCCGGCGATCACGAATTACAGCGATGCCGTGCAACTGCAGGATTTCCAGCTGGCCGACCTGGACGACCTGGACACGGAAAACCCGGTGGTACGCGATGCCTTGCGCGAGTCCTACGGGTTCTGGATACGCGAAGTCGGCGTGGATGCGTTCCGCGTCGATACCGCGTTCTACGTACTGCCGGAGTACTTCGCCGACTTCATGCATTCCGGGGATGCAGCGCATCCAGGCATGGCCACGGTCGCCGCGCAGACGGGGCGAAACAACTTCCATGTATTCGGCGAAGGCTTTGGCATCGACAAGCCCTTCGAAGACATCCAGGCCAGGCGCATCGACGGTTACATGCGCGGCAAGGATGGAGCCGCATTGCTGCCGGGCATGATCAATTTCCCGCTGTATGGAACCCTGGGTGACGTATTCGCACGTGGCCGGCCACCCGCGGAACTGGCGCACCGCATCGGCAACATGATGAAGGTGCACGCAGATCCACATCTCATGCCAACCTTCGTCGACAACCACGACGTGGATCGTTTCCTGTCCGGCGGCAATGAAGCCGGCCTGATGCAGAGCCTGCTGCTGATGATGACACTGCCGGGCATCCCGACGATCTACTACGGCACCGAGCAGGGTTTCAGCAAACCGCGGGCCGCGATGTTCGCGCAAGGCGCAGGCTCCGGTGGTCGCGATCATTTCGATACGAACGCCCCGCTCTACCGCTTCATCCAGCGCGCCACGGCGCTGCGACGCGAGCATCCGCTGTTTTCACGTGGCGTGCCGACCGTGCTCCAGGGCAATGCCGCAGGACCGGGGGTGCTGGCCTACCGGATGGACCATGACGGTGAATCGGCCGTGGTGGTCTTCAACACTTCGGACCGCGACACCTTGATGGACAACCTGGACACAGGTGCAGCGCCGGGAGCGGTGCTGCAGGGCCTGTTCGGCATCGACAAGACGCCCGCCGACGTGATCGTCGGCGACAACGCACGGATACACCTGCAACTGCCTGCCCGCAGCGGACAGGTGTGGAAGATCCGCCCAAGCCAGGTGACGGCGACGGCAGCACCTGCCGCATTGACCCTGGACGCCCTGCCTGCAAGAAGCATGAAGGAAGGCTTCCTGGTGCAGGGGCATGCGCCTGGCAGTAACAGCGTGCAAGTCGTGGTCGATGGCGACCTGGCTGCGGCACGTACGGCGATACCGGATGCGGATGGCCACTGGCAGTCACGCGTGGAGATCACCAGCATGATCGACCCGGACGTGGGCCACGACCTCGTGGCCTGGGATGCGGCGCGCGGAATCGCGTCCGAACGCCAGAGCTTCAAGGCCTCGCCGCAGTGGAAGACGCTGGCGGAAGTGGATGATCCAGCGGCGGACGATGCCGGCCCCGAAGGTCGCTACCGTTACCCGTCCGATCCAGCCTACCGCGTGCAACGCCCGCTGGATATCGAACACGTGCGCGTGCAGGGTGCCGAGGGCGCCATCAAGATCGCGTTGCGCATGCACGACGTGGTCAATGCATGGAACCCCGCCAACGGCTTCGACCATGTCGCCTTCGTCGTGTTCCTGCAGGTTCCGGGCAAGGACGGCGGAACCACCAGCATGCCCTTGCAGAACGCGGAGCTTCCAGAAGGGATGCGCTGGAATTACCGGCTGCGCACGCATGGCTGGACCAACGCGCTGTTTTCCTCGGACGGCGCCTCGGCAACCCAGGAAGGCACGCCGGTCACGCCTGCCGCGCACATCCAGGCTGATCCCGAAGCGAAGACGGTGACACTGACCTTGCCGGCCTCCGCCTTGGGTGGAATCACGTCGTTGTCCGGGGTGAAGCTGTACGTGGCGACCTGGGATTACGACGGCGGCTTTCGCAAGCTCGCGCCTGATCTGTCAACGAACAGCTTCAGTGGCGGCGACGGCAAGGTGGATCCGCTGGTGATGGACGACGTGTTGATCACGTTGCCTTGAATGCTGGATGGTTTGCACTGTGCGCGCAGATGAAGCAACAAGAGCTCGCGGGCACGGCCCGCTCCTACGGTTCGACTCGCAATCACGCCCACCCTCATTCGACTACATAGACCACCGCCGTTCGTGCAGGCACGCTGAAACGTCCGCTTGCGGGGTCATATCGTGACTCAAGCACGTGCGTATCGGCAGCATCCGGCGCGCGGTGCGCCGGATGCAGTACGTACGGCTTGCCCTGTTCCCCAACAAGCTCGATCGACTGCGGCTGCTTGTCCACGTTGACCAGGTACAGGACCTCCTTGAAGGCCGCCCCGTCATAACCCTTGCCGTCCAGATGGCCTGCGATCACCACCGGATTCTGCTGCGCGCCCGTGTTGTAGAAACGCAGTCGCTCGCGGATATCCTCGGCACGGCGCATGCGGAACAGGCTTGAGCTGGCGCGGATGCGCAACAGGTCGCGGAATGCATCCCGCGTCCACGCGATGTCCACGGCATCAGGCTTGATGCCGGGATCGGCCAGCAAGGGCCGCATCAACGGGTAATTGATCGCATTGTCTTCCTTGGGAGGAAGACCCGTGCCGAAATAATTGTCGGCATAGGTCCAGTCCAGCCGGTTGAACCAGTCACCGGAATTGAAACTGTTGCGGTCCATCGACTTGGAACGCAGGACTTCCATGCCCGCATGGAAGTAGGCGATGCCCTGGCTGAAGGCCGTGATGGCTGCACCCAGCACCTGCACGCGTGCGCGATCGGCGCTGGACGTGGTGCGCGGCAATTTGTAGGCGTTGTTGTCGAACAGGGTCTGGTTGTCGTGGTTCTCCACGTAGTTCACCACTTCGGCCGGCTCGCTGACATAGCCGGCCGGCTGGCCCTTGTAGTCGACGGCGTCCAGACGGGATGTCTCGCCCTGGTAGGTCTGTATGCGGAAATCACGCAATGAACCTGCAAGCCCGACGCGCACCAGGTCGGCCGCCTGCATCAGGTCGGCGAACGGGCGTTCCGGCGCGTACTCATTGCGGTCATACACGAGTCCGTTGATGTAGCCCTGCTGCTCCACCAGTGCCTGGCCACTGTCGCTGGGTCCACCACCACGCACCGCGTCACGGGTGCGATCACTGAAGGTACCGATGCCTGACCCGTTGAGCGACAGCTGCGAGGCCTGGACGAAACGCCTGCCGTCGGCCACTTCACCGAAGTTCCAGCCCTCGCCGATCAGGTTCACGTCGCGGCCTGTAGCGGCATTCACGCGCGTGCGCAGCAGCTCCATGGCTGCACGCGGCTGGTGGCCCATCAAATCAAAGCGGAAGGAATCGATGCGGTACTGTTTCGCCCATAGTTCCGCCGAATCGAGCATCAATTTGCCCATCATCAGGTGCTCGGTGGCCGTGTTGTCGCAGCAGGTGGAGCGCTCGACCACGCCATTCGCATCCAGCCGCTGGTAGTAGCCGGGCACGATGCGATCGAGTACCGAAGATTCTTTCTGGCCTGAGGTCGTGGTGTGGTTGTAGACCACGTCCATGCCCACGCGCAGCCCGGCCTTGTGCAAGGCCATGACCAGCTGGCGGAATTCGAGGATGCGTTTCGCGCCATCCGCGGCATCGCTGGCGTAGCTGCCTTCGGGTGCATTGAAGTGGTAGGGGTCATAGCCCCAGTTGAAGCAGTCCTGCGCGGCCACGGCCATCACGGCCGCCTGCTGCGCTTCGCTGTCGGCGGCCGCCACCGGCACCTGGGGCGTCACGCAATCCGATTCCGGCACCGTGGCGAAATCGAAGACGGGCAGCAGGTGCACATCGGTCAGGCCGGCATCGGACAGTGCACGCAAGTGCTGCATGCCGTTGGACCCGGATTCGGTGAACCCAAGGTATTTGCCGCGGTTGGCGGGAGTAACCGACCCGTCATTGATGGAAAAATCGCGCACATGCAGCTCGTAGATGACCATGTCGGTCTGCGTAGCGACCTTGGATGGAACATCTGCCGCATCCCAGCCTTCGGGCTTCAATGCCGGCGCATCGAGGTTGGCGATGTAGCTGCGCTTGGAGTTCGCATCCAGGCTGATCGAGTACGGATCGGTGACGCGATTCCTCACCACGCCCACGCCCGGCACCACCACATCCACCAGGTAGGTGTAGTAATTGCCCGAGAGATCACCCGCTTGTTGCGTGGACCAGATGCCGGTAGCCGGGTCCAGCCGCAATGGGGTTTCCGGAAGCACCGAAATCCCATCTTGCGCCTGTACGCACAACGACGCGCGACGCGCCGTGGGTGCCCACAGCTTGAAGGCAGTGCCGTGCGGACCCGCGCTGACGCCCAACGCGGGCTCCTGTGCGGCGCCTGCGTACACATCGTCCAACGCGCCCGCGACCTGCAGCGAGGTGGCGTCCATTACCCTGCCCGCCTCGTCCTCCTGGACCAGCAGCACTTGCCGGGTCAGCAGGTCGGGCACGCGCTGCGCATCGCCGCTTCGGACTGCAAGCACCACGCCATCGGCAACGAACGCGAAACGCCCGGAAATATCGCGTGTAAGCTCGTCCTCCGTTACATCAAGCGGCAGCGCGCCATTCGCACCTGATACAGGCTTACCTTTCTCGGCCAGCAACCCGGCTCCTGCCGAATAGTAAAGGCGGAAGCGTCCCGCGCTGCCGATCCTTGGCCACTTCAGCAGGCCTCGATCCAACCAGTGGGCGCGTGCATCCGTCGCCTGCATCACCGCCGGCTGCAGCACGGTCGCTGCCGTGGATGCCGCACAGTGGTCCACTGCGACCACCTGCTTCTGTTCCGCTGCCGATGCCACCGATGCCATGCCGGAGCAGGCAGCCAGCACGACGAGCGCGTAACCATGCAACCAACCTTCCTGCATACGTATGCAGGAGGTGCGCTGCGTTTTTGCAGGCGCGGAATGCTGCAAAAGCACATGCATTTTTGCGCTAGGATGCCGCGCAGCCCGTCGCACGCACGGCACTCCATCCACGGCACGCAGAGCATTGATCATGTCGGAACATCGCATCACGGAAATCGTCATCGTCGGTGGTGGAACCGCAGGCTGGATGACCGCCGCGGCTTTGTCAAAAGTGCTGACCACCGGCTACACCATCCGCCTGGTGGAGTCCGAGGAGATCGGGATCGTGGGCGTGGGCGAAGCCACCATCCCCATGATCAAGCTGTACAACCAGGCGCTGGACCTGGACGAAAACGACTTCATGCGCAAGACCAAGGGCTCGTTCAAGCTTGGCATCGAATTCGTCAACTGGGGACGCAAGGGCGACTCCTACATCCATGGCTTCGGCAAGATCGGCCAGGACCTGGGGCTCATTTCCTTCTACCAGTATTGGTTGAAGATGCACCACGCCGGCAAGGCCGCCAACCTGGAGGAATACTCCATCAACACCGAAGCGGCGCGCCACAACAAGTTCATGCGCGCCGTGACCGACCGGCCGAATTCCCCGCTGGCCGACATCGCCTATGCCTACCATTTCGATGCCAGCCTGTACGCGCGCTACCTGCGCGAATACTCGGAAGCGCGCGGCGTCCTCCGCATCGAAGGCAAGATCAGCCATGCGCAACAGCGTGGAAGCGATGGCCACATCGAAGCCGTGGTGCTGGAGAACGGTGAACGCGTCAGCGGACAACTGTTCATCGACTGCTCGGGTTTCCGCGGGCTGCTGATCGAACAGACCCTCAAGACCGGCTACGAAGACTGGACCGATTGGCTGCCGTGCGACCGCGCATTGGCGGTGCCGTGCGCGTCCGCAGGCCCGACCACGCCCTACACCCGCTCCACGGCGCGCGAAGCGGGTTGGCAGTGGCGTATCCCGCTGCAGCACCGCATCGGCAATGGCTACGTCTACAGCAGCAAGTACATCAGCGACGACGAGGCTGCCGCCACCCTGATGGCCAACCTGGATGGCGAAGCGCTGGCGGAACCGCGCCCGCTGCGCTTCGTCACCGGCAAGCGCAACAAGTTCTGGAACAAGAACGTGATCGCCATCGGCCTGGCCAGTGGTTTCATGGAGCCGCTGGAATCCACCAGCATCCACCTGATCCAGTCCAGCATCGCGCGGCTCACCGCGTTCTTCCCGCATGCCGGCTTCGAACTGTCCGACATCGACGAATTCAATGCACACTCGCACTTCGAGTTCGACCGCATCCGCGACTTCCTCATCGCGCATTACCACGCGACCGAGCGCGACGACACGCCGTTCTGGAACTACTGCCGGACCATGGAGGTACCGGAATCCCTGAAACGGCGCATGGACCTGTTCAGCAGCAACGGCCGCATTTTCCGTGAAGCCAACGAGATGTTCGCCGAAGTCAGCTGGCTGCAGGTACTGCACGGCCAGCGCGTGCAGGTGAAGGGTTACCACCCGCTGGTCGATCTTTATCCGGAAGAAAAAATCATCGATTTCCTGGCCAGCATCCGCGGCGTGATCGGCAACTGCGTGCAGGCGATGCCCAGCCATGATGATTTCATCGCACGCAACTGTGCCACCACGGACTGAGGGCTGGACCCGCGAAGAACTGGCTGGTCAGCCGATGTCCGCGTAATACACCGCATGTGCCGGCAACAGCAGCGCGTTGCCCTCCAGCACGCCGGCCAGCAGGCCATGCCCTTCTATCGGCTGTGCATTGACGCCGGCCGGCAGGGTCCAACGCACGGCACGTGCCGACAGGTTGAACACCACCAGCACGCGCTGCGCGGCGATGCTGCGGGTGAAGGCCAGCACTGGCTCAGGCGTCTCCAGGAACGCGATGTCGCCGAACTGCAGGGCGGGCAGGCGCTTGCGCCAGCGCAGGAAGTTGCGCGTGGCATTGAGCGTGGAGCCGGGATGTGCGTCCTGCGCAGCGACAGAATGCGCGCGGTGTGAATCGGCGATCGGCAGCCACGGCTGGCCGGTGGTGAAACCCGCCAGTGCCGTGTCGTCCCATGGCATGGGCGTGCGGCAGCCGTCGCGACCCTTGAAGTTGGGCCAGAAGGTCTTGCCGTACGGATCCTGCAGGGCTTCGTATGGGACGTCGGCCTCGGCCAGGCCGAGTTCCTCGCCCTGGTACAGGCACACCGAGCCACGCAGCGAGCACACCAGCGCGACCAGCTGTTTTGCAAAGTCATCACCCGGCGCTGCGCCACCCCAACGGGTGACGGCGCGCTGCACGTCGTGGTTGGAAATCGCCCAGCAGGGCCAGCCGTCGATCATCTTCGATTCAAGGTTCTCGACCGTGCCGCGGATGTACGCCGCGGTGAAATCATCGGTCAGCAATTCGAAGCTGTAACCCATGTGCAGGCGCGCGTCGTTGACGTATTCCGCCATCGTGGCCAGGGAATCCTCGGACGAGATTTCGCCCAGGGTGGTTGCACCGGGGTACTTGTCCATCAACGCACGCAGGTCCTGCAGGAACACCAGGTTCTCCGGCTGCGTGTTGTTGTAGTGGTGGTACTGGAACGCATAGGGATTGTCGGGACTGAAACCACGACCCACGCGCTTGTCCTCGGGCTTGGGCGGGTTGTCGCGCAATTGCTGGTCATGGAAGCAGAAGTTGATCGCATCCAGGCGCAGTCCGTCCACGCCCTTGTCCAGCCAGAATTTCACGTTGTCCAGCGTGGCCGCCTGGACTTCGGGATTGTGGAAATTCAGGTCGGGCTGGGTCGACAGGAAATTATGCAGGTAGTACTGCCCGCGCCGTGGCTCCCAGCGCCAGGCCACGCCGCCGAACAGCGACATCCAGTTGTTGGGTGGCGTGCCGTCCGGCTTGGCATCGGCCCACACGTACCAGTCGGCCTTGGGATTGTCGCGGCTCTCGCGGCTTTCCTTGAACCATTCGTGGTCCACCGAGCAATGGCTCAGCACCTGGTCGATCATCACCTTGATGCCCAGCCCGTGCGCCTTGGCCAGCAGGCGGTCGAAATCGTCCAGCGTCCCGAACAGCGGATCCACGTCGCGATAGTCGGCGATGTCATAGCCGAAGTCGGCCATCGGCGACTTGAAGAACGGCGATATCCAGATGGCGTCCACGCCCAGGCTGGCGATGTAGTCCAGCTTGTCGACGATGCCCGGCAGGTCGCCCGCGCCATTGCCGTCGGTATCCATGAAGCTGCGTGGGTAGATCTGGTAGATCACCGCGCCGCGCCACCAACGATTCATGGTCATTCCTGTCCTCATTACGGGTATCGCGCACTCCCCGGCACGCAGCGGGCGCCACTATTCCATGCCGCGCGCCTTGCCGTGTCCGTGCCACGCGCACGCGGGCGATGAATACGTATGCAGCGTGCCGGGCATGCATCGGTCATTTGCAGAGGCAGCAAGCGCGTGCAGTTTACCCATCCCTCGTATTTGAGCGGTAAAAAAAGCGGTTTGCGCATCCGCGCATGCCACGCCATGCCCTGCAAATAACGATAAGCAAACACACGACGTTGTTTGCACTGCAACATGGCTTCCCAGCGCATTACCTGCACCATGTCCCGCGCCAGCACTACCCACGCATCCAACCCGGAACCCGAGGACACCTCCCGAATGAATCGCAAACCGCAACTGTCGTTCTGGCAGATATGGAACATGTGTTTCGGCTTCCTCGGCATCCAGTTCGCGTTCGCGCTGCAGAACGGCAGCATGAGCCGAATCTTCCAGACCCTCGGTGCGGACATGGACCAGTTGCCGATCCTGTGGATCGCAGCGCCACTGACCGGCCTGATCGTGCAACCCATCATCGGCTACTACTCCGATCGAACCTGGACCCGA
>CALCNV010000151.1 GCA_937897645.1 uncultured Lysobacteraceae bacterium
TCCGTACCGCACCCCGCGCATGCCCGACCAGGACCGCATGTGGTATTCGCTGGGCGTGACCTGGGCGGCGAGCGAGCACTTCGAGCTCAGCGCCAGCTACGTCAAGGTGGACCTGGCGGATACGCCTGAAGTCGACATCCTGTCGTCCAGCGGCGCACGCCTGGAAGGCGAGTTCGACGGCGGTGCCAACCTGTTCGGCGTGTCGGCGCAGTACAAGTTCTAGTCGAACGCGGTTATCGCAGCATGCAAGAACCCCGCGAACGCGGGGTTTTTGTTGTCGGGCAGAAACTGCCAGGCAGGTATTTCGTCGGCATCAGGCCGGCAGCTGTTGCACTTCGACCCGGTTGCGGCCAAGTCGCTTGGCTTCGTAGAGGGCCTGGTCGGCCACTCGCATCAAGGCCTGGAATCCGTGTCGTTGCGTCGATGCCCCCACGCCCAGGCTGACCGTCACCCGCACCCGCGCATCGCGTGGTGAAAATTCCAACCCTTCCACCTGCGCGCGGATGCGTTCCGCCAGTTGGCGGGCGATATCGGGGCTGCTGTCCGGCAGCACCACCACGAATTCTTCGCCACCGACGCGCGCAAACAGATCCTCGCCGCGGATGCAGCTGCGCACGCTGTCGGAAAAACGCTGCAGCACCACGTCGCCGGTTTCGTGCCCGTGCAGGTCGTTGATGGCCTTGAAGTTGTCCAGGTCCAGCGCGATCACGGCCAGTCCGGCATCCGCCGGAAGCGGCTCGACGCGCGTGCGCAGTTCGCTGCCCAGGCCGCGGCGGTTGAGGGCGCCGGTGAGCGGATCGAACAGCGCGCTGAGGCGGAAGGATTCTCCGGCGCGGAAACTGCTGAGCATCAACATGCAGAAATTGAGCATGAACCAGATCGAGATATCCAGGTTCACCCAGGCTTCGTTGGGGCCGTAGTCGCCGGTGAAGGCGCTCATCAGGTCGCGCGAGTACAGCACCAGCAGCGCGGCGCAGCCCAGCATCATCAGGCGCGCGGGCAGTTGCTCCGGCGACGTGTTGAGGCGGCGCAGGTGCCAGATCAGCATCACCAGCATCACCACTTCGGCCGCGCTCATGGCCGCGCCTTGCGCATCCACGGTACCCCAGAACACCCAGCCGACCAGCGAAAACGCCAGGCATAGCGGCATCAACGCCCATTCCCAGCGCGTCAACGCACGCTGCTGCACGAACTGGATCACCGACCAGGCCAAGCCGACCACGCCGGCGCACGCCAGCAGTCCGCCAATGCCGGCCATCCAGTAGGCGGAATGCAGGTCACCCGAGAGGGCGAGCTCCTGGCTGGTGCCGTCCAGCATGGCCGCGCCCAGCGAATACACCAGGTGCGCGCCACCCCACAGGGCGATGCCGCGCACGCCGCGCGAGATGCGGTCCACGTACCAGAACAGCCCCAGCAGCACGAGCGCCAGGGCACAGTCGGTGAGCAGCAGGTTGTAGAAGTCGGTGGTCATCGGCTGCCGATAGTATCGGCCACGCGGGTGACGATGGCAGGGCCATTCTTCACATAACCCGGCATCAGCAGCGGGGATGCCGGTGTGGGAGGGGCTTCAGCCCCGACGCTCTTGGCAGTAAAGCGTCGGGGCTGAAGCCCCTCCCACAAGGGCAGGGTGCCAGCCCATCGGCGCTGGAAACCGTCAGTCGCCGAGGGTCAGCAACGAGGCATTGCCGCCGGCTGCCGTGGTATTCACCGTCACCGTTTTCTCGGTGGCGAAGCGCGGCAGGTAGTGCGGGCCGCCGGCCTTGGGGCCGGTGCCGGACAGGCCCTGGCCGCCGAAGGGCTGCACCCCGACCACTGCGCCAATCTGGTTGCGGTTGACGTAGACGTTGCCCACTTTCACCCGCGCCGCGATGCGGTCGATGGTTTCGTCGATGCGCGAATGCACGCCCAGGGTCAGGCCGTAGCCGGTGGCGTTGATGGCGTCGATGACCTTGTCCAGGTCCTCGCCCTTCCAGCGCACCACGTGCAGGGCGGGGCCGAAGACTTCCTTCTGCAGTTGGTCCAGCGATTCCAGTTCCCACGCGCCGGGTGCGAAATAGGTGCCATGCGACACCGACGAATCCATGTGCGCGCGCTTGATCAGCTTCGCTTCGCGGTTCATGCGCTCGGCATGGTCTTCCAGGATCTTCAGCGCATCGGCGTCGATCACCGGGCCGACGTCGGTGGACAGCATGCCGGGATCGCCTACCTTCAACTCGTCCATGGCGCCGGCCAGCATGCCGATCACCTTGTCGGCGATATCGTCCTGCACGAACAACACGCGCGCCGCCGAACAGCGCTGGCCTGCGGAGGTGAAGGCGGAACCGATCGCGTCCTTCACCAGTTGTTCCGGCAGTGCGGACGAATCGGCGATGAAGGCGTTCTGTCCACCCGTTTCCGCGATCAGCACGCCGATGGCGGCATCGCGTGCGGCCAGTGCGCGGTTGATCGCGCGCGCGGTGTCGGTGGAACCGGTGAACGCAACGCCCGCCACGCGTGGATCCCTCGTCAGCGCAGCGCCAACCACGGCACCGTCGCCGGGCAGGAACTGCAGCACGTTCTCCGGCACGCCGGCTTCATGCAGCAGCTTCACCGCCGCATGGCCGATGAGGTTGGTCTGTTCCGCCGGCTTGGCAATCACGCTGTTGCCGGCGGCGAGCGCGGCGGCCACCTGGCCGAGGAAAATCGCCAACGGGAAATTCCACGGACTGATGCACACGAACACGCCGCGTCCGTGCAGCTGCAGTTCGTTGGATTCGCCGGTGGGGCCGGGCAGGCGTTCCGGTGCGCCGAATTGCGCGCGCGCCTGTGCCGCGTAGTAGCGCAGGAAGTCGACGGCCTCACGCACTTCGGCGACGCCGTCGGGAATGGTCTTGCCGGCTTCCTTCACGCACAGCGCGATGTACTCGGGCATGCGCGCTTCCAGCAATTCCGCGGCGTGTTCAAGAATGGTGGCGCGGCCCGCTGCCGGCGTGCGATCCCAGCCCGGCTGCGCGGCGACGGCGTTCTGCAGTGCCTTCTCGACAATAGCGGTGTCAGCGGCATGCCATTCCCCCACCGAATGACGGCGATCCGCGGGGTTGCTGACCGGCAATGCGCGCGTGGACAGCACCGCGCCCGGTACCAGCGGCGCGGCACGCCAGCCGTGCGGGCCGGCTTTTTCGAAGGCGTCGTTGACCTGCTCGGCAAGTGCGCGCAGGTCCTGGTCGTTGGCGAGGTTGGCGCCCATGGAATTCTTCCTGTTGGTACTCAGGCTCGGGGCCTGGTTCTGGAACAACTGCACCGGCAGCGGGATGCGCGGGTGCGGGATGGAGTCGAACGCGGACACGGTTTCCACCGGGTCGCGGATCAGGTCGTAGATGGCCACGTTTTCGTCGGTGATGCGGTTGACGAAGCTGGAGTTGGCGCCGTTTTCCAACAGGCGACGCACCAGGTACGGCAGCAGGTCCTCGTGCGATCCGACGGGCGCGTAGACGCGGCAGGGCACGCCGAGGCGGTCGGCGGGAATCACTTCGGCGTACAGGTCGTCGCCCATGCCGTGGAGTTTCTGGAATTCAAAGCCCCTCTCCCCTCGGGAGAGGGGTTGGGGTGAGGGTACGGCGCGAGCGCCAGCAGTCGGATCCTCCGAACCCTCATCCGCCCCCGTATCAAGTACGGGGCAGGCTCTTCGGGCACCTTCTCCCGCAGGGAGAAGGGACAAAGCGCGAATCGCCGCAATCGTCTGCGCGTTATGCGTCGCGAACATCGGATACAGCGCGTCGATATTGGCAAACATCCGCCGTGCATTCGCCAGATACGACACATCGGTGTTCGGCTTGCGCGTGAACACGGGATAGCCCGGGTGGCCTTCCACCTGCGCGCGCTTCACTTCCGCGTCCCAGTACGCGCCTTTCACCAGGCGCACCGGCATGCGCCGGCCGACGCGGCGGGCGAGGTCGGCGAGGAAATCGATCACGTACGGCGTGCGCTTCTGGTAGGCCTGCACGGCGAGTCCGTAGCCCTCCCAGCCGTCGAGCGAAGCGTCGGAGAAGGTGGCCTCGATCAGGTCCAGCGACAGTTCAAGGCGGTCGGCTTCCTCGGCGTCGATGGTGAAACCGATGCCGTAGGACTTGGCCAGCTGCGCCAGTTCGAGGATGCCGGGCGCCAGTTCGGCCATGACGCGGGCGCGCTTGGCGTGTTCATAGCGCGGGTGCAGGGCGGACAGCTTGATGGAGATGCTAGGCGCGGCAAACACATCGGCAAACGGCCCGGTCTTGCCAATCGCATGGATGGCCTTGCGGTAGGCCTCCAGGTAGCGCGCGGCATCCTTCGAGGTCAGTGCACCTTCGCCCAGCATGTCGAAGGAATAGCGGTAGTGGGCGTTGTCGCCCTTGCGGCTGCGCGACAGGGCTTCGTCGATGGTGCGGCCCATCACGAACTGGTGGCCCATGATGCGCATGGCCTGGCGCACGGCCAGGCGGATCACCGGTTCGCCCACGCGGCCGACCAGGCGTTTGAAGGCGCCGCGCACGTCGTGTTTGGTGAGGTCGTTCAAGCTGACCAGCTTGCCGGTCAGCATCAGGCCCCAAGTGGACGCGTTGACCAGCACCGAGTCGCTTTCGCCCATGTGCTTGCGCCAGTCGGCGTCGCCCAGCTTGTCGCGAATCAGCTTGTCGGCGGTTTCCTGGTCGGGGATGCGCAGCAGGGCTTCGGCCACGCACATCAGCAGCACGCCTTCCTCGCTGCCCAGGTCGTACTGGCGCATGAAGGCCTCGATGGCGCCCTGGTCCTGCGCGCGGGTGCGCACGCGGCGCACCAGGTCGGCGGCGATGGCCTGGGCTTGGGCTTGCTCATCCGCAGGCAGGCGCGCATCGGCCAGCAGTTCGCGCACATGTTCAGTTTCGTCGCGCATCCACGCCGCGGTGATCGCCTGGCGCAGGGCTGATGGCTTGCCCGGCAACTCGGGGGAAAGAATCGAGGCCGTGGCATCAAGGCCAGTGGCGGCTTGGGGAATGGCGGTCATGGGTCCCGCAGACGGTGTGTCGAAGCGGCCTAGTGTAGTCGTTGGCAAACCGGCGAGAACCCCCCGTGGCTTGCCGCAATGCGGCACGGGAGCTACCATTTACGGGTTTTCCGCAGCCCGTAAGCGCGGTTGGCGACATGATCGAAGTGGTTCCGTCCCTGCTCGATGGGCGTGGTGCGCGGCTCAGGCTGCGACCGCCGCGGGCGTTGACGGCCGGTCAGTTCAAGGCGCTGTTTGCGGTGCTGGCGGGGGCGATGTGGTTGGTGGCGGGTCTGGGGTGGCTGACAGGCAATGTGTTCGCGCCGGTCTTCGCGCTCCTGCACAGCGCGATCGTGGCGCTGGCGCTGCGCAAGTTGTGGTGCAGTGGCGAGCGTGGCGAGGACATCATCATCGATCCACAGGTGGTGGAAGTCAGCCGCACCGTTGCCGTCGGGGCCGAGGCACGCCAGGTGTTTCAGGCGCATCCCTACTGGGTGCGACTGCGTATTGAAGAAGCGGGCGAACGGATTTCGCTGGCGTCCAGCGGCAAGCGGGTCGAGGTGGGTACTTTCCTCGGTCCGGGCGAGCGCAGGCAGCTGGCAATGCAACTGCAGGATTTACTGGCGGCCGCTAGCGGCCGCTACCGATGACGCACAAGGGTCTAGGCAATGACGCAAGCGAAAGGTTTTTCCAGGCAAGTCACGCAGTCGCTGGTCGCGGCAGGTGCATGGTTGCTGGCCCCGGCGTTGGCCTGGGCGCAATCCGCCGATCCGCAGCGCTGGCAGCTCAACATGGGCCGCGGCGTCACTGCCACCTCGCAGAACGCCTATGACGCGCACATGATCGCGCTGTGGGTGTGCGTGGTCATCGGCGTCATCGTGTTCGGTGCTATGGCCTACGCCATGTTCAAGTTCCGCCATTCCAAGGGCGCGGTGCCGGCGACGTTCACCCACAACACCACCGCCGAAATCATCTGGACGGTGATCCCGATCCTGATCCTGGTCGTGATGGCGGTGCCGGCGACCAAGAAGCTGATCGCCATGTACGACACCCGCGAGT
>CALCNV010000152.1 GCA_937897645.1 uncultured Lysobacteraceae bacterium
GACACCGGCTTGGTGCCGATGACCGGTTCCAGGCTGTCGGTCTCGATGGACATGGACTGCTGGTACTCGTCCACGAAGCGCCGCACGTAGGTGTTGAGGTCCACGTGCTCAGGGCTGGCGCGTTCGCGGCGGGCCAGGCCCAGCACGCTTTCGACGATGCCGTTGGTGCGCTGGCACTGCTGGTGGATGATCTGCAGCAGGCGCCGGTCGCCGTCGATGATGCTCTTGGATTCTTCCAGCAGCTGCACCGCGTAGTTGATCGCGGCCAGCGGGTTGCGGATTTCATGGGCCAGGCTGGCGGAGAAGCGGCCCAGCGCGGCCAGGGTCAGCGATTCGGCGCGGCGCGAGACCACGCTGGAGTCGTCCAGGAACACCAGCGACAGGTCACTGCCGACCAGCAGGCGGGCGAAACGCGGCTGGATCTCCGGCTGGTCCGGCGACAGCTGCAGCGGGGCTTCATCGTTCGCCCAGCCGTTGCGCCACTGCTGCAGGCGGCGGGCAAGCTCCGGCGCGACCTGCGGCAGGTGCACGCCGCGGCTGTCGTGTTCGCCCTCGCTGCCGTCGCCGATCAGCAGCGAGGCGGCTTCGTTGGCCAGCTTGATGCGGTTTTCGGCATCCACCACCAGCACGCCGGTGCGCATGCGGCGGATGATCAGCTCGTTGATTTCGAACAGGTTAGCCACTTCCACGCCGCGCGCTTCGGCCAGCTGGTGGCTGGCGCGCGCACGTTGGCCGATCTGGCTGGCCAGGTAGCCGACGGCCAGGTAGGTGGCCGCGTACATGATCACTTCGGCGACGGAGCGATCGCTGGCGGTCTTGCCGAACACGTTGACGAAGAACTCCATCAGCACGGACGCGGCCGCCAGCGTGGCGATGCCGATGCCAAGGCGAACCGGCAGCAGCAAGGCCGCGGCGGCTACGTTGAACAGCAGCATCATGGCGATGCCGGCGGTGGCTTCGGGAAGTGCGTAGGTGATCAGTATCGCCACCAGGATGTCGACGCAGGTGCCGACAATGACCAGCGGCACCAGCCACGCTTCGCGCCGGCTGAGCAGCAGGATGACCACGGCGAAGAGCAGGTAGAACGCGGTGACCACGGTGGCCAACTCGGTCGCACGTGGCGCGCCCAGCAGGCCCGACAGCGGACTGAACAGCAGGCCGGCCAGGATGCCGGCTTCCAGCACCCGGTACAGGCTGAAGAAATAGAGCTCGCGCCCGGGAGCGGATTCGAATTTCGCGATGATCGAAGTGCCCTGGGTCAAGCGGTCGCTTCCTTGTGGCGGCAGGCTTGCAGTATAGGGAGGGTTGGGGGGTGGGGGCATAGGGGGGTGGTTCTTGGTTCTAGGTTCTAGGTGCCGCAGCGCCGGCAGGCTTGGTGCTTCCCCTCTCCCACAAGGGGAGAGGAACAGCAAGCCGCCCGCGCCCCCTGTTCCTCACTCCTAACTCCTAACTCCTCGTTCCTCGTTCCTAGCTCCCCATTCCCCGCCCTTTTGCACCGCAGCACGCCGTGGGCGACAATAGGCGGCCCACCCGCGCCCTCCGGCCTGCTCGGACCCTCGCGCGCGGTGCGTTCTGTTCTTCCCTCAAGGTGACGCATGAACTTCCACGAATACCAGGCGAAGCAGTTGTTTGCCGATTACGGCATTGCAGTGCCGGCCGGGCGCATCGCGCGCACGCCGGATGAAGCGGTCGAGGCCGCGAAAGCCATTCCCGGCGACCTGTGGGTGGTGAAAGCCCAGATCCACGCGGGTGGCCGCGGCAAGGCCGGCGGCGTCAAGCTGGCGCGCTCGCTGGACGAAGTGAAGCAGTACGCCACGGCGATGCTGGGCACGAAGATGGAAACCTACCAGTCCGCCGGCGTGGCCCTGCCCATCGATACCGTGCTGATTTCCGAAGGCACCGACATCGCCAAGGAGCTGTACCTGTCGGTGCTGGTCGACCGTTCCACGCAGGCCATCACCTTCATCACCTCCAGCGAAGGCGGCGTGGACATCGAAACCGTCGCCAAGGAAATGCCGGAGAAGATCCAGACCCTGGACGTGAACTTCGTGCAGGGCCTGCAGCCGTACCAGACCCGTGAAGTCGGCTTCAAGCTGGGCCTTGACGCCAAGCAGGTCAACCAGCTGAGCAAGATCATGCTGGGCCTGTACAAGCTGTT
>CALCNV010000153.1 GCA_937897645.1 uncultured Lysobacteraceae bacterium
GGACATTCCGGACCCGGCACGAATTCATAACTGGTCGCATAGCGCCACGGCCACACGTCGAACAAGGGCAGCGCCTCGGACACCTTGCCGAGGCTGTAGTCCAGCCCGGACAGGACCACCGGTTTTTCGCGCGGCGCGATCACCCAGGAATTTTCCGGTTTCATGTCGCGGCGGATGCTGGCGGCCAGCGCTTCGGCAAAGGCGCGGTCGTCGATGATCACCGCGCTCTCGGTGTTGTAGTTTTCCGAACGCGGGTCGAAGTTGTGCGTGCCGATGACGCCGATGCGGTTGTCGATCACCATCGACTTGGCATGCAGGCCCAGGCGCACGCCCGCGCGCTTCAACGGCAACAGCTCGGTGCCGGAACCACTGCTGAGGAAGGACGGCCGCGATTCCGCGCGCCGTACCCGGCGGCTTTCCTGTTGCGAATCCGGCGTCGCCTCCTGTTTCACCGGTTCGTTTTCCATCGCCGGCATTGCCAGCGGCGGTTCCGGCAACAGCGCCGCGTAGTCGACCGGCGCATCTTCAGGGAACGGCTTGTATTCGTAGATGCGGAAGCCGAATTCGCGCAGGTAGCGGCGCTTGTACTTGAACGACATCGAATACACGATCGCGTTGTCCGTCGCCGCCAGGCTGTTGGTGGACACCAGCACCTGCGGCGCGGGAGCGCGCTGGTGCAATGCACGGAACAGTTCCTGCGCGGGATCGGACATCACCAGGTAGGGTGTCTGCAACAGCACTTCGGCTCGTGCATCGGTGATCAGGGTCTCCAGCTTGGATGCCGCCGGCTTCACGTTGCCCGATGCTTCGCTGCGATGCTTCTGCGGCAGGTCGGCCACGTAATCCACCTGCCCAACCGGCATCGCGTGTTGCACCAGCCGCTGCTGGACCACGCCGGCGTCGCTGGCTTCCGCGGACAATCCGGCGACGCGCTCGGGCCGCTTGTACGCCAGCGGCGGCATTGGCGGCACGCCGTCGCGCAACAACCTGCGGCCAACGTCGTTCAAGCGCTCGACCGGCACGCTGCGCGGCGCGTTCCAGAACGATTCGAAATTGGTGGCCATGGCATGCGTCGCTGGTCCCGCCACCAGCACGTCGCGGTCGCGGAAGTTGTATTCGCCATCCCAGTCGTAATAGTCGTCCTGGTAGTTGCGTCCGCCGGTGATGCCCACCGCATCATCGACTACCAGCAGCTTGGTGTGCATGCGCTGGTTGAAGCGGCGGAAGCAGCACAGCACGCTGCCCGCGTAGTCCAGGTAGTTGAGCTTGACCTTGCCGAAGCTGGGGTTGTACACGCGGATGGAAAAGTTCTGGTGTGCGCCGGACAGTGCCGCGAGTATTTCCAGGTCGGTGATGGCCGCCAACTGGTCGATCAGCACGCGCACCTTCACCCCGCGACGCGACGCGGCCAGTAATTCGTCCAGCACCAGGCGCGCGCTGTCGTCCTTGTCGAAGATGTAGGTTTGCAGGTCGATGCGATGGCGCGCACTGCGGATCAGGTTGATGCGTGCCAGCAAAGCGTCCGATCCCTGGTCCAGGATCAAGGCGTAATGGCGGGGCGCCTGCGGCGTGGATTCCGCGTAGGCCTGGTCGCCCAGTCCATGCAGCGGCGACGCGAGCGCGCAGGCATCCGCTGCGCTGCAATCAATCACCTGCGAACGCGCGGCCTGCGCGATGGACGCGGACTGGTTGCGCTGGTTGTGGGACAGGCCCGCGCACGCACTGCACAGCAGCGCCGATGCCAGGACCAGGCCGCGCAACCATGGATTCAAGGCGTGGCCGCCGGCTTCAGGCGTGCACGCAGCACGAAGACCACGCGGTCACTCAACGCCATCTGCCAGTCGGCCATGTCGTAGTCGCTGCGCCGCACGGCGCCGCTGGCGACGACGTCGCAGTCCACCGCCGGGCGTGCACAGGTGGAGGGCGCGACGTCCAGCGTGCGCGGCCGGGTGATGCCGCGGATGCTGAGGTCGCCGGCCAGCGGGCCGCCGGTGCGCAGCAGTTCCTTGTCGTAGGGCTTGGAGGTGAACACCACCACCGGATAACGTTCCGCATCGAAGAACTTGCTGCTGCGCGTCCACTCGGTATAGCGCGGATGGCCCACGATCTCGACGTGCTGGGT
>CALCNV010000154.1 GCA_937897645.1 uncultured Lysobacteraceae bacterium
GCCGCGCCATGGTGTGCAGCTCCTGGTACAGCGTGGAGAGCACGTGGTCCAGCGCCGCGCGGTCGCCCTTGCGCGCCGAATCCAGCCAAACGGTGATGTCTGCTGCGTCCGCCATCGGTGTTTCCCCGTCAATCAGGTGGGGAATATAGCCTTATTCGCCGTGCCGGATGTGAGCGGTCCTGCGAAAGCGCGACCCGTGCGTCACCGTTGGCAATGGCCGCACCACACGCTGGCGCGCTGGCCGATATTGGCGGACTTGAGCGCGCGCCCGCAGCGCGGGCAGGGTTCGCCGCCGCGTCCATAGGCCAGCAGTTCCTGTTCGAAATAGCCGGGCGCGCCGTCCGGGCTGATGAAATCGCGCAGGGTGGTGCCGCCGCGGGTGATGGCGTAGGCCAGGATGTCCTTCACCGCATCGGCCAGCGCCGCGTAACGCTCACGCGACACCATGCCGGCTGCGCGCAGCGGCGAAATGCCTGCACGGAACAGGCTTTCCGCGGCGTAGATATTGCCCACGCCGACCACGATGCCCTGGTCCATCAGGAAGGTCTTCACCGGTGCCTTGCGGCCGCGGCTGCGTGCGAAGAGGTAGTCGCCATCGAAGTCATCCGACAGCGGTTCCGGCCCCAGTGCCTGCAGCAGTTCGTGCGTCTCACCGCTGGGTTGCCACAGCAGGCAGCCGAAGCGGCGCGGGTCGTTGAAGCGCAACACCTTGCCGGAGCTCAGCAGCAGGTCGACATGGTCATGCGTAGTGACCGGCGTGCTTGCCGGCAAAACCCGCAGGCTGCCGGTCATGCCAAGGTGCAGCACGGCGCTGCCTGCATGGGTGTCCAGCAGCAGGTATTTGGCGCGACGGCGCACGGCGTCGATGCGCTGGCCGGGGAGCATGCTTCCTATTTCCAGTGGGATTGGCCAGCGCAGGTCCGGCCGACGCAGCACCACGCCTTTGACGCGCTTGCCTTCCACGTGCGGCACCAGGCCACGACGGGTGGTTTCTACTTCGGGGAGTTCGGGCATGGGGGTTGGAGAGGAGTGAGTGGAGAGGAGTGAGGAGTGAGTGGAGAGGAGTGAGGAGTGAGTGGAGAGGAGTGAGGAGTGAGGAGTGTTTTTTTTTGGTTCGTCATCCCAGCGAACGCTGGGATCCATCTTGCTCTTGATCTTGGTTGGGACGCGAAGCAAAAAAGCAAAGTCAAAATGGATCCCAGCGTACGCTGGGATGACGATTCATTGTGATGAATGATGAGCACTTACTGCGCACCCACTACGTTAGCGAAATAGCACCCGTCCTCCTGCCTTACCTCCAACACACCACCAAACATCGCCGACAAATTTTCGGAAGTCAGCGCAGTCGCACGGTTCGCATCCGCATGCACAGTTCCGGCACGCAGCAGTATGACCCGGTCGATCTCCGGAATGATTTCCTCCAGATGATGCGTCACCAGCACCAAAGTGATGCCTTGGCGTGCCAATCCGCGCAGCAGCTGCAGGAAGGCATGCTGCGCCACCACGTCCAGTCCTGCCGTGGGCTCGTCCAGCAACAGCGCCTGCGGGCGATGGACCAAAGCACGGGCAATCAATACGCGGCGCAGTTCGCCGGTGGACAGTTCGGCCACGTTGCGTGCAGTCAATGCTGTTGCGTCGACCAGCGCGAGCGCCTCGACCACCCGCTCGCGCATGCCGTCGGTCACGTCGGCTGCTTCCGGCACCACCAGGCTGGCGAAGAACCCGGTCATCACTGCGTCCTCCACGCCAAGCTCCGGCATGTCCAGCAGGTCGCGGGTCAGGTCGCCGGTCACGATGCCCAGCTGCGCGCGCAGGGCGTTGATGTTCCAGCGGTCCTGGCCCAGCACTTTGACCGGGGACTCGCCTTCACGCGCCAGCGGATACAGCTCGCGCGTGATCAGCTTGATGAAGCTGGACTTGCCGCAGCCATTCGGCCCCAGGATGGCGGTGTGCTGGCCGGCGATGATGCGCAGGGACAGGGCATCCAGCACGGTGTGGTCGCCACGCACCACGCTGGCGCGATCGAGTTCGATCAAGGGTGCTGGCGTGGAGTCCGTGTCGGTCGGTCTGGAAAGGGAAGGCATCGGCTCAGGCATGCAAAGGAAGTATGGGCGCGGTGTGCGCCGGCCAAGTGGGTGCCTGATTATGAGGGCAGGGCATTCATGCCGCTGGGCAGGCATCGCCCTACAATGCGGGCATGACGCGCTTCCATCCCCTCCTGCTTGCGCTTGGGCTGTCGGTCCCGGTCGCCGCAAACGCCCAGGTCAACGCCACGAGCGATTACCTGCTGCGCATGGACACGGATGGCGACGGTCGCGTCAGTCCGTCCGAATACCAGGCGTGGATGGGGTATGCCTTCGATGCACGCGACCTGGATCGCGATGGCGTGCTCAGTGCAGCCGAGCTGCCCGGCGGCCGTGGCCAGCCCATCACCCGCGCCCAGCATCGTGAACGACTGGCGGCTACGTTCAAGAAACAGGACACCAGTGGTGATGGTTATCTCAGCGCGCGTGAGTTGGCTGCGCCGCCGCAGTGATTTTGGCCGGGGGAAAGGTACTCTGACCACTGTTTCGCTTTCTCACCAATGGCAACTTTGTCGACACAACATATGCGCCAGGAAATGTCATGAGCCCTTGGGAAACAATACTCCTTACTCTGGGAGGTCAAGCTACCCTCCTCATCGTCCTTGGGTTTCTTGCTCGTGGCCTATTCAACAGCTGGCTCAGCAAGGACTTAGATCTGCATAGCGCAAAGCTGGATCGGCAGACTCAGCAAGCTTTGATGACGATGCGTCACGACCTTGAGAAAGTGGCCCAAGAGCATTCATTGAAGGCAACCGAACTACTGACCCGCCGCGCCGCTGTCATCGCAGAAATCTATGGGCTTCTAGCAGATGTCGAGTGGGAAAGCAGTGTGTATGTGAGCCTTGCCGATCTTACGGGCCAGAATAAGGGTGAGGCTCAATACGAACTTGTGAGCCAAAAGATTGAGCAGTTCTATCGATACTTCAACCGAAATCGCATCTATCTCCCTGAGGACACTTGCAATTCGGTATGGTCATTGATGAACGGCATGGTGCAAGCTACGAATAAAATGAAGAGCTACCTTTACGATACCGGACGACAAGAACGAACGGTCACTACGCAAATGATCGAAGCATTGGTCGCAGCCCACGAGCATTTCGGCAAGCATCACAGAGACGCGAGGAAGATGCTGGAACGTGACTTGCGCTCAATCATGGGCGATGAGATTTAGGCATTTCAAAGAATAATCTTCGAATGAGCAAGCGAGCGGGTCCGTACTACCGGATAGGCTTGGCGCTTGGCGCGGTGGCTTTGTCCGCGTGGGCCTATTACTACTTGCCAGACTTTATAAAGCTACTTGGCGTCGCCATCGCTCTGGTGCTGGCCATCGTGTACACGTTGTACGCATTGCTGGGCGGACAGACCAAACACAAGTTGAGGATAGTCTGGAAAGAGATGCTCGATGCACTGTATGGGCTCGGCTAACAATCATGTGGGAGCGACGTCAGTCGCGATGAGGCATTACAGGTGAAGCCTCATCGCGACTGACGTCGCTCCCACATGAAGAGAAATGCCGCCCTTTGTGGGCCGGAGCGTGAATTCGGGTCCAGCAGAATCCGGCAAAAGAGGGCAGGCCGCGCGCGGCACCCCGTCTTGCTTTGTAAATGTGCCAGGTGGATGCTTAGGGCTCTTCCAACCCTGAAGGAAGTTCCATGAGACCTGCCTCCACGCTCCTGGGCCTGCTGGTGTTCTCCAGCGTGCCTGCAATGGCCGCACCCACTGTAGACGACACGCCCGCCACCACCGTCCAGCGCATCCTGCAACGCATGGACCAGGACAACGACGGCAAGGTGTCGTTCGAGGAATACCGCAACGCCATGGTCCGACGCTTCCATGTCGTGGACAAGAACACGGATGACACGTTGCAGGCCGATGAAATTCCCAAGGAATGGATCGTCGTGCCGCCCGCCGACTTGTCTGACGCGAAAGTCACGCTGGAAGAATTCTCCGCCGAACTGCGCCCCGGCTTCGCCCGCTTCGACGCCAACAGCGATGGCCTGCTGGATGACTCCGAACTCACCGCATTCGCCACCGCCCGCGCAGCCAAACTGGAGGCAACCCCATGAACACGACACGCATGCTCGTCGCCAGCCTGTCCGCAGGCATGGCCGCCTGGTTGGCCGTTGTTCCCGCCGCGAAAGCCGAAACCATCACCTGCGAATCGCGCAACGGCGGCTACAACACTTGTGCCGTCAACACGGCCGGCGGCGTCACCCTGTCGCGCCAGCTCAGTTCGCAGGGCTGCTGGGAGGGCGATACCTGGGGCTACGACCGCAACCGCATCTGGGTCAACAACGGCTGCCGCGCCCAGT
>CALCNV010000155.1 GCA_937897645.1 uncultured Lysobacteraceae bacterium
CTCCACGATGCGAACGTGGCGCTCTCCCAGCTGAGCTACCGCCCCAGGTACGGCGGAAGTTTAGCGTCTTGGGTGCGGTGGACGCCAGCCCGGACCGATGGCAGTCACCAGACCAGGTCGTCGGGCACCTTGAACTGGTCATAGTAGGCATCGTCGTCGCTGGGCTGCGTCGTGGTCGGTTCGCCAGTGCCGTTGTCCAGCACGATCATGCCTGCATCGCGTTCCTGGACTTTCTGGGCGGCTGCTCGCGGCAGCAGCGCATAGCCTTCACCCAGACGTGCGATGACCAGGCTGCCATTGGCCAACTGCGTGCGTAGTGCTGCGTTGACCAGCACGCTGCGGATCGCGCTACCGTCGGTAAAGCGGTATTCGATCTCGCCTTCGCGCGCGACCTGCTGGGTCTGGATGATCTGCCGCGCCTGGGCGCGCTGTTCATTGATCCTGGCCTGGGCGTTGCGCTCCGCGGCGAGGGCGCGGTCGCGTTCCACCCGTTCGGCGCGCAGCCGCTCGACTTCAAGCTGCTCAGCGCTGGGTGCGGGCGGCGCCTTGCCGTGGCGTGCCTTGGCCTGCTCATGGGCGACCTGGGCCACCTTGGATTTCTTGACCAGGCCGGCCTTGAGCAATTGTTCCTGCAGGGGATTTCGCATACGGGTATTGGAAGGTTATTGACCGGATAGAGCAGGGTCATCATACCGTTAGCGGTGCCGGCGCTTCGATGACTGGCGTGCGTCCAGTGGCGTGGAGTCGATAAAAACAAAGGAACCCGGGTCGGGGTGGGGTATCTTCCCCGCATGGCTAGCCAGCCCCCACGACCCCATCAGGATTCCAGTGAGAAAGACCTACACGCTCAACATAGAAGGCAAGAACCGCGATCGACTGCTGGAGGCCAGCAAGCACGATATCCGCAAGTACCTCAAGCGCGAGCGCAACAAAGCCTTGCCCGCGGGCGTGGACTATTGGGATTTCGACACGAAGTCAGGCGTGGACGAGGCCAGTGCAGTGGTGGTGCCGTATGGCGACCTGTTCCGCTCCATCGATGCGCTGGTGGCGGACGGTGGCGACCAGTTCTATGTGGAAGTACGCAGCAAGCCGGGACATCGCAGTGTGAAAGCGCCGCCAGCGGATGTGTGGGGGAATTTGCGCGAGGAGCCGGCCGAGGAATAAACCGGCTATGCCGGAGCGTGACCTAATCATGTGGGAGCGACGTAAGTCGCGAATGGGCTACGGGTAAGGCCATTCGCGACTTACGTCGCTCCCACATACGCACACAGGTTCTCAATCTGCGTCTTGGGAAGCGGCCCTTGCCTGCTCCAAGGCCGCTGCTGCGCGCAGCTTGTCCTTCTTGCTGGGTCGCGCACCCTTGATGCCACCCGTCGCCGTCGGGTCGGCCGGATTGGGTGCGAGGACTTCGACCGGTTCAAACCCCGCGATCCGCTCGCGCGGTACGCGAAAGCGTTCGCGCTTCTCGATCAGGCGGAAGTGCGCTTCCGTACCGGCACTGACGAAACTGATCGCCATGCCGCTTTCTCCCGCACGCCCGGTGCGGCCGATACGGTGCGTGTAGTCCGTGGTGGAGCGGGGCAGGTCGTAGTTCACCACTACCGGCATCTGCGCGATATCAATGCCTCGTGCGGCCACGTCCGTGGCCACCAGCACCTGCACGTGTTCCTGCTTGAATTCCTGCAGCACCCGCGTGCGACGACCTTGGCTCATTTCACCATGCAGGGCTTCGGTCGTAATGCCGACTTTGCACAACTTCTCAGCCACGATTTCCGCCGCGTGCTTGGTCGCCACGAATACGAGCGCACGACTCCAGCCTTCTTCCTGCAACAGATGCCGAAGCAGCTGCGTGCGTTGTCCAGTATCGACTTCAATCGCGCGTTGCCGGATATCCGGCAACGCTGGCGGCATGCTCTCCACGTCGATGCGCCGGGGTGATTGCAGCAAAGTGCCGGCCAGCGCTTCGATCGCCGGCGGGAAGGTGGCGGAGAACAACAGCGTCTGTCGCTTGCTTGGAAGCAACGCCAGCACGCGGCCCAGTTCCTCGCCAAAGCCGAGATCAAGCAGGCGATCCGCTTCGTCCAGCACCAGCGTGTTGACGTGCGCAAGGCTGAGTGCGTTGTGCTCCACCAGGTCCAGCAGGCGGCCCGGCGTGGCGACAACGACATCCGCTCCCCAGCGCAGGTCGATCATCTGCGGGTTGATGGAAACGCCGCCGAACACCGTGGCGACCTTGATGCGACGAGGAAGGTAGTGGGCAAGCTGGGTGAAGACGTCGCCGACCTGTGTCGCCAATTCCCGCGTGGGCACCAGCACCAGGCTGCGCACGCGCCGCGGCGGTTTCGAGGAAGCGAGTGCGAATTGCTGCAGCAAGGGCAACACGAACGCCGCCGTCTTGCCCGAGCCGGTCTGCGCGGACGCCACCACGTCGTGCCCTTGCAGGATCACGGGGATTGCCTGCAGCTGGATGGGCGTGGGCGCGGCGTAGCCTTTTGCCTGCAGTGCACGTTGCAGCAGGGGCAGCAGTTCCGGTGCGAAACCTAGTCTGGAAAACGGCATTAACCTGGTGTCCGGAGAGGCGGGGAGTCTGGCGTGCTTTCGGTTTGCCCTTGCTTTGCCCCCTTTGCAAGGCTTTTTAACAGCCGAATGGCTGGTCAAGGGGGTTCCGGGGGATTTGCTCTTGACCTTGACGTTGTGGGCAAGAGCAAATCCCCCTCGATCCCCCTTTTGACCAGCCATTCGGCTGTTAAAAAGCGTTGCAAAGGGGGAGGCAAGAGCCTAGGGCAAATGTCGGAAGTGGAAACCCGTTTTCATGTTGACTGTGTCGGCGTCAGCAGTGGCGTAAGCCTCGGCTCCAGCACTTCGCGGCGCCAGCCTGCGAGTGCGGTGGGCCAGGTGCCGTTTTCCTGCAGCAACTCCAGATAGCGACGTGACGCCAGGATGCCGTCTGGCAATCCCAGATCGCTACTGCATGCGGTGACTGCATCCTGCATGCGCTTGAGTGCGGCCTTGTCGTCGGTAGTCGCGTTGCGGGCGAGCGGCGCGTCGGCCTCATCGGCCAGGGGCGTGGTGAGCGCTTGCCAGATGGCATCGCCCAGCTTGCGTGGTGCCTTGGGATGCGCGTCGAGCTGTGATTGCAGGCCAGCACGGTCCGCAGGCGGCGTGCGCGCGAGGTTGGTGGCTAGTTCGTTGTCCAGGATCCAGCTGCGCGGCTTGTCGCTGCTGCGCGCCTGCGCATCGCGCCAGCGCAGCAGGCGCAGCAGGCGCATCTGCGCGGGGCCTTCCATCAGTTGGGCGCTGCGCATGGCTAGGTGCGGCCAGCGGTCGCCTTCCTCGCTGCCGGCATTGGCCAGCATGCGTGCGCAATCCTGCTGCATCCAGTCGCGGCGGCCCAGTGCTTGCAGGCGCGCGTCGAGTGCGGCGTAGATGGCATCCAGGTGCAGCACATCGTCGGCGGCGTATTGCAGCTGCGCATCACTGAGTGGACGACGCAACCAGTCCGAGCGCGTCTCGCCCTTGGCCAGCGCCACGCCGGTGATCTCCTGCACCAGCTTCTGGTAACCCATGCCGCCACCGATGCCGCACAGTGCGGTCGCGATCTGGGTGTCGAACAAGGGTGCAGGCAAGGCGCCGCAATCGTGCGACAGGGCCACTAGGTCTTCGCTGGCGCTGTGCATCACCTTCAGCACGGCCGGGTTGTCCAGCAGTGGTCGCAGGGCCTCGGTCATGCCGGGCACCAGCGGATCGATCAGCAGGATCTCGTCGCGGATCGACATCTGCACCAGGGCCAGTTGTGGCCAGTACGTGCGCTCGCGGATGAATTCGGTATCCAGGCCTACCCAGGCGGGCGGGTCCTGCAGGTGCGCACGCAGTGCGGCGGGGTCATTGATCCAAAGGGGCACGAAATCTCCACGGAATGCATCGGTTGCAGGGTCAGGCGACAATAGCCTACCGTCCGGCTACCCGATCAGGGTGGCCATTGTGGAGGAAGATGCACGCGATACGGTATTCGTGGTGGTTGGCGCTGGCGCTGTTGTGCGCCTGTGCCCGCACGCCCGCGCCGGCCCCGGTGGACACCACGCCGGTTGCGGACGCCGTGGATCCACGCCTGCCCAGCATCACCGTCAGCGGTGATGAAAGCGGTGCGTCGGCGTGGAACTGGCAGCCACCCAAGCCCGTGCTGGCCACGGAAGACGTTCCCGAAGCCAAGCGAGCCGCCGCCCGTGCCCTGGCCGAAGGTCGCCTGTATGCGCAGGCCGAGGACGCCATTCCGCACTACCTCGTGCTGCAGGCGCTGGTGCCCGATGACCCGCAGGTGTTGCGCGGCCTGGAACGATCCCGCGATGCCTTGCTGAAGCAGGGCGACGCGGCCCTGCGCGATGCCGACGACAGCGCCGATGCGCTGAGCCGCGCGGGCGAGATCGCCGCCGTCGCACGCACGCTGGCGCCCGATCATCCGAAGGTGATCGCCTATCTGGCGCGCGTGGACGTGGCCGATCAATTGTGGCGACTGAATGCGAGTGCCGAACGCGCCCTGCGCAGCGGACAGATGGGTGAGCGCGCGGAAATTCCGCTGGCGGCTTTCCGCGAAGTGCTTGTCCTGCAGGCGGGGCAGGTGCGTGCGCTACAGGGACTGGCTGCGACCGAAAGCGCATTGATCAGGCGCGCGGAACTGGCGGCGGAAGTCAGTGACTTCACTGCTGCATCGCGCTGGCTGGCGCTTGCGGCAGAAGTCCGGGAAGCATCTCCCGCGATCGAAGACGCAAGGCAGCGCATCACCGACGTACGCAACGCCCGCATCGCCAGCCTGCGCGAACGTGGCACCCGCGACCTGGTCAGCATGCGCGGCTTGCGCGCGGCCCGCCAGGATCTTGCCGAAGTACTGCGCATTGCCGAGCCCGGCGACAAGGTGGCCGCGGATTTCCGCGAACGCATCGACCAGGCCACCCACTACGGCGTGTTCAAGCCGGGACAGGTCTTCAGCGATCCACTCGCCATTGGTGGGCACGGCCCGGAAATGATCGTGGTGCCGCACGGCGGCTTCCGCATGGGCGCGGGGGAAAACGAACTGGGCGCCTCGCCTGCGGAAAAGCCCGCGCATTACGTGCGTTTCGACCGCGGCTTCGCCATGTCGCGCCAACCCATTACCGTGGGCGAGTTCCGTCGCTTCGTGCAGGCCACCCAGTACCGCCCGCGCGCCACGCGTCGCGGCCATTCCATCGTCTACGACGAGCGCAGCGGCAATTTCGTGCGCCGCAGTGGTGTGGACTGGCAATCCGACTATGCAGGCGCCAAGGCAGCGGACAGCCTGCCGGTGCTGCACGTCAGCGTGCGCGACGCCGAAGCCTATGCCGCATGGCTCGCGGTGCAGACCGGGCAAAGCTACCGCCTGCCCAGCGAGGCCGAGCAGGAATACGCCCTGCGCGCCGGCACGCAGGGGCGCTACCCATGGGGCAATGGCGTGCCGCCACCGCGCTTCGGCAACCTGACCGGGGGCAACGATACGTCCCCCAGCGGGCGCAACTGGAATAACGCTTTCGTCGCATACGGCGACGGATACTGGGGCCCGGCGCCGGCGGGCGGCTACGCAGCGAATGCCTGGGGCCTGCATGACCTGGGCAGCAACGTCAGCGAATGGGTCAGCGATTGCTGGCACGCCAGCTACCGTCGTGCCCCCGCCGACGGCGCGTCGTGGTTCAATCCCGGCTGTCGTTCGCGCGTGGTGCGCGGGGGCAGCTGGGCCAGTTCGCCGGAACAGGCGCGTGCCGCATGGCGGTCGGCGTCGGATTCGGATATGACCAATGCGCGGGTGGGTTTCCGCGTGGTACGTGGCATTTGAAAAGGAGAGTGGGATGAGGAATGACCCGTTTGGCCAAGGCGGCCAGCAACAGCAGCAAGGCCGCGCGCGCCGCCCCGGGCTTTTCGGCAACGTGCGCTGGTGGATCCTGCTGGCATTCGCCGGTTACGCGGCGTACTACTGGTTTTCCAACCAGGTGGTCGATCCGTACACCGGTGAAAAGGCGCTGATCGACAAGTCGTTGTCCGTCGAAGACGAGAAGGCGATGGGCCTGCAGGCCTACGAGGAAATCCTGTCGCAGGAACGGCCGGTCGATCCCAATTCGCAGATCGCCCAGCAGGTGCGTGAAATCGCCAAGCGCCTGATCGCCAAGGTCGACGTGGTGGAAGCAGCGCTTGCGGCCGAACATGGGTTGCAGCCGCAGCACATCTCCAAGGATTTCGATTGGGACGTGAACGTCATCGAGTCCGAGCAGGCCAACGCGTTCTGCCTGCCGGGCGGCAAGATGGCGGTGTACACCGGCCTGATTCCCGTCGCCAAGAATGCCGATGCGGTGGCGGTGGTGATGGGCCACGAAATCGCGCACGCCTTGCTCCGCCACGGCGCCCAGCGCATGGCGCAGCAAAAGGTCGCGCAGATCGGGCAGATGGGCGCGGGCATGGCGGGCATGGATGCGGGCAGCCAGCAGATGGTGCAGGCCGCGATGGGCTACGGCATGTTGCTGCCGTATGCGCGTTCGCACGAGACGCAGGCGGATGAAGTCGGCCTGATGCTGGCCGCCGCGGCCTGCTTCGATCCGCGTGAAGCGGTGCCGCTGTGGGAGCGCATGAGCGAAGCCAGCGGCGGACAGGCGCCGCCGGAATTTTCCTCGACGCATCCCAATCCCGGCACGCGTATCCAGAACCTGTCGGCGCTGATGCCCAAGGCGCTGGAGTACCAGAAGAAGTTCTGCACGACGCCGCCCGCGCAATGATCGTCCGTCGCCTCTCCCTTGCTGCACTGATGGCGCTTGCCTCATTGCAGCCGGCATGGGCGGCAGTGAAGGACCAGGCGCCCAACGGATTCACCCTGGAGAATTCGGAATGGGTGCCGGTCGACCAGGCCATGGCCTGGAAGGCTTTCGTGCAGGACGTGGGCAGGTGGTGGCCGTCGGATCACACGTGGTGGGGCGATGCGTCAAGGCTCTCCATTTCGGATAAAGCCGGCGGCTGTTTCTGTGAACTCAATGGCGCGCAGCAGGCCTGGCACATGACGGTGACGTTCGTGGATCCAGGCAAGTTGATGCGCATGACCGGCGGGCTAGGTCCGCTGCAGGGCATGGGCCTGGACGGCGCGCTGGAATGGCGCTTCGTGGAAGAAAACGGCGGCACCCGCATCACGCTTTGGTACCGCGCCGGCGGGTACACGCCGGACGACCTGACCAAGTTCGTGCCGGTGGTGGACAAGGTGCAGGGATTGCAGCTGGGTGGGTTGGCGGAGTATTTACGGAAGCAAAGTGCGGCAAGCAACTAGCTAGACCGACGGGGTCTCCATCCCGCTGAAAGTCGTGGTCCAGTCTGGTGTTGTATTAGGTTGTTCATTCGATAGGTTGCCGATGCAGGATCGAAGGCCAAAATATCAGGTAACTGCGCTGTATGTAGCCATAGCTCTAATGGCGTATGCCGTTGCAGGGTCGATGCTCAACGACATCTACGTGCCTGGTCGCCGAGGACGTGGGGTTCACATTCATTACGAGGCTTTGTTTCCGGCAGCGATGTCTTTGGTGTTGCTGGCGACCAAGTATTTTCTTGACTCACTTGGCAATGAGGATCGTTACAAGGTCATTCAGAAACTTCTGACTGTCGGCATATTTGTCTCAATTTGCTTTTCGCTGTACTACATTGCGTTTCCTTCAGGGAAAAGACTGGCAACTGTGGATCAGTGTCAATTTACGTTCAAAAAAATTGGAAAATTCGCGGCTGATTTTTCCAGTGAAGGTGAGTTTGCGAGCTTGATGTACGAACGCAGCTCCCATTGCGCTAAGCAGCCGATTCTCAAGAGCTATTATCAGTGCGTAGATAGGGCAGTGAAACCTTCGGACATAAATAGTTGCCAGCGTGAATCTGAGATTGCTTTTAATCGAGAAAACGCAAGCTAATTTGCGATTTCTGCCACTCAGAAACTCATGAACAACCCGCCATTCACCGGGATGTTCGCGCCGGTGATGTAGCCCGCGGCATCGTCAGTGAGAAAGGCGACCGTGCGGGCGATGTCGGCGGGTTCGCCCATGCGGCCGGCCGGGATGGAGGCGGCGATCTTCCCGAGTATGTCCGCCGGCATCGCGCCGGTCATCGCCGTGTGTATATAGCCCGGCGAGATACTGTTGACGGTGATGCCCTTGGTCGCGACTTCGCGCGCCAGCGACATGCTGAAACCGTGCAGACCGGCCTTCGCCGCCGCGTAATTGGTCTGCCCGAAATTGCCGGTCTGGCCGCTGACCGAACTGATGTTGACCACGCGCCCGAAGCCGCGCGCCTGCATGCCGGCGATGGCATGCCCGCACAGGTTGAAGGCGCTGCCCAGGTTGACGTCCAGCACCTCGTCCCACTGCGCACGGTCCATCTTGCGCAGCGTGGAGTCGCGGGTGATGCCGGCATTGTTGACCAGGATATCGAGCGAACCATGCTGCGCCTCGATGCCTTGTACTAGTAGCCCGCATTCCGCATGGTCGGCGACGTTGGCGCTGGCGAAATGGATGTCCAGTCCTTCCACTTCGCGCCCGAATGCCTCCACGCGTTCGCTGCGTCCTGCCAGGTCCACCGCAATCACGGTACGGCCCGCGCGTGCGAGCGCCTTGCAGATTTCAGTGCCCAGTCCACCGATGCCACCGGTGACGACGGCTATGCGCTTGGTCATGTGTCTGTAGTCCTCTGTGTTTCTGGTTGGAGAAGAATCTCTATTTGTTTGCGAGGTGTTCCCGGAAGCGTCCCTCTCCCCTTGTGGGAGAGGGTGCCGAAGGCGGGAGAGGGGAGGGCCGGCCCTGATGATTTTTCCAACGTGGTGAATGCGTCGAGTGTTGCTTTGCTTCGAGGGTCAAGACACTCGACACTTCGCTGCGATTGGGGCTGTGCGGGCTCCGGCGGCCCTCTCCCGGCCTGTCGGCCACCCTCTCCCACAAGGGGAGAGGGGCGCATCCCCGATATTTCCTGCTAACTAACTGCTTGTGTAGTCCTCAAAAAAAAACCTGCACAGCAATGTGCAGGCTCTGGTTTGCGCAGCGACCTGACTCAGCGCGCGCGTGATTTTGGCGTGTCGCGTTGCGGAGCTTCCGGCTTGACGGCGGGACGGCTCAAGCCGCCGCCGCTCAGGTTGCGCTGGAACTCCTGCCACATTTCCATGTTGCGCTCGGTCAGCTGGTTCATCATGGTCCACGGCGTCTGCCCGAGCATGCCGCCCATCTGCTGGCGGAACTGCTGCTGCTGTTCCATGAACAACTGCATGCTGCGCTCCAGGTAATTACCCATGAAGCCCTGCATGGAGTCGCCGTAGAAACGGATGATGTGACTGAGCAACTGCGTGGAGAGGATCGGTTCGCCGTCCTGTTCCTGCTCGCTGATGATCTGCAGCAACACGATGCGGGTCAGGTCGTCGCCGGTCTTGGCGTCGCGCACCTCGAAGTTCTCGCCATCGACGATCAGCTGGCGCACGTCCTCGATGGTGATGTAGCTGGAAATTTCCGTATCGTAGAGACGACGGTTGGGGTACTTCTTGATGATGCGGATCGCAGCCATTGAGCAATCACTCTAAACCGATTGGCGAGCAGCATGACGCAGCGCAGCAGGGTATGCAACAGGCGGGGAAGGGTCGGACGTATTCAGGTTCGGGCAGACAAAAGGGCAGGAGCTCAGGAGTGAGCGGAGAGAAGTGAGTGGTGAGGCCGAGGATCAAACGCATCTCTCACTCCTCTCCACTCACTCCTCGCTCTCCTACCAACCCATGTGCTGGCCGCCGTTGATGTCCAGGTTGGAGCCGGTGATCCAGCTGGCCTGGTCGTCGACCAGGAAGGCCACGGCGTAGGCGATCTCCTCGGGCTTGCCGAGGCGGCCGGTCGGGATCTCCGCGGCGATCTTGGCGCGGACTTCCTCCGGCACGGCCATGACCATGTCGGTGGCCACGTAGCCCGGCGAGACCGTATTGACGGTGACGCCGAGCTTGGCGTTCTCGCGTGCCAGCGAAATGGTGAAGCCGTGCATGCCGGCTTTCGCTGCCGCGTAATTGGCCTGGCCGTACTGGCCCTTCAGGCCGTTGATCGAGCTGATCTGGATGATGCGGCCCCATTTGCGGTCGCGCATGCCCTCGATGACGGGGCGGGTCATGTTGTAGACGGAGTTGAGGTTGGTGTTGATGACGTCGCCCCATTGCGGAACGGACATCTTGTGGAAGGTGCCATCGCGGGTGATGCCGGCGTTGTTGACCAGGATGTCCACCGGTCCGAGCTTGGCCTCGACCTCACGTACCAGTGCTTCGGCTTCTTCCGCGGAAGTGACATCGCCCTTGACCGCAGTGATCTCGTAGCCCTGCGCGCGCATGTCCTGCAGCCAGGCCTGGGTCTTTTCCTCGTTGCGGTAGTTGGTGGCCACCTTGTGGCCCATGTCGGCCAGTTTCTTGCAGATGGCGCTGCCAATTCCGCCGGTGCCACCGGTTACCAATGCGACGCGTGCTGTCATGTGGGGTCTCCTTTTCCCGCCGGAAAGCGACGGTCTGCAAGGATTCTAGACAGCGTTCGCGCCAGCCGTGTTGTGCAGTGCAGCGAGTGGCACCGAAGCACATTCCGGAAGCCGTTCCTGCAAGAAAGCAGCATGCGCCGCCTGCAGCGTGGCGGCGACGTCGCGGCATCCATGCAGTGCGAGAGGATCCTGCCCAAGCGCACGCCACGCGGCATGCAACGCGGGCAGGGGATCACCTTCGTCAACGGGCGGGGCTGCACTGCTCTTGGCCAACTTGTGGCCGTTGGCATCCAGCACCACAGGCAGGTGCAGGTAGCGCGGCGTTGGCAAACCCAGTGCGCGTTGCAGCAGGATCTGGCGTGGGGTGGAATCCAACAGGTCCGCGCCACGCACGATGTCGGTCATGCCTTGCGCCGCGTCGTCCACCACCACGGCGAGTTGGTAGGCCCAGGGGCCATCGGCGCGCTTGAGCACGAAATCGCCGACCTCCCGCGCCACGTCCTGGGTCACGCTGCCCTGCAGGCCGTCGCGAAAGGTGATGGCCATGCCGTCGGGCACGCGCAGGCGTATGGCGGGATCGGAGCGACGTGCCTTCGCCACGCAGGCGCGGTGGATGCCATCGCTCGCAGCCAGGTCGCTGCGGCTGCAATGGCATTCGAATGCGCTGCCGTCGGCGAGGAGTTGCTCCAGCGCATGCTGGTACAGGGACGAGCGCTGGCTTTGCCAGGTGATCGCTGCGTCCGCATGCAGTCCGAACGCAGCCAGGGTGGCCAGTTGCTGTTCTGCGGCGCCCGCTACTTCACGCGGCGGATCGAGATCTTCGACGCGCACCCACCATTCGCCCCCCGCAGCACGCGCCAGCAACCAACTGCCCAGGGCAGCGACCAGCGACCCCAAGTGCAGGGGGCCGGTGGGCGAGGGAGCAAAGCGTCCGCGGTAGGAAGTGGATGCAGGCATGCGTACAGGCTACGGGAAAGCTGAATCACCAGTCACCTGTGGATCTGACTTAGCAAAATAATTCCAGTGTGGGAGCGGCTTGAGACGCGACGGGCTTTACCGGGAACGCCCGTCGCGGCTGAAGCCGCTCCCACACTTCATGCGTGGGATCAAAGCGCCTTGAATTCGGCGGCTGAAAACCACAAATCAATGCAGGTATCCTTGCGCCTTGCCCGCGCGCCTGTCCCTTTTCCTTCCCGGAGTTCGCCGTGTTCAACCGTATTGCGCTGTTCCTTGCCACCAACCTGGCGGTCATGGTGCTGGCCGGTATCGTCATGTCGCTGCTGGGCGTGCATCCCAACCAGATGGGCGGCCTGCTGGTCATGGCGGCGCTGTTTGGTTTCGGTGGCTCCATCATCTCGCTGCTGATGTCGAAGGGCATGGCCAAGCGCGCCACCGGCGCACAGGTCATCACCCAGCCGCGCAATGAAAGCGAGCAGTGGCTGTTGGCCACCGTGCAGCGCCAGGCACAGGCCGCTGGCATCGGCATGCCGGAAGTCGCCGTCTACGACGCCCCGGAAATCAACGCGTTCGCCACCGGCGCCAACCGCAACAACGCGCTGGTCGCCGTGTCCACGGGATTGCTGCGTGCGATGAGCCGTGACGAAGCCGAAGCCGTGCTCGGCCATGAAGTCAGCCACGTCGCCAATGGCGACATGGTCACCATGGCGCTGCTGCAGGGCGTGTTGAATACCTTCGTGATCGTGCTGGCGCGCGTGGCCGGCGGCATCATCGACAACGCCATTTCCGGCAACCGCGAAGGCAGCCGTCCGGGACTGGCGTATTTCGCCATCGTGATGGTGCTGGAAATGGTGCTGGGCCTGTTCGCCACCATGATCGCGATGTGGTTCTCGCGCCGCCGCGAATTCCGTGCGGATGCGGGTGGTGCGTCGCTTGCCGGTCGCGAAAAGATGATCGCGGCGCTGGAACGCCTGTCGGCGAATCGCCCCAGCACGCTGCCGGCACAGGTCGAAGCATTCGGCATTGCCGGCGGTATCGGCGAGGGCCTCAAGAAGCTCTTCCTGAGCCACCCGCCGATGGAGCAGCGCATCGCCGCGTTGCGCAGCAGCGTCAGCTGACCTTACACGCACCACGGTAGGAGCGCCCCATGGGCGCGAGCTTTTGTGGCGTTGCCCGCCAAGATCAAAAGCTCGCGCCCATGGGGCGCTCCTACGGCGTGTTATCAGGAGAAGTCGTAGTTCATCGTGGCGGTGGGCGAAGCCAGGAAGTTGCCCTGCACGAATTCCACGTTGGCGGTGAACAGGAAACTCATGGTCCCCGCGTCCTGCACGTATTCGGCAATGGTGCGGATGCCGGCCGATTGCGCCCGCGCGGCGATGTCTTTGATCTTCTGCTGGTGTTCCGGCGTCTTCGGCAGGTCTTCGGTGAAGCTGCGGTCGATCTTGAGGAACGCGGGCTGGAAGTGGGTCAGCAGCTGGAACGAATCCAGGCCTGAGCCGAACTTCTCCAGGCCGACCTGGCAGCCAAGCTTGGCTGCCCCGGCCAGGAATGCCTGGGCCTGGCGCAGGTGGGTGAACACCTTGGCCTCGGGTATCTCCAACCAGAGTCGATCACCCGGCACGTTGTGCGCGGCCAGTTGCTGTTCGATCACCTGCAGCAGGCGGTCGTCGATGAAGGAGGCGGGGCTGACCTTGACCAGCAGGCGCGTATCGTGGCCGCCGCGGGTGCGTTCGCCGATCAGTTCGATCGCGCGCTGCAAGACCCAGCGGTCGATGGCGTCCAGCAGGCCGTTGTCCTCGGCGATGCCAAGGAAGGACTGTGGCGTGACCAGTTCGCCGTTGTTCTCCATGCGCAACAGCACTTCGTAGACTTCGCCAGGCTCGCCCTGCAGGTTGACCACCGGCTGGTAGTGCAGGGTGAAGCCGCCACCGTCCAAGGCGTCGCGCAGGCGCTGCACCCAGTTCTGTACGCGCTCTTCCTCGTCGCGGTCCACTGCGCCAGGGTCGAAGATCTCGCTGCGGTTGCCACCCAAGGCGGTAGCCGCCTGCAGGCTTTCGGTCGCGCGATTCAGCACCTGGCCCACCGCAGCGATCTTCTCGCCGATCTGCACGCCGCCGATGCTGGCGGTGATGGACGCCGAGCGGTCGCCCACGTTGAACACATGCGACGCGAATGCAGCGCGCAGGCGTTCGGTTAGCTCGGCGGTGCGCGCGTGGTTGCCTTTCAGCAACACCGCGAACGTACGCTCGCCGAAGCGCGCGGCAGTAGTGTCTGCGTCCAGGGTGGCACTGAGGCGAGATGCCAGCGCCGCGATCAGGTCGTCGGCCGAATCGAGGCCGAAATCCTGCAGCAGGCGCTGGTAGTGGTCCGGCTCGACCAGCAGCAAGGAATACTGGCTTTCGCTGCGTGCGACCTGGCTGACCGCATCTTCCAGCGCATGCAGGAAGGTGGAGCGGTTGAGCAGGCCGGTGACCATGTCGCGCTGGCGCAGGTCTTCGACTTCGCGGGCGAGTTCCGGGTCGAATTCGCGGCGGCGGAACACGACCTGCACGCAGGATTCGCCTTCGTAGGTGGCCGTGGCGAATTCCAGGATGGCCGGGAAGCTTTCCCCATCCTGCGAGCGCGCTTCCAACTCGAAGCGCGGCGGCGGGGCTTCGCCCTTGCCCAGTTTCTTCAGCAGCAGCTTGAATTCGGCGACGTACTGTGGCGCCACCAGGTCCAGCAGCGACAGGCCTTCGACGTCATCGAAGGATTCGAAGCCGAACATTTCCAGGTAAGCGTCGTTGGCACGGATGTGCATGCCTTCGTGGATGTAGGCGATGGGGTCGCGTGACGAGGCGATGAGGGCATCGCAGCGGCGCTCGGTCTCGCGCAGGTGTCCCTCCAGGCGGCGCAGGGCACGGCGTGCGTCCAGGTCGGCCCATTGCGATTGCAGCACGCTCAGCACGTGGTCATTGCGCCCACGCAGGGCTACGGCGCGCGCGCCCAGGGCCAGGTCGGCGATCAGTCCGGCTTCGTCGATGGCATCGGCCAAGGCGACCACCGGGATGTCCTTGCCGCTGGCGGCTACCTGGGCCAGCACGGCCTGCAGAGACATCACCCGCGAGGACTTGGCCGCCAACACCAGGTCGATCGGCTGCGTGGCCAGCATGCTGGCCAGTTCGTCGGCGCTGAGCGGCCGCAGGGGACGGATGGCGATGCCGTCATTACGGAATGCACTGACGACGGCCTCGGCATCTTCGCCGCTGTCGTCGACAATCATCAATCGAATCGTGGTGTCTTTGCCGATCTGCATGCAGCACATCCGCCGGGGGAGGGCGTTTAATACACGATGGGTGGCGGATCGTCCAACATCAATGTCGCAGAAGTGTGGCGCGGTCGTGCCTTCGCTGCTTCAGCAGCCCTTCGCTGGCATCTTTGTCAGAGCGGTCGTTTGCCCATATCGCCAGCCACTTCGCGCACCAGCCGGGGCACCAGGTAACCTGAAAGCCTCGCAGCCAGTCCCGCATGCAGCGCCTTCGCCTCCGCGTCTGGCACTTCGAAATGGGCCGCGCCCGACACCTTGTCCAACTGGTGCAGGTAATAGGGCAGCACGCCGGCGGCGAAGCTGCGTTCGCCCAGGTCGGCCAGTGCCTGCACCGAATCGTTGACCCCGCGCAACAGCACGGCCTGGTTGAGCAGTTGGGCGCCGGTGCTGCGAAGTGCAGCGAGGGCAGCGTCCACGCTGGCATCGAATTCATTGGCGTGGTTGGCGTGCAGCACGATTGCGACCGGCCAGGGCAGGCCGCGCAGCCAGTCCAGCAGCGGTGCGTCCACGCGTTCGGGCAGGACTATCGGCAGGCGGGTGTGCAGGCGCAGGCGCTTGAGGTGCGGGATGGTGGCCAGGGCATCGGTGAGCTCGGCCAGCTTGGAGGTGGCCAGCGACAGCGGGTCGCCGCCGGACAGGATCACTTCCTCGATACTGGCGTCGTCACGGATGACCCCCACGGCTTCGCGCCAGCCGTCGCGCGCCGCGGTTTCCTCGGCGTACGGGAAGTGCCGGCGGAAGCAGTAGCGGCAATTCACCGCGCAACTGCCGGTCGCCACCAGCAGGGCACGGCCTTGGTATTTGGTCAGCACGCCGGCCCCGGCGCGTGCCGCGGCGTCCCCGACGGCATCCACGCTGAAACCAGCCACCACGCGCATCTCGTCATCCAGCGGCAGCACCTGGCGTAGCAGGGGGTCGTGGACGTCTCCCGGACGCATGCGGGCTATGAAGCCGCGCGGGACGCGGAGCGGGAACTGTATTGCGGCCTCATCGGAGACCCGTGCAGCCAGTGTCTGCAGGTCCAGCATGGCCAGCAATTCCCGCGGATCGCGGACCGCATCGCGCCACAACTGCTGCCAGCGGGCGGGCTGCAGCGACGCGGGCGATGGGTCGGACGGGTGTATGAGGCTGTTGGCTGCGGGTATCATGGGCGGTCTGAAAACAAATACCCGCCGGTCGCGGCGGGCTTCCCATTCTATCCGGCCGGCCGCATCACGCGGCGGGCTTGCCATACCCCCAGGAGCCATGCATGGCCACTTACGGCATGAACGACGTCAAGAACGGGATGAAGATCCTGGTCAACAACGAACCCTGCGTCATCACCGAAACCGAATACGTCAAGCCGGGCAAGGGCCAGGCCTTCACCCGCATCAAGTACCGCTTCATCAAGTCCGGCCGCGTGGTCGAGCTGACCATGAAGGCCACCGACGACCTGGAAGCCGCGGACGTGATGGACACCGACATGCAGTTCCTCTACGCCGACGGCGAGTACTGGCACTTCATGCAGCAGGAGACCTTCGAGCAGGTGCAGGCCGACAAGAACGGCGTCGGTGACGCTGCCAAGTACCTGAAGGGCGAGGAAGCCTGCGTCGTGACCCTGTGGAACGGCGTGCCGATCGCAGTGCAGCCGCCGAATTTCGTCGAACTGAAGATCGTCGAGACCGACCCGGGCGTGCGCGGCGATACGTCCGGCGGCGGCGGCAAGCCGGCCACGCTGGAAACCGGTGCCGTGGTGCGCGTACCGCTGTTCGTAGGCCAGGAAGAAATCATCAAGGTCGATACGCGCACCGGCGAATACGTTTCGCGAGTGAAGTAAGCAGATGACCGAGGCCGCCCACGAACCCTGCGACCTCCTCATCGAAGCCGGCTTCGTGGTGCCGGTCGTGCCGCACGGCGTGGTGCTGGAAGACCACGCCGTCGCTGTTTCGGGCGGTGCCATCGTCGCGATCCTGCCGCGCGCCGAGGCGCGCGTGCGTTTCGTCGCCGCCGAAACGGTGTCGCGCCCCGACGCAGTGCTGATCCCGGGCCTGGTCAACGCCCACGTCCACAATCCGATGACCCTGCTGCGCGGCATCGCCGACGACCTGCCGCTCAAGGTCTGGCTGCAGGAACACATCTGGCCCATCGAAGCTGCGGTGATTGGCCCCGAATTCGTCGCCGATGGCGTGACCCTGGCCATCGCCGAGATGCTGCGCGGCGGTACCACCTGCTGCAACGAAAACTATTTCTTCCCCGACGTGCAGGCGGCGACGTACAAGCAGCACGGCTTCCGCGCGCGCGTCGGCCTGCCGGTGATCGATTTCCCCACGGCGTGGGCCAAGTCGGACGACGAATACTTCGAGCGTGCCGGCGAAGTCCACGACCAGTGGCGCGACGATGCGCTGATCGCCACGGCGTTCGCGCCGCATGCGCCGTACACGGTGTCCGATGCGAATTTCGAGCGCGTGCGCATGCTCGCCGACCAGCTCGACGTGCCCGTGCACCTGCACCTGCACGAGACGGCGCAGGAAGTCGAACAGTCGCAGCAGAAGCACGGCCAGCGCCCGATTGCGCGCCTGGACCGGTTGGGGCTGGTCAATGACCGCCTGATCGCCGTGCACATGACCCAGCTGACCGACGCCGAGATCCACCTGTGTGCCGAGCGCGGCGTGTCGGTGGTGCATTGCGCGGAATCCAACCTCAAGCTTGCCTCCGGCTTCTGCCCGGCCTGCGCGCTGGAGCGTGCCGGCGTGAACCTGGCCATCGGCACCGATGGCGTGGCCAGCAACAACGACCTGGACATGTTCGGCGAAACGCGCACCGCCGCGATCCTGGCCAAGGCCGTGGCCAATGACGCAGCCGGTTTCGATGCCTTCAGCGCGTTGCGTGCGGCTACGCTGGGCGGCGCGAAGGCGATGGGTTTCGATCATCTGGTGGGCTCGCTGGAGCCGGGCAAGCAGGCTGACCTGGTGTGCGTCGACCTGTCTGCACTGGAGACACAGCCGTTGCATCACGTCGTGTCCCAACTGATCTATGCAACCGGTCGCCAGCAGGTCAGCGATGTGTGGATCGCCGGCAAGCACAAACTCAGTTCACGCGTGCTGGTCGACATGGACCTGGACGGGATCATCGCCAACGCGAAGCAGTGGCGTGGGCGGATTGCGGCGATAGGGCGTTGAAGTCGCACTCACTCGTGCCGTCATCCCAGCGAACGCTGGGACCCATCTTGATTTCGGCGGCGATGGTGTGGAGAAGCAAGATCAAAATGGATCCCAGCGTTCGCTGGGATGACGAAAGGGAAATTTCCGAATGAACAGCTCAACTACCGCACCCAACGACAATTTCGACCAGGCCGAACTCGACAAATTCGGCGCACTGGCCAATCGCTGGTGGGATCCGGAAGGCCCGCAGAAAGCCCTGCATGCGCTGAATCCGGTGCGCCTGGAGTACGTAAAACAGCGAGTCAACCTGCGCGATGGCGCGGTGCTGGATGTGGGTTGCGGCGCAGGCTTGCTGAGTGAAGCGCTGGCGAAGGAGGGCGCGAAGGTCGTCGCCATAGATCTTGCTCCGGAATTGATCAAGGTCGCCAAGCTGCATCGCCTGGAATCCGGCATCACCGTCGACTACCGCCTGCAGTCAGTGGAATCACTGGCCCTCGAAGCGCCGGCTTCCTTCGATGCCATCACCTGCATGGAAATGCTGGAACACGTACCCGATCCATCGGCGATCATCGCCGCCTGCGCGACCTTG
>CALCNV010000156.1 GCA_937897645.1 uncultured Lysobacteraceae bacterium
GAACGCATCCACCGCTTCGGTATACGCCGACGCCTTCCCAAGGTCGCGATTGATCTCCGCGTGCGAGAGATCTTGCGGCAACACCTGCACGCGCACGCCCAGTGACGCGGCCTTCTTTTCAAACGCCTCGCTTTGCGCACACACGTCCCTGCGACGGCTGGAACACACCACCAGCATGGGAGCCGCGTCCGCGGTGAGTTGGTGGTGTGGCGAAGCCGCGATCCAGTCAGCCGGGTTGTCGCCGAACGCGCGTTCGTAGATACCGGGCAACGGTGGCCGTTTCATTGTCTTCGGAACGTCCAGCGCGCCGCTGTCCAGCGAAACCACGCCCAGTGGCCGCGACGCGCCGGCTTCGCGCCACAAATTGCTGGAGGCACCGACCAGCACCACCAGGTGCGCGCCGGCGGAATGACCCATCAGCGTCACCTGCGCGGGATTGGCATTCCACTGCGGCGCGCGCTTCTGCACTTCCGCCAGCGCACGCGCCACGTCGCGGGCCTGGTCCAACGGGGCGGTATCCGGGCGCATGCGATAGTTGGTGGACACCAGTACGTAACCCTTGGGCAGCCAATGCGCCGCTTTGTCTTCCACGATGCCCGGATTGTCCTTGTTGCCATTGGCCCAGCCACCGCCATGCACGAACAGGATCACCGGTGCGTCTTTCGTCACCGCAGGCAAATAGACATCGAATCTCTGCCGTGGATCCGCGCCGTAACTGACATCGCGCAGCACGCGCGTGCCTGCGGGCACGACGGGTAGCTTTCCTGGCAATACCGATGCGGCGCGCGCAGCAGCGATGCGCTCGTGAACATTCCGCGCACTCGCGTGGAGGACCGTCGTGGCCACGCAGGCCAACACCACTGCAATTGCGAATGACCGCTTCATGGTCCGCTCCTGGCTTGCATCAATCCGATCCATGCAGGTCGTATGTACTGCGAAGCGAACGCGTGATCACCCCACGCGTTGACGCGGGCTAACCGCTAGGGGCGCGAGGTTCCACGGCACATCACCCGCGCCGAGCCTACGTGGAACCTCGACGTCACCACTCCAGAGCATGAGCAGGTTCAGTCTTGGAATGACTGAAAGTCCATATGTCGCGTTGACGCATGATTGAAACCACATTATGTTGTGGTCGTCGGTTCCGGCGGTTAGCGCCTCCGGATGAAAAGGGAAGCCGGTGCGGTTCGCAAGAACCCATCCCGGCACTGCCCCGCAGCGGTAGGTGGAAACGAAGTCGCGATACGCACTGGTGCACAGGCACTGGGAAGCAGCGGCCTAGGAAGAGGGCTAGGAGTGAGCGTAGAGGAGTGAGGAGTGAGAGGGGAAGCGCGAGCTTTTACTCACTTCTCACTCCTCTCCACTCGTTCCTAGCCCCAAGTCCACGAGTCCGAAGACCTGCCGACAGCCGCGCGAAGCACACCGCGCGGTGCCGGCCGCGGAATCTCCGGGGGGAGACAGGCTGGTGACGCAAGGCGGGCGACAGTTGTCGCGCTGCCTGCGACGCCGCTTTCCCATCCTGCGAGGCACAAGGCCTGCGCTGCCTGCGAGGGACGGGCCGCCGCGTGCATCACGCATGGAGAAAAGCATGTCCACACACCCCACCGATCTTTCCTGTGGGAGGGACTTCAGTCCCGACACCACGACCGCTGACGAAGTCGGGGCTAAAGCCCCTCCCACATTGCATCCCGACAGCGCTTCGGGCTTCCTGCTGACTCCACCCCCCACTGCCACCGCGATGAGCGTGACCAAGCGCAACGGCAGCCAGGAACCGGTGGACCTCAACAAGATCGTGCGCGCCGTGCAGCGCAATTGCGAAGGCCTGCACGCCGTGGACCCGATGCGCGTGGCCACGCGCACCATCAGCGGCCTGTACAACGGTGCGACCACGCGTGAGCTGGATGAACTTTCCATCCGCACCGCCGCATTGCTGACTGCCGAAGAACCCGAGTACAGCCGCCTCGCCGCGCGCCTGCTGGCCGATACCATCACCAAGGAAGTGACGGGTCAGGAAATCCATGCATTCTCGCAATCGGTCCTGCGCGGCCACGAAGTCGGCCTGATCAACGACCGCCTGCTCGGCTTCGTGCAGACCAACGCACGCAAGCTGAACGATGCGCTGGATGCGTCGCTGGATAGGCGCTTCGACTACTTCGGCCTGCGCACGCTGTACGACCGCTACCTGCTGCGCCACCCGCATACGCGCAAGGTCATTGAAACCCCGCAGCAGTTCTTCCTGCGCATCGCCTGCGCCTTGAGCGAAGACGTGCCGGAAGCTTTGGCGCTGTACCGGCGCATGGGCAACCTGGATTACCTGCCGAGTTCGCCGACGCTGTTCAACGCCGGCACAACGCATGAGCAGCTCTCGAGCTGCTTCTTGCTGGATTCGCCGATCGATTCGCTGGAATCCATCTACCAGAAGTACGGCGACATCGCGCAGCTGTCCAAGTTCAGCGGCGGCATTGGCGTCAGCTTCACCCGCGTGCGTTCACGCGGTTCGCTGATCAAATCCACCAACGGCCATTCCAACGGCATCGTGCCGTGGTTGAAAACGCTGGATTCCTCGGTCGCGGCGGTCAACCAGGGCGGCAAGCGCAAGGGTGCGGCCTGCGTGTACCTGGAGCCGTGGCATGCGGATGTGGAGGAATTCCTGGAGTTGCGCGACAACACCGGCGACGAGGCACGACGCACGCACAACCTGAATCTTGCGAATTGGATCCCCGATCTTTTCATGAAGCGCGTCGAAGCCGACGCCGACTGGTCGCTGTTCGACCCGCGCGTGGTGCCGGAATTCACTGACCTGTTCGGCGATGACTTCGAACATGCGTATGAACAGGCCGAAATGCAGGGCAAGGCCACCAAGTCGATCAAGGCGCGCGAACTGTACAGCCGCATGATGCGCACCCTGGCCCAGACCGGCAACGGCTGGATGACCTTCAAGGACAAGTGCAACCGCGCCAGCAACCAGACTGCGAAAGCCGGCAACGTCATCCACCTGTCCAACCTGTGCACGGAAATCCTGGAAGTCACCTCGGCGGAAGAAACCGCGGTGTGCAACCTGGGCTCGATCAACCTGAGCCATCACCTGGACGA
>CALCNV010000157.1 GCA_937897645.1 uncultured Lysobacteraceae bacterium
TGCGGCCGAAGCCATTGATACCCACCTTGATCGTCATTGCCCGGGACTCCTGCGGTCACGCAAGGCGTGCCGCTCTAGCGGTTGAAGGAATTCGGATTCTAACAGGGGGTAAAGCGGCAGGCGTGACAGCACCGACCGGAGACGTCGTTGATCCTGATCAAGGCGGCGGTGGCGCTGTCGGCGGAGACTGGCGCCATTCCAATACGAGACCACTCCATGAACGCGAAAAAGTCCCTGCTTGTCCCGTGCCTTGCCATTGCGCTGGGCGCATTTGCCCTGCCCGCCCTTGCCCAGTCGAAGGGCGACTGGACCCTGGGCTTGGGCGTGCATCAAGTGAACCCGAAGTCCGACAACGGCGCGCTGGCCAATGGCACCCTGCCCGTGGACGTTGGCAGTGATGTCAAGCCGACCATTACGTTCGAGTATTTCGTACGTGACAATCTGGGTGTCGAGGTCTTGGCTTCCTGGCCATTCGAGCACGACATCAACATCGAGGGCCTGGGACAGGTTGGCAGCACCAAGCACCTGCCGCCGACGGTGTCGCTGCAGTACCACTTCAACGGCGACAGCAAGCTTGCCCCTTTCGTCGGCGCAGGCGTCAACTACACCAAGTTCTTCAGTGAAAGCACGCGCGGCGCGCTGGCCGGCAGCGACCTGTCGCTGGGTGGTTCATGGGGCCTGGCCCTGCACGCCGGACTGGACTTCAAGCTGACCGAGAAGAGCGCGATCCGCGTCGATGCGCGTTGGATCGACATTGATACCAGCGTTCGCCTGGACGGTGCCGACTTGGGTACGGTCAACATCGACCCGCTGGTCTACGGCGCCGCGTATGTCCTGAAGTTCTGATCCCCGCAGAACAAGGATTCGGGACTTGCGGATCCTGCCGGTTAGAATCGCCGGCATGATCCGTCTTCATTTCTGGCTATTGGCCATTGCACTACTCCTGCCCACGCCTGCCATGGCATGGGGCAGGACTGGCCACCGCCTGATTGCGCGGCTGGCCGAGGCGCAACTGACGCCCCAGGCGCGCGCGCAGGTACAGGCCTTGCTCGCCAATGAAAACGACCCCAGCCTGGCCGGTATCGCCAGCTGGGCGGACGAGCTGCGCGACACTGATCCTGACCTGGGCAAGCGCAGCACCCGCTGGCATTACGTCAACCTGGCCGAAGACGGTTGCGAGTACGACGCTGCGCGCGATTGTCGCAACGGCGATTGCCTGGTGGAAGCCATTCGCAAGCAGACTGCGATCCTGTCCGATCCGCGCAAATCCCGTGACGAACGATTGCAGGCGCTGAAATTCGTCGTGCATTTCGTGGGCGACGCCCACCAACCGCTGCACTCGGGTTTCGAGCGTGACCGCGGCGGCAATGATGTGCAGGTCAACTTCAACGGCAAGGGCACCAACCTCCACAGCCTGTGGGACAGCCGAATGCTCGCGGCCACCGGACTCGATGAAGACGCGACCCTGCGCCGCTTGCGCGCATTGCCTGCGCCAACGGCGAGGGAGCGCTCGCTTCTTCCCAGGACCGCAGAGCAATGGACTGAATATTCCTGTCGCGTCGTCCTGCAGCCCGGCTTCTACCCCGCACGCGCAAAACTTGAGGACCGGTATGTGCAGACGTGGATGCCGGTGCTGGAACAAAGCCTCGTGCAAGCCGGCGCGGACCTTGCAAAAGTACTGAATACCGCCCTGGCGGGATAAGGAATGCAGCGATGAAGGCACAGGTACAACCCTTCTTCCATGCAGGCAGCAACACCTTCAGCTACGTGGTGTCCGACCCGAATAGCGGGCAGGCGGCGATCATCGATCCGGTGCTGGATTTCGATGCCGCCTCGGCACGCACCGGCACCACGTCGGCACAGGCCATCGTCGATCACATCAGCGCACAAGCGCTGCAGGTGCAGTGGATACTGGAAACCCATGCCCACGCCGATCATCTGTCGGCGGCGCAGTGGCTCAAGCAACGGTTCCCTGCTGCACGACTGGCGATAGGCGAAGGCATTCGCACGGTGCAGGCGACCTTTGCAGCGGTACTTGACCTGGGCTCTGGATTCCGCACGGACGGATCACAGTTCGACCACTTGTTCACCGACAGGGAGGAATTCAAGATCGGCGCCCTGCCCGGCCGCGTGATCTCGGTGCCCGGGCATACCAGCGACAGCAATGCCTTCCTGATTGGCGATGCCCTGTTCCCGGGCGACTCCTTGTTCATGCCCGACGGCGGCACTGCGCGCTGCGATTTCCCGGGCGGCGATGCGGCCACCCTGTTCCGCTCGATCAGGCGCTTGTTCCAACTGCCCGAGGCCACACGCGTGTTCGTTTGCCATGACTACGGCCCGAATGGTCGGGAGATCGCTTGCGAAACCAGCATCGGCGAACAGCGCGCAGGCAACATCCACGTGCATGACGGCATCGACGAAGCCACCTTCGTCAGCTTGCGCACCACCCGCGATGCGACCCTCAACCTGCCCGCGCTGATACTCCCGTCGCTGCAGGTGAACCTGCGTGCCGGCGCATTGCCCGAACCTGCAGGCAATGGCGTGCGCTACCTCAAGCTTCCTCTGGACCGGTTCTGAGAATCACATGGCCTTGGCAAGCCTGATCGCGGCAATGGACGCGCGATGACCGAAATCGAGATCCTGCTGGCGCTGCTTTTCTTTGCCGTGGCCGTGCTGTATTCCTCCGTGGGGCACGCGGGTGCCAGCGGCTACATCGCCGCGATGGCCTTGCTGGGTTTCGCGCCGGAACAGATGCGACCCACCGCGCTGGCATTGAATCTCTTGGTCGGCGGCATTGGCCTGTTACGCTTCTGGCGTGGTGGGCACGTGCGTTGGCGCAATGTGCTGCCCTTCGTACTGACGTCTGCACCGGCCGCATTCTTCGCTGCGCAGGTCAAGCTGCCCGCTGACAGCTATTCACTGTTGCTGGGGCTGGTGTTGCTGGTCGCGGCAGCAGGTGTATTCCGCAGCGCCTCGCGTGCCGAAAGCGATGATATCGAAAGCATTGGAAGACGCGTACCGTGGCTACCCGGCTTGCTGATCGGCGCCACCATCGGCGTCCTCTCCGGCCTGACCGGCACCGGCGGTGCAATCTTCCTGACGCCCTTGCTGCTGTTCGCCCGCTGGATGCCCACGCGTGAAGCCAGTGGCACGTCGGTGGCGTTCGTCTGGATCAACTCGCTCACCGGCCTGGCCGGCCTGCTGCATGCCAGCGGAACGCTGCCGCAGGCGCTGCCCATGTGGCTGGTCGCCGTCGCCCTGGGTGCCGTGCTGGGAACGCAACTGGGGTTGCGATGGATGCCGGTGAAGGCGCTGCGCCATGCGCTGGGCGTGGTGCTGCTGATCGCGGCGTTGAAGCTGCTGTTCGCCTGAGTTGCATGGCGGTATTGCCGCCACGGCGTTAGGCTTTGTCCATGACCGTGCACCTGACCGACCTGAATGCTGCCGTGGACCTGCTGCTCAAGCGGATCCTAGGCACCTTGCGCATCGGCGCGCCGCTGGGCATCGGCAAGCCGCATCGCCTGTTGAACGCGCTGTATGAGCGGATCGAAACCGATCCCTCGCGTCGCATGGAAATCTACACGGCACTGTCGCTGGATCCGCCCACGGCCGGCAGCGACCTGGAACGGCGCTTCCTGGCGCCGTTCGCGCAACTTCACTTCGGAGATGACTTCCCCGCGCTTCGTTATGTGCAGGCGATGAAGCGCGATGCATTGCCGGCGCATATCGTGGTGGAAGAGTTCTACATGCAGTCCGGCGCACTGTTGAAATCGGCGCAGGCGCAGCGTGGCTACACCAGCCTCAACTACACCCAGGCCGCGGCCGGCGTAGCCCAGCGCGGTGCCAACCTGATCCTGCAGAAAGTGGCGCGCGAACCTGGCGGCACGCGCCTGTCGTTGTCCTGCAACAACGACACCACCCATGACACCATCGATGCGATACGCGCACTCGGCCTGCCGCGACCTCTGCTGGTGGCGGAAATCGATCCGGAGTTGCCGTGGATTGGTGGCACGGCGGCGGTCGAGGAAACTTTCTTCGATATCGTCATCGCGCCGCCAGGCCCGTATCCCAAATTGTTCGCGCTGCCGCGCCAGCCGGTGAGCGACGCCGACTACGCCATTGGCCTGTATGCCAGCACCCTGGTGCGCGATGGCGGGACCCTGCAGATCGGCATCGGCGCATTGGCCGATGCACTTTCGCACGCGTTGGTGCTTCGCCACACCGACAATGAGAAATACCGCGAAGTGCTGCAGGCGCTGGACCCGGAACTGGCGCATCATCCTGCCGTGATCGCCAGCGGCGGCATGGATCCGTTCACCGTGGGCCTGTACGGCTGCAGCGAAATGCTCAACGAGGGCTTCAAGCATCTTGTGCAGGCAGGCGTCATCCGCCGCAAGGTGGTGGATGACGAGGCGTTGATGCAGCGCATCGCGCAAGGCACGGCCAACCTCGGCGACCACGCACGGCTGGACCGCGATGGTGAATACCTGCATGGCGCGTTCTACCTGGGTTCGCCCGCGTTCTACGACTGGCTGCGCAACCTGCCGGATGACCAACGCCGTGCGATTGGCATGCGCCGCATCAGCGAAATCAACCAGCTCTACGGCGGCAACGAACCACTCGAACGCTTGCAGCGCGTGGGGTCGCGCTTCTTCAACACCTGCATGATGGCGACCGCGCTGGGTGATGCCGTATCGGATGGACTGGAAGACGGTCGCATCGTGTCCGGCGTAGGCGGCCAGTACAATTTCGTGGCCATGGCGCATGCACTGGACGACGCACGCAGCGTGCTGATGTTCCGCTCACATCGCGACGATGGCGCGAAGGCGGAAAGCAGCGTGCGCTGGAATTACGGCCACACCACCATCCCTCGCCACCTGCGCGATATCTACGTCAACGAGTACGGCATCGCCGACCTGCTGAACCAGACCGATGAGGACTGCGTGATCGCGATGACGGCGATCACCGACGCACGCTTCCAGAACGAGATCATGGAAGTGGCCAAGCGGTCGAAGAAACTGCGCATGGATTTCACCGGGGAACCGGAGTGGTCGCGTAATACGCCACTGCGGCTACGTGAGACGCTCGCACCGTTCCGCAAGGACGGCACCCTGCCCGACTACCCACTGGGCAGTGATTTCACCGAGGTGGAGCAGCGACTGGTGAAGGCATTGGGGTGGTTGAAGGCGAACACTTCGACCACAACTTCGAAGATCAGTACCGTGTTGCGCGCATTGGCTACAAGCACTGATGACCGCGAAGCGCTGGCGCGCATGGGGTTGGAGTCAGCGCGGACGATTGCGGAGAGGCTTGAAGCAAAGCTGGTTTCGCTTGGACTTAAGCAAACCCGCAGCTAGTCATAAAAATGAGTCGTCATCCCAGCGAACGCTGGGATCCATTTTGATCTGCGCTTTTGCTTTGCACGTACAAAGGCAAAGTCAAGATGGATCCCAGCGTTCGCTGGGATGACGATTCCTTGTTGCGAAGATCCTTTGCTGGGACGACCCATTGAGAGGGTGACGACCCTCTCAATTGCCCGCGCCACCCTCAACCCAGCGACTTCGCCGCTTCCACCACTTTCTCCGCGGTGATGCCGAAATGCGGATACAGCACATCCGCTGGCGCAGAAGCACCGAACGTATCGATGCCAATCACCGCGCCGTCCAGGCCTACGTACTGGCGCCAGAAAGCGGTGACGCCGGCTTCGATGGCGACGCGCTTGCGCACTGCGTTGGGTAGTACGGACTCGCGGTACTCGGCGCTCTGGCGGTCGTACACATCCGTTGACGGCATCGACACCACGCGCGTCTTCAGACCGGCTGCATCCAGCGTCGCCTTGGCCTGCGTGGCCAGGCCGACTTCGGAACCAGTGGCGATCAGGATCACGTCGGGATTACCGCCTTCCGCATCGGCCAAAACATAGCCGCCACGGGAAATGTTGGCGACCTGTTCGGCATCGCGCGGCTGGTGCGCCAGATTCTGGCGGCTGAAGATCAAGCAGCTCGGGCCATCCTTGCGCTCGATGGCGGCACGCCACGACACGGCGGATTCCACCGCGTCACACGGACGCCACACGTCGTTGTTGGGGATGTAGCGCAGCGAAGCGAGGTGTTCGACCGGTTGGTGGGTGGGGCCGTCTTCGCCCAAGCCGATGGAATCGTGCGTGTACACGTGGATCGCGTGCGCAGGATTCAGCGCGCTCATGCGCACCGCGTTGCGTGCGTAGTCGCTGAACACCAGGAAGGTGGCGTCGAATGGAATGAAGCCACCGTGCAGCGCAAGGCCATTGCTGATCGCGGTCATGGCAAATTCGCGCACGCCGTAATACACATAGTTGGCATCCGGGTCGTCGGTGGCGACGGACTTGCTGGCCTTCCACAGGGTGAGGTTGGAATGCGCGAGGTCGGCGGAGCCGCCGATCAGTTCCGGCAACAGCGGCGCGAAGGCTTCGATTGCCATCTGCGAGGCCTTGCGTGATGCGACCACCGGGCCTTCGGCCTGCAGCTTGGCGATGTACGCATTGGCGGAATCGCTGAAGCCTTCCGGCAAGTCACCGTGCGAGCGACGTACGAGTTCGGAGGCCTCATTGCCGTAGCGCTCGGCGTAAGCGTCAAACAATTTATTCCACTGGTCTTCTCGAACAAGTCCGGTGCTGTCGGCACGCCAGCCGGTGTAGATCTCTTCCGGAATCTCAAACGGGCCATACGGCCATTCCAGCTGCACGCGCGTGGCGGCCAGTTCGTCCTTGCCAAGCGGTGCGCCGTGGCTGGATTCCTTGCCTTGCTTGGTGGGCGCGCCGAAGCCGATCGTGGTGCGGCAGCAGATCAGGGTCGGCTTGTCGGACGCCTTCAGGGCGGTGTCGATGGCGGTCTTGATTTCCACCGGATCGTGGCCGTTGACGTTGCGGATCACCTGCCAACCGTAGGCTTCGAAACGTGCCGGCGTGTCATCGGTAAACCATCCGTCGGTGTTGCCGTCGATGGAAATCTTGTTGTCGTCCCAGAACGTGACCAGCTTGCCCAAGCCCCAGGTGCCCGCCAGCGAGGCGGCTTCGTGCGAGATGCCTTCCATCAGGCAGCCGTCGCCCATGAACACCCAGG
>CALCNV010000158.1 GCA_937897645.1 uncultured Lysobacteraceae bacterium
GGGGAGGGGTCTCCTGTGAAATGGTCGTGCATAGCCGTGCTGTGCGCATGTTGCCTGGCATCGCCTGCCCATGCGTGCGGGATGACGAGCAAGCTCGTGCCATTCGAGCTCGCCGCAGGCAGCGTGGCGTCTGACGCCTCATCACCGGATCTTCCTGCGCCGATTGCTGTCGTCACCGAGCTGGTGCGTGGCATCGGTTCCAACCATGCGACTTGCGATGACACCGGCCTGCTTACGGTGGTCGTGGAATGGCCGCGCGGAAAATTCAAGCCGCGTGATCTCGGTTTCGAATTCACGGTGGTGTTGGGCAAAACGGCGTATTCGATTTTCCCCGCAACCCCAGTGCAGGCTCCACTCGAAGGACGACGCAGCGACTTCCTTTTCCTTTGGAAGGACGGACCACCCGCGCAACAGGAGTACATCGACCTGCAGGTGGAAGTGCGCGCCGTGACCCGCGACAACCAGCGCGGGATGCCTGCCCGGATCCTGGTGCGGTCGCCTCCCGGAGGCTGACTGCAGCTGCGGCCACCAGGCTTCTCGCACCCTGAGACTCGCGTGCGTGATAATCACGCCATGTCATCCGATAACTCCCCCCGCTTGCTGACGGTTGCCGTGACTTCGCGTGCGCTTTTCGATCTTGAGGAAAGCCATGGCCTGTACGAGAGCGAAGGCGTGGAAGCCTACAGCGCGTTCCAGCGTACACACGAAGACGATGCGCTGGCGCCGGGGATGGCGTTCTCGGTGGTGCGCAAGTTGCTGGCCCTGAATGAGGGTGCGCCCGCGGACTCACCGCGCGTGGAAGTCATCCTGCTCTCGCGCAATTCCGCCGATACCGGCTTGCGCATCTTCAATTCCATCCAGCACCACAACCTCGGTATTACCCGTGCGACCTTCACGTCGGGAGAACCCACTTGGCCCTATGCCAAGCCGTTCGGCGCGGATCTTTTCCTGTCGGCCAATCCGGAATCCGTGCGTCGATCGATCGAGCACGGCATCGCGGCTGCCACGATCCTTCCGGCCAAGCCGATGCAGCAACATTCGGACCAGTTGCGCATCGCCTTCGATGGCGATGCCGTGATCTTCGGCGACGAGAGCGAGCGGGTGTCGCGTGAACAGGGGGTCGTGGCCTTCGGCAAGCACGAGCGCGACCGGGCGCGGGAGCCCTTGTCGGGTGGCCCATTCAAGGGTTTCCTGTCGGCACTGCACGACCTGCAGGCGGCCTTCCCGTCAGGCAAGGACGCGCCGATCCGCACGGCGCTGGTGACCGCGCGTTCCGCGCCCGCGCACGAGCGCGTGATCCGCACCTTGCGGGATTGGGACGTGCGCCTGGACGAGGCGCTGTTCCTCGGCGGCCGCCACAAGGGACCGTTCCTGGAAGCATTCGGTGCCGATCTGTTCTTCGACGATTCGCAGCACAACATCGACAGCGCCAGGCTGCATGTGGCCGCCGGGCACGTGCCACACGGCGTTGCAAACCCGTAGGAGCGCCCCATGGGCGCGAGCTTTTCGCTGACTCTGGTTGAAGGTCAAGATCAGAAGCTCGCGCCCATGGGGCGCTCCTACATGGGCAGGCGGATGTCGGCCAGCTTCCAACGCAGGCCATTGCGCTTGAACACGAAGACCACCGGGTCGCCATCTTCGTCGGTCACCGTCGCGGTGAATCGCGACGGCGACTCATAGCGGCGCACGGCTTCCCGTAGTGGATCGGCGGGCACGGGTTTGCCGTAGGTGTCGCCATCCACGGTGTCGCCAGTTGATTTCTTCCACAGGCCGCGCCCTTGCAGCAATGCGCCGATGCCCAATGGCGTGACCATGGTGTCCACGCCACGACCGACCGCATTCCCGGCCAACGAAAGCGCGAAGGCGCCAAACAGGTTGGATTGCACGCCACTGCCCACGCGGCGCGCCAGCTTGTCTTCCAGTTGCGCCTTGAGGCTCACGCGAAGCGCAGGGAAATCCACGTGCCGTTCGAGCTGGCCGGTGTCCTGTTCGGCCAAGGCCTGGCGGATACCGTTCATGGCCAGGTAGGGCCCAGCGGCGACATAGCCTGTAACAGCCAGCAACACCACGACCGCCAGCACGATCCACTTCTTCATTTCAGAACTCCAGGTCGAGTGCCGCGCAGAGATAATCCATGAAAGGTGCGAGCGCTTCAAGGTCGGCGACCAGCGCCTGTCGCAAGCGCGGGCTGGTCATGCTGGCGTCGTCCAAGCTGCGAATGAAGACGAAATTCTTGTGCTTCAGGTCATCGATCAATTCGAAATCAGCAGGGAATCCGCGCGGTGGACGGGTCAGTACCTCGCTGTCGTCGAAGTCGAAGCGCTTGCGGAACTTGGTTGCGTGCGCAGCGGCCTTCCAACTGCCGGGGTTGTCGAAAATGAACTGCCGCACGCGGCGCTGGGTCGGCGGCTCTGGATGCCACAAGCCGGCACCGACGAAACAGTGGCCGGGCTGCAGGTGCAGGTAGAACGAGGGTGCGGCGACCTGCTTGCGGCGCTCATGGAACAACCGCGCCCCTTGCCATGATTTGTACGGCGACTTGTCGTTGGAAAAGCGCGCATCGCGGTAGATGCGGAACAATGACCCGCCGACGGTCTTCGGATCGGCCCGGTAGTGCTCGCTGATCTGTGCCAGGTCAGGCTGCAGGTCGGTGAGCAGGTGCAGGAAGGGCTGGCGCACATGGTCGTCGTACTGCTGCTTGTGCTCGCCAAACCATTCCTTGTTGTTGTGCCTGGCCAGGGTGCGCAGGAACTTGAAGCTGGCATCGGAGAAGTAGGTGGTCATTTCATGCTGCTCGGCGAACGTGGTATCTGTCGTAGGAGCGACGTAAGTCGCGACTGAAACCAACTAAGAGAGTGGGACACGGATAAATGCAGATAGCGTCGGAATTACAAGGAATGCTCATCGAATTTTATCCGCTCTGATCCGCGTCCAAATGCGCTGCTGTTTCGGTCGCGACTTACGTCGCTCTTACCACAACGTAGCTTGCAAATCATTTCCCCAGGCTTGCAACTGGTCCAGCAACACCTGCTTTTCTCCATTGCCCGCATGCAACCCTCGCAAGGCATCGATCTCGGCTTGATAGCTCTCGAAGGTCACCTCCGACATTCCCACGTCGGCCGACAGCCGGTGGCGGCGATAAGCATCCCAGCGGCCCTGTTCCGGCTGCGTCAAGGTGCCTGGCCAGTTGCGGGCACGGTAACGGAACAGCAGTTCCGGCAGGCGTGCGTCCTTGAAGCCGAACTCGCGCTTGCCCAGGTGTTCCGGTGGCGTGGCACGCACTTCGGCCAGGCGCCGCTTGTCGCCATCGGCGATGAAGCCATCATAGATGGAAGCATCGGGATCGGAGGATTCATAGGCGCGCTCGCTGGCGAATACCTGGCGCATCTTTTCCGCGAGGGCGGGACCGTGCATGTGCAAGTGTCCTGCGGTTGCCTCCACGGCAGCGCGATCGATCTGCAGGCGGGCAAAGTCCTCGTCGCGCAAATGCGACCAGGCCACCAGGGCGGGTGAGCGATTCAGGTGCACCTCCTTCAAGGGGATGCGCTTCTCCCCGGGTGGCAGGTCAGCTGCCGGCGTGTACAAGCGGTCCGCGATGTCTTCCGCATCCAACTGCAGCAACGCATCGGCATCGCCGTCCAGGTCGAACACGATGACCCGGTTGTCGAAGCGGGGATGCCGGGTCACTGGCAACACCGGGGCGGCGCACAAGCGGCTGGCCGGGTAACGTTGCGAGACATGCAGGGCGGGCGTCATCGCCACGGTGTCGAGCAGGCTGGCGGCGAACTTCTTGTCACGCAGCTTCAGTGCGTAGTCCCAGAGCCGTGGTTGGGCATCGCGGAACTTCCGCGCCATGCCGAGCGTGGCGACCACGTCGGACAGCGCTTCGTGGGCATCGCCTTCGCGCACGCCGTTGGCCA